>JADZBU010000032.1 GCA_020851955.1 Chromatiaceae bacterium | reverse complement strand
GCCCGCCACCTGCGCGACCTGTATCGAGAACTCGGCGTGCGCGGCGCCCTCGCCTTCATCCGCTCCTCCTGTGCCGCGCCCTGGCTCGACCCGCAGCGGATGCGCCTGCTGCTGGCCCAGCCACTCCGGCTTCAGCTCGAATAACCCAAGCTTAGCCAGGCTATAGGTCCGTGCCGGCGCTCGCACGGGGCACCCCCTGGCCCAACGATTTCGCCGCACCACGGCAGCGTCCCCAAAGGCCACTCGAGCCTCCCCCCAGCCCCCCCCCACGACGGCGGATCAGGCCCTACCCAGCCCGCCGAGGGCAGCGCCGGGCCACACCGGCACCGGGTCTGGCCGCCGACAGTGGGATCCCAGGTTCATGCTTCAGGGCTGCCGTAAGGGTTACTACCTTGACAACCGTGGCTATTGTCAGCCCTACCGATAAGGGGCATGGCTTAGAGCCAGATCTCTTACCTCCGTAACCGGGAGCCTTGACCACCAGGGTGGTCAGCCCAAACCATCTCCACGGCCTGTTCGAATCTTCACCCAATCTGGCGGTCTGGCCGCGCATCAGCCACACTTCACTTGAGTAGTTGTCCGCATTGTGGAGGTCAGACCCATGTCCAGGCTCCCGTGGCAAGAGAGTTGGACCCTTGGCATCGAATTGGTGGACGCCGAGCATCGGAGTCTGGTGGATGGCGTCAACCAACTGGCCGCGCGCTTCACCTGGGACCCTGCCCTGGCTGCCGAGCCCTTGAGGGCGGCGGCCGGGGATAGCCTGGGCGACCCCGCGGCCGAGCATGTCGCCCTGATGGCCGCCCTCGAACTCCTGGCCGAACAGGCCCGCGAGCATTTCAAGCACGAAGAGGCCCTGATGCGCGCCATCGATTACCCGGAACTGGCCTCCCACCGCAGTGAACACGCCCTCTTGCTGGCCGAGTACATCGAAATGGTGCGGGATCTGGAACGCCAGACCCAGACTCGTCTGGACAGTGAGACCGTGCAATCCCTGCACCACTGGCTGGTAAGCCACATGGTCGGCGCGGACAAGGATTACGCCGACTATTATTTCTCCATGCTCGGGCGGAAGCAGGCGCCACTTGGGGGGCGTCAGCCAGCAGCCTCCTCGCGGGGCTGATGGTTCCGCCGGCTCTTGAGCATTTTTCCGAAGTAACCCCGCGCACCCCTTCCGGCACTTCACAAGACCCCAAAAATAACTTCCGCTGGGATACCCTTGACCTGTCCAGTGCGGTGGTTCGCCAGCCGCCGCTGCCCCTCCTCTAGTCAAATGCGCTCTGATTCAAGGGCTGGCCGAGCGAAACTGTGCATCAGTTCGTCGGTCATTGCGAAGCCTTCAACGGGTGCCGGTTTCCGGGCCGAGTTCGTGGGTACTGATGGCACCTGCCTCAAGACCCCAAGATCACTCCGGCATGTTCGGCGGGTCAAGATCCTCGACCGGCTCGGCGCGGGTTGGGTCTATCTTGGCGAGCCGGTCCTCCAGCAGGGCGGCGTGCTCGTTCTCTTCCTCGACCATCTCGGCGGCGAGCTGGCGCACCTCGGCATCGGGGGAGCCGGCGGCGACCTGGGCGTAGAAGTCGCGGCCGCGAATCTCGTTATGCAGGGCCAGGTGTAGGGCCTGGATGGGAGTCATGAGGTAGTTGAGGTCGTCGTCCTGCGCGGCGGCGTTGGCCTCGGGGCTGCCGCCGGCGGCCCATTTGAAGTCCCAGGGTGGGATCTGGGGCAGGACGATGCCCTGGGCGCGCGCCTCGACCTCCTGGGCGTGGAGGTCGCTCATCCGCGACAGGTAATCAAAGAGCTCGGCGATCTCCGGGTTGTTATGGACGGCCAGGTTGCCGGCCAGTTCGCGGTAGCGCTCGGCGGACTCGTATTCCAGTTCCAGGGCGTGGGCCAGGAATTCGGGGATGGTGGCGATGCTGGCGGGCTGATGGTTGCTCATAGCTGAAACTCCGCTTCGATTTCCGGCAGGGTGGCGCTGGACAGGTGGGGCGGCTGCCAGGAGGGCAGCTCCTGGGCGTAGAGGAGGCCGAGGGACATGCCGTCGTCCATCTGGATGCGGCGGGCGGCCTCGACGGGGTCGTCGGTGGCCTCGGCGGCGTTGGGATGCACCAGGTGCTTCCAGTCCTTTTGTTCCGGCTGGTAGGTCTGGCAAGGGCTGAGGACGTGGAGGAAGGCAAAGCCCGGGTGCTGGATGGCTTGGACGATCAAGCGGGTGAGATCGCTGGGGTCCCCCGTGAAGCCACGGGCGATAAAGGAGGCGCCGGCGGCCAGGGCCAGGGCGGTAGGCTGGAAGCGCCGCACGCCCGTGCCGCGCGGGGTGAGCTTGCTGCGAGTCCAGTCGGGCTGGGTGGTGGGCGAGGCCTGACCCTTGGTCATGCCATAGACCTCGTTGTCCATGACGATGTAGGTCAGGTCCATGTTGCGCCGGCAGGCGTGCAGGAAGTGGTTGCCGCCGATGGAGAAGCCGTCGCCGTCGCCGCCCGAGACCACGACGGTGAGGTCGGGCCGCGCCGCCTTGAGCCCGGCGGCAATGGCCAGGGAGCGGCCGTGGATGCCGTGGAAGCCATAGCTGTCGATGTAGGCCGGCAGGCGCGAGGAGCAGCCGATGCCCGAGACCATCGCCAACCGCTCCTTGGGCAGTTGCAGGTAGGCGGCGGCTTTGCTCATGGCGGCGAGGACGCCAAAGTCCCCGCAGCCGGGGCACCAGATGGGGTTGATGTCGGATTTGTAATCCTTGGCCTTGAGGGCCGGGGTGCTGGTCGCGGCTTCCATCTCAATGCTCCTGGTTGGGGCTGGCGGCGGGGCGGGCGAGGGCGGCGGCGGCGATGTCGCCGGGCCGCAGGGGCAGGGGACCGGGCCGGGCGAGGGATCGCGCTCCGGCGGGCAGGGCCTGTTCCGCGTGCAGGTAGTGGAAAAGTTGGGCGCCCTGGTTCTGCTCGACGACCAGGATCGCCTCGGCCCCCGCCAGGGCCTGGGCCAGGTCGGCGTGGCGCAGGGGGGCGATGAGGCGCAGGGCGATGGCGCGGGTTGGCTGGCCCGCGGCGGTCAGGCGCTCGGCGGCCTCGACGACGGCCCCAGTGGCCGAGCCCCAGGTGACGAGGGCAATGGGGCCGGCGCCGCTGATCTCGGCCCAATAGTGACCGTAGTCGAAGTCGGTAAGCTTGCGCTGGCGTTTCTCGGACTGGGCCAGGTGGTCCTTGGCCATGCTCGAGGGCGTACCGCGCGGGTTGTGCTCCAGCCCATCCGCCGTGTACATGCCGCCCGCCTGTCCCGGCAGGGCCATGGGCGAGACGCCGGATTCGGTGAGGGTATAACGGCGGTAGGGCTCATCGCCCACCTCCGCCACCAGGCGGGGGAGTGCCTCCGGGAAGTGGGCGGGAGGGGGGCAGATGGTGCGGGATTGGCCCAGGGCCTGATCGGTGAGGACGATGGCGACGGTTTGCAAATGTTCCGCCAGGCGCACCGCCCACTGGGTGGTGAAGACACAGTCGCGGATGTCGGTGGCCGCCAGCACCAGGTGCGGGGCGTCGCCGTGGAAACCGTAAAGGGCGATATTGAGATCCGACTGTTCGGACTTGGTGGGGATGCCGGTGGAGGGGCCGCCGCGCATGACATTGGCGACGACGATGGGCGTCTCGCTGGCGACCGCCAGGCCCAGGCCTTCCATCATGAGGCTGAGGCCGGGACCGGAGGTGGCGGTGAGGGAGGGGACGCCGCCGAAGGAGCCGCCGATGATCATGTTGACCGAGGCCAGTTCGTCCTCGGCCTGGAGCAGGCCGCCGCCGACCTTCTCCAGGCGGGGGGCGAGCCACTCCAGCATCTCGGTGGCGGGGGTGATGGGGTAGGCGGCGACGAAGCGGATGCCCCCGCGCAGGGCGCCCAGGCCGCTGGCCTCGTTGCCGCTCATGTTCCAGCGCTCGGTGCCGGGGATCTCGACCAGGGGCTTGCCGGGGGCGGCGGCGTAGCCGGCCTGGAGGCAGGCGACGGCGGCGTCGGCGACGCTGGCGCTCTTCTTGCCCAGGGTCGCCCGGGCCTCGATCTCCAGGGCCGCCAGGGGCAGACCGGCCATGGCACCCGCCGCGCCCAGGGCGGCCATGTTGAGCCGGCCCCCCGCCACGGCATCGGCCATGGCCTTGAGCGGCAAGGCCACCACCTGGGCCCCGCTCGCCAGAATGGCCGGGGGCACGGCACCGCCCGCGGGGTCGGTCAGGATCAGGCTGGAGCCGTCGAGGGGGATCTCGTCGAGGAAGCGGCTGATGTTGAGCCAGTCCAGGGCCACCAGGATGTCGAAACGGTCGTCCATGGCGTTCACCGGGGTCGGTCCGAAACGCACCATGGCCGCTGACTCCCCGCCCCGGATCTGCGGGCCGGCGGAGCGGGTCATGAGGCCGTAAAAGCCGGCGCGGGCCACGGCGGCCAGCAGGATCGAGCCCGTCGTGACGGCGCCGCTGCCACCCGAGCCGGTGATGGCGATGGACAGCCGGGGCGGCTGGCCGGTATGGGATTCCTGGAGCATGTCTGGGGATGGGGTGGCAAAGTGGGAAAGGGTGCGGAATGATAGCCCAGCCGGGGCCGGGGCGTAATCGACCGTATGTCGGACGAGGCCAATCATCCCCAACCCTTCGCGCCAGGAAATCCATTCAGGCAGGCGCGTCGAGTTGGCTCGGGCGGGCTCGGTCATCTCGCGCCCCCGCCGGGCGGTCGGGCTCCGCCGTGGCTCAAAGGCGTCTTGCGTCCCGTCGCCCTTTTTGTTTCCATCCTTCCTCATGAGCATCGCCATCCCCAACCGCATCCGCCAACTGCCCGCGCAACTCGTCAATCAGATCGCCGCCGGCGAGGTGGTGGAGCGGCCGGCGTCCGTGGCCAAGGAACTTATTGAAAATAGCCTGGACGCCGGCGCGGATCGCATCGAGATCGACCTGGAGCAGGGGGGCGTCAAGCTGCTGCGGGTGCGGGACAATGGCTCCGGTATCCCCCGCGAGGACCTGGCCCTGGCGCTAAGTCGCCACGCCACCAGCAAGATCGCCAGCCTGGCGGACCTGGAGGCGGTGGCCTCCCTGGGCTTTCGGGGCGAGGCCTTGCCCAGCATTGCTTCGGTGTCGCGCCTGGAGGTGCGGTCCCGGGCCCGGGATGCCGAGGAGGCCTGGGCCATCCGCGGGGACGGTGGCGATCGCCTCAAGGAACCGGCCCCGGCCGCCCATCCCGTCGGCACCACGGTCGAGGTGCGCGATCTCTTTTATAACACCCCGGCCCGGCGGAAGTTTCTGCGGGCCGAGAAGACGGAGTTGGGCCACATCGAGCAGGTGGTGCGGCGTATCGCCCTGGCCCGGCCGGGGGCGCGCTTCCGCCTCAATCACAATGGCCGTACCCTGCTCGATCTGCCGGCGGCGGAGGGCGAGGAGGGGATGCGGCGGCGGCTGGCGCAACTGGCGGGGGAGGGCTTCCTCGAACATGCCCTGGCGGTGGCGGAGGCGGCGGTCGATCTGCGCCTCCAGGGCTGGGTGGCGGCGCCGGCCTTCTCGCGGAGCCAGGCGGACCTGCAATTCTTTTACGTCAATGGCCGCCTGGTGCGGGACAAGCTGGTGACCCACGCCGTGCGCCAGTCCTTCCAGGACGTGCTGCATCAGAGCCGCCATCCGGCCTATGTCCTCTACCTGGACCTGCCCCCCCTGCTGGTGGACGTCAATGTCCATCCGGCCAAGCAGGAGGTGCGCTTCCGGGAGGGCCGCCAGGTCCACGACTTCATCTTCCGCGCCCTGCATCGGCGGTTGGCCGAGGGGGAGATGGGCGGCGGCGTGGCCACCTTGGGGACGCCGGATGCCGGACCAGGTTTCGGTTTCGGGGCGGGACCGGCGGAGCCTGGAGTCCCGCCCCGCCAGTTGCCCATGTCCCCGCGGATCGCGGAGGGGCGCGGCGACTGGCTAGCGCATCTGGAGGTCCAGTGCCCCGACCCCGCGCCCCTGGCCGGTGCCGCGGGCTCAGGCCCGGGCGATGTCCCGACCGCAGGTCTCCCGCACCTACTCCCGGGCGTCGGACCTGGCGCGGAGGAACTGGGCGGGATTCCGCCCCTGGGTTACGCCCTGGCGCAGCTTCAGGGCATCTACATCTTGGCTCAGGCCGCGGATGGCCTGGTGATCGTGGACATGCACGCCGCCCACGAGCGTATCGGCTACGAGCGCCTCAAGCAGTCCTGGGAGGCGAGCCTGGCGGAGGGCGGGCCGGGCGGCGATCGGGCCCCGGGCCTGCGCCGCCAACCCCTGCTGGTTCCCGTGGTGGTGCGCGTCAGCGAGCGCGAGGCCGACCTGGCGGAGGCCAGCGCCGGGCTCTTGACCCGCTTCGGCCTGGTCGTCGATCGGGTCGGCGCGGCCAGCCTGGCGGTGCGGGAGATTCCGATCCTGCTGCAGGGCGCCGATGCCGAGGGCCTGCTTCGTGATTTGCTGGCGGATCTGGTGGTGCATGGTCGCAGCGACATGCTCCAGGCCCGGGTCAACGAGATCCTGGGGACCCTGGCCTGCCATCGCGCGGTGCGCGCCCATCGCCGCCTGACCCTGGAGGAGATGAATGCCCTACTGCGGGACATGGAGCGCACCGAGCGGGCGGATCAGTGCAATCACGGCCGCCCGACCTGGGTCCGCCTGTCCCTGGCGGAACTCGACCGCCTGTTCGCGCGCGGGCGCTGATCCCGGTTCTCATGCCCCAGACCATGTCCGACCGCCCTCTCGCCATCCTCCTCATGGGTCCCACCGCCTCCGGCAAGACGGCCCTGGCGCTGGAGCTGGCGGCTCGCTTTCCCTGCGACATCATCAGCGTCGATTCGGCCCAGGTCTATCGCGGGCTGGACATCGGCACCGCCAAGCCTGGGCCTGAGGTGCTGGCGGCCACGCCCCATCGGCTCATCGATATCTGCGAACCGACCGAGGCCTACTCCGCGGCCCGTTTCCGGGCCGATGCCCTGCGGGAGATGGCGGAAAGCCTGGCCCGGGGGCGGATACCGCTTCTGGTGGGTGGCACCCTGCTCTATTTCCGCGCCCTGCAACAGGGGCTGTCGTCCCTGCCCGAGGCCGACCCCGAACTGCGCGCCCGGCTGGAGGGGGAGGCGGCGGCCCTGGGCTGGCCGGACCTGCACCGACGCTTGCAAACGGTGGACCCGGAGGCCGGCGCCCGCATCCACCCCCACGACGCCCAGCGCATCCAGCGGGCCTTGGAGGTGTTCGAGCTTACCGGCCGGCCCCTGAGCCAGTTGCAGCGGGAGTCCGGGCCCGAGCACCCCTTGCCTTATCGCCTGCTCAAGCTGGTCCGCGCCCCCCGGGAGCGGGCGGTGCTGCGCGAGCGGATCGCCGTGCGCTTTCAGGCCATGCTGGAGGCGGGTTTCGAGGACGAGGTGCGCACGCTCTGGGCGCGGGGCGACCTGACCCCCGACCTGCCCGCCATGCGCAGCGTCGGATATCGGCAAATATTGAATTACTTATTGGGTGGCTCAAGCTTTGGCGTTATGATCGAACGCGGGGTCATCGCCACGCGGCAATTGGCGAAGCGGCAACTGACCTGGCTGCGCGCCGAGCCCGATTGCCACTGGCTGTTCGATGACGAAGACCCTCATGATCAGGCCCAACGCCTCTTGCACCATGCCGGCCCTTGAACTTCGCCGGCTTCGCGTGGTCCCATTTAAACCTTTTCCGCGGGAGCGCCATTTTTAGCCCCCGCCGCGACAGATACTCACATGCATCCACTAGAAGAATCGGGAGTCCCCTCCATGTCCAAAGGGCAAAACCTGCAAGATCCCTTCCTCAACGCCCTGAGGAAGGAACGCGTCCCCGTCTCCGTCTTCCTCGTGAACGGCATCAAGCTCCAGGGCCAGATTGAATCCTTTGACCAGTTCGTGGTGCTCCTCAAGAACAACGTGAGCCAGATGATCTACAAGCACGCCATCTCCACGGTCGTGCCAGCGCGTAACGTGCGGATCGCCTCCCCCCTGGTCGATGATATGCCCGAACCCGGCAACACCTGATCCCACGCGGGGCGTGGCGGGGCGGACCCGAGGGCTCGCCGCGCGGCACCCCCAGGGCTCCAACTTCCCTTATTTCTTTCCCCAGAAGCTGAAACCATGTTCGAGCGCCCGCGCGCCGGAGAGAAGGCCGTCCTTGTTCATCTGGATCTGGGACGTGTCTCGGATCCCGAGGAGGTCGAGGAATTTCGCCTGCTGGCCCGGTCCGCTGGCGCCGAGATCGTGGGCCAGATCGGCGGTAGCCGCGCTACCCCCGACCGGCGGCTCTTTGTCGGTACTGGCAAGGCGGACGAATTGAAGATGCTGGTGGAGGCCGAGCAGGCGGAACTGGTCATCTTCAACCATGCCCTGTCGCCGGGCCAGGAGCGCAACCTGGAGCGGCATCTCCAGTGCCGGGTGCTGGATCGCTCGGGCCTCATTCTGGACATCTTCGCCCAGCGCGCCCGCTCGTTCGAGGGCAAGCTCCAGGTGGAACTGGCCCAACTCACCCATCTCTCGACCCGCCTCGTGCGGGGTTGGACTCACCTGGAGCGCCAGAAGGGTGGTATCGGCCTGCGGGGGCCGGGCGAGACCCAGCTCGAATCCGACCGCCGCCTGCTCGGCAAGCGCATCGCCACCCTCAACAAGCGGCTGGAGCGTATCGTCGGTCAGCGGGCCCAGGGCCGGCGGGCCCGGGACAAGGCGGAGTTGCCGACGGTGTCCTTGGTCGGCTATACCAATGCCGGCAAATCGACCCTCTTTAACAGCCTCACCCAGGCCGGCGTCTTCCAGGCCGACCAATTGTTCGCCACCCTGGACCCGACCCTGCGCCGGCTGGAGACGCCGGATGGCCCGGCGGTGATTCTGGCCGACACCGTCGGCTTCATCAATCATCTGCCTCACGAGTTGGTAGCCGCCTTCCGCTCGACCCTGGAGGAGACCCGCGGAGCCGATCTGCTGCTGCATGTCATCGACGCCGCCGGGGCGCGGCGCGAGGGCTGCATCGCCGATGTCGCCGAGGTCCTGGACGAGATCGGCGCCGGCGAGGTGCTTCAGATCCAGGTCTTCAACAAGATCGATCTGCTGCCGGACGCCGAGCCCCGCCTGGAGCGCGATGCCCAGGGTCAGGTGCGGCGGGTCTGGCTGAGCGCCCAGACGGGCGCCGGCATCGATCTGCTGCTGGGGGCCATCGCCGAGCACTTTGGCACCGAACGGTTGCGCCGCTCGGTGCGCCTGGGTCCGGGGGAGGGGGCCCTGCGGGCCTGGTTTTTCACCCATGCCCAGGTGTTGGCGGAGGCGCACCGGGAGGAGGGGGGCTGGGATCTGGAGGTGCGGGTGCCGCGCCTCGACCTGGAGCGGCTCCTGAGCCGCGCGCCGGCGCTGGCGGAGTCTCTGTCCGAGCCCCTGGCGGTACCCGAGCAAGAGCGGGAGGAAGGCGAGTTGGCGGTGCCGGCCCAGGCCTGAAGCGGGCGGGTTTGCCGAACCTCTTTGTCCTTCCTTACAATGACACATCCGAATGGCGAATCGTCGCCCCTAGGTGGCGTCCCGGTCCGATGGCCGGGATTCGTCTAACGACCCAAGGGTCAACAGCATGGCGTGGGGTAACTATGGCCTGGAATGAGCCCGGTGGCGGCAACAGGGATCCCTGGGGCGGCAAGAGCGGCGGCGATCAGCAGGGTCCACCCGACCTTGACGAGGTGGTCCGTAAGCTCCAGGAACGATTGGGGAGCCTGTTCGGCGGCAACAAGAAGCCGCCCAGGGGCGAGCCCGACGATCAGGGCGGCGGCTCGGGTGGGGGCTTTCCTGGCCTGCCTGGCGGCGGTTTCAACCGCAAGGCCGCCGGCGTGGTGGCGGGCATCCTCTTCGTCATCTGGCTGGGATCCGGTATCTACATCATCCAGCCGGCGGAGCGGGGCGTGATCCTGCGCTTCGGCGCCTATGCCTACATGACCGAGCCAGGCCCCCACTGGCATATCCCCTATCCCTTTGAAAACGTCGTCAAGGTGAATGTGGACGAGATCTCGTCCTTCACCCACAAGGCCACCATGCTGACCCAGGACGAAAACATCGTCGAGTTGGAGTTGACGGTGCAGTCGCGCATCCAGGACGCCGCGGACTACCTCTTCCAGGATCAGGCCCCGGAAAAGACCCTGCGGGATGCCACCGAGACCGAGGTGCGTAAGACCATCGGCGCCAGCAAGCTGGATTACATCCTGACGGAAGGTCGCGGCGCCGTCGCCACCACCATCAAGGATCGGGTGCAGAACCTAATGAACCAGTACAAGACCGGGCTGGAGGTCACTTCGGTCAACATGCAACCCGCCAAGCCGCCGGAACAGGTCAAGGAGTCCTTCGACGACGCCATCAAGGCGCGCGAGGACAAGGAACGCCTGGAGAACAAGGCCGAGGCCTATGCCAACGAGATCGTGCCCCAGGCACGTGGCGAGGCGGCGCGCATGGAGGCGGACGGCAAGGCCTATCGCGATCGCGTCATCGCCAGCGCCGAGGGTGAATCCGCCCGCTTCCTGTCCGTGCTGGGCGAGTATGCCAAGGCCCCCGAGGTCACCCGCGAGCGCCTCTATCTGGAGACCATGGAAAAGGTGCTGAGCGAGACCAACAAGGTATTGCTGGACGTCAAGGAGGGCGGCAACAGCCTGGTCTATCTGCCCCTGGACCAGCTCGTGAATAAGCAGCACGCGGGTTCGGAGGCGAAAGCCGCCGGCCAGGCCGCGACCCCGCCGGCCGCCAGCGAGCAGGGCCAGGCACCCAAGAAGGACACCCGAGATTCCGCGCGCGAGCGGAGGGAACGCTGATGAATCCCCAGATCAAGATCCTGGCCCCCATCGGGCTCGCCGTGCTGGCCCTGGTGATCTATGCCTCGGCCTTCATCGTCAACCAGTGGGAAGTGGCCATCAAGCTGCGACTCGGTGAGATCGTCGATAGTGAATACAAGCCGGGCCTGCACTTCATGGTGCCCCTCATCAACAACGTCAAGACCTTCGACGCGCGTATCCAGACGCATGATTCCCGGCCCCAGCGTTTCCTGACGGTGGAAAAGAAGGATGTCATCGTCGATTACTACGCCAAGTGGCGCATCACCAACCCCGGGCAGTTCTACCGCTCCACGGGTGGCGACAGCACCCGCACCGCCCGCCTGCTGGCCGAGCGCATCAACACCGGGCTCCGTGACGAGTTCGGTCGCCGCACCATCCAGGAGGTGGTGTCCGAGGATCGTTATCAACTCATGGATGAGCTGACCAAGGAGGCGGACCGCCAGGCCAGCGAACTCGGCATCGAGGTGGTGGACGTGCGGGTCAAGAAGATCGATCTGCCCCCCGAGGTCAGCGAATCCGTCTATGAGCGGATGCGCGCCGAGCGGGAACGGGTAGCCCGCGACCTGCGCGCCAAGGGTGGCGAGGCCGCCGAGCGCATTCGCGCCGATGCCGACCGCCAACGCACCGTCATCATCGCCGATGCCTACAAGGTGGCGGAAGAGGCCCGCGGCGAGGGTGATGCCAAGGCGGCCGAGACCTACGCCAAGGCCTACAATCAGGACCGGGATTTCTACAGCTTCTACCGCAGCCTCAATGCCTACCGCGCCGCCTTCGGCCAGGGCGGGGATATGCTGGTGCTGCAGCCCGATTCGGATTTCTTCCGCTATTTCAATAAGACGGGTCTGATGGGCGCCACCTCGGCGGAGGTGGGCCGCGAGGTGACCGCGCCGGGCTTGCCCACTAAATCAGCGCCGGTCAAGGCGCCGCTCCCGGCCGTGGCTCCCCCTCGGCCCGTGGCGCCGGTCAACAAGGCCCCGGTCGGGGCTGCTCCGGCCACGGAAAAGCCCAGCGCGATTCCACCCGTGGATAAGGCGCCGACGCCCACTCCCCTCGCCGCGCCTCCCGCTCCGGTCAAGGCTCCGGGCCCGGCCGAGGCGCCGGCGCCCAGCCCGGCCAAGCCCCCGGTTCCGACCGAGGCCCCGGCGCCCAACCCCGTCAAGGTTCCGGCCCCGGCTGACGCTCCCGCCCCGACCCCGGGGGCGGCTCCCGCTCCCGCTCCCGCGCCTGCCAGCGCTCCCACTCGGCTGGAAAGCCCACCGATTGGCGTGACGCCCACTCCCGCGGACCCCGCGCGCGACCCCGCGCCCAAGCCAACGCCCCAGCAGCCCATCGGCCAACAGGGCGGCGATGAAATGGAAAGCCCGCGGTCAGTCTGGGCGGGCGCCTTGCCAGGCCTTCAGCCCCCTCAGCTGGCCCTGGGCGGCTTCTGATCTACTGAGCCCCGGGCACCGACATCCCTCAAGCCCACCTGGCTCTCGGGCCGCCGGCTGGGAGGGGCCCGGGTCCCCGAGGCCCCAGGGTGATGCGGTTTCCGCCCCAGGCCTGGATGCCCCCGCGGCACACCACCGCTTGATGTATCCCAGTTCCACTCCCCGGGCGGATCACCGGGAGCCCTTGGCGGCCCCGGTTGCCGATGAGGCGGAGAGGGCGGTCGAAATCCGCAACCTTCGCCGTGCCTACGCGGGGGCCCCGGTCCTCGCGGGCCTGGATCTGCATATCCCCAGCGGCGAATTCCTGGCCCTGCTCGGCGCCTCGGGTTGCGGCAAGACGACCCTGCTGCGCCTGATCGCCGGGCTGGACCGCCCGGATGGGGGCGAGATCCAGCTTGCCCGCGCCGCCCAGGCCAAAGCCTATGTTTTCCAGGACGCCTGCCTGCTGCCTTGGCGCCGGGTTCTGGACAATGTCGCCCTGCCCCTGGAGTTGCACGGGGTCCCCCGGGCCGAACGCCAGGCCATCGCCCGCCAGCTTCTCCAGACCGTCGGGCTTGGCGCGGCCCTGGACCGCTTTCCCGACGAGCTGTCCGGCGGCATGAAGATGCGCGTCTCCCTGGCCCGGGCCCTGGTCACCCAGCCCCGCCTCCTGCTCCTGGATGAACCCTTCGCGGCTCTGGACGAATTCACCCGCCAATATCTGGATGATCATCTGCAGGCCCTCTTTCTCGAGCGCCGCATGACCGTGGTGTTCGTGACGCACTCCATCGCCGAGGCCGTCTTTCTCGCCGATCGCGTGGTCATGCTCAGCCCGCGGGGGGGTGGCATCCTCCTGGATCATGAGGTGACACTGCCCCGGCCCCGGGACGCGGCTACCCGGGTCTCGGCGGCCTACCTGGCCCAGATCCAGCGTCTGGCAGCGGCCCTGAACCATGAAGTCATGAGGGAGGGGCCATGAGGCTGGCCTTTCGCCGGGCGGTCTGGCTGCCGCCCCTCCTCAGTTTCGCCGGCCTCTCCCTGGTGTTGGAGCTGGGCCTGGGCCTGGCGGAGACCCCCAGCTATCTGATGCCCCGCCCCTCGGAGGTTTTCCTGGCCCTCTATGTCCATGGGGCCGAGCTGACCCGGGCCATCCTGCGCACCACCCTCGCCGCCAGTGCCGGCTTGCTCGCCAGCACCCTGCTGGGGGTGGTGGCGGCCATCCTCCTGTCGAGCAACGACTGGATGCGGCGGGCCTTCTACCCCTACGCGGTCTTCTTTCAGACCGTGCCCATCATCGCCATCGCCCCACTGCTGGTGATCTGGTTTGGCTATGGACTCAGGACCATCATTGCGGTCAGTTTTATCGTCTCGGTATTTCCGATCATCGCTAATACCTTGAGCGGACTCTTGTCCACGGACCCGGCCTTGCGGGACCTTTTCCGGCTGCACCAGGCCAGCAGCCTGACGACCCTGGTCAAGCTGCGCATCCCCGGCGCCGTTCCCCGGTTTCTGACGGGCCTGCGCATCGCCTCCGGGCTGGCGGTCATCGGCGCCATCGTGGGCGAGTTCGTGGCGGACGATTACCGGGATGGCGGTGGTATCGGCACCCTGGTCATGGTCTCCATCAAGGAATTGAAAACCGACAAGGTCTTCGCGGCGGTGCTCATGGCCTCCCTGCTGGGCCTCGTCTTCTTTGCCCTCATCAACCTCATCAGCCGCCTCACCCTGCGGTACTGGCATATCGCCGAAACTCGGGAGTAACGCATGTCCATCCAGCGCGCCAGCCTTGGTCTCTTCCTCTTGTCCCTGCT
>JADZBU010000031.1 GCA_020851955.1 Chromatiaceae bacterium | reverse complement strand
TCTATAATCATCAAATACCCCAGCGCGCGCTAGGCCATCTCTCGCCCGTTCAGGCCCTGCAAGATTGGCAGGAGCGGTGCCCAGCGTTGTTTAAAAAGATGGTATACAATCTCACGGGTCTTGACAGGTAATCTGGTCACTTTTTGCCGCATCAGCCCGCACTCAAGGGCGTCAAGATGCTGGCTTCTGGAACCAATTCAGCTTCTCCCTGAGCTTGACGACCTCGCCGACGATGATGAGGGTAGGGGGCTGGGGTTTTTCCTCGGCAATCACCTCCTGGATGGTGGCCAGGGTCCCGGAAAAGACCCGCTGCTGAGGGGTGGTACCCTGCTGAATCAGGGCGATGGGCATATCCGGCGAGACGCCGTGGCTTAGCAACTGCTCGAGGATGATGGCCAGGCCCACCAACCCCATGTAGAAGACCACCGTCTGATGCGGTTGGGCGAGCTGATCCCAGTTGAGATCCATGGTGCCGTCCTTGAGGTGACCCGTGACGAAGGTGACGGACTGGGCATAATCGCGGTGGGTGAGGGGGATGCCGGTATAGGTGGCGCAGCCGGAGGCCGCGGTGATACCGGGCACGACCTGAAAGGGCACCCCCTCCGCCGCCAGGGTGTCGATCTCCTCGCCGCCGCGGCCAAAAATAAAGGGGTCGCCACCTTTCAGGCGCAGCACCCGATGGCCGGCCTTGGCCAGGTCGGCGAGCAGGCGATTGATATCCTCCTGGCGCATGACATGGTTGTCGCGCTCCTTGCCCACATAGATGCGTTGCGCGTCGCGCCGGGTTAGATCGAGGATGGGCTTGGCGACCAGGCGGTCATGGACCACCACATCCGCCTGCTGCATGAGGCGCAGGGCGCGGAAGGTGACCAGGTCTGGATCGCCGGGTCCCGCGCCTACCAGATAGACCTCGCCCATGCCCCCACTGGGGCGGGCCTCGGCGAGTTCGCGGGCCATGACGGCATCGGCCTCCTCCAGGTGACCGGAAAAGACGCGATCGGCGACCCCGCCCACCAGAACCCGATCCCAGAACCGGCGGCGGTCACGCTCGTCGGCGAAGCGCGCCTTGACGGCGTCCCGGTAGCGGGCGCAGAGGTCGGCAAGGCGGCCGTAACCTGCGGGTATCATGGATTCCAGTCGGGTCCGCAGCAGGCGCGCCAGTACCGGCGAGGCCTTGGTGGTGGAGACGGCCACCACCACGGGGGAACGGTCGATGACCGAGGGTAGGAGGAAGCTGCATTCCTCCGGCTGGTCCACGACATTGACCGGGATGCCGATTGCCTTGGCCAGCCGCGCGACGCGCTGGTTGGTCTCGCGATCGCTGGTGGCGGCGATAATCAACCGCATCCCCTGGATGTCCTCGTCCTTGAAGTCTCTGGAGCGATGGATCAGGTCCCCGGCGTCGGCTTGAGCCTGGAGTTCCGGCGTCAGCGCGGGGGCAATCAGGTGAATTTGGGCGTGGGCGCGCCCCAGGCTGGCGACCTTGCGCGCGGCGACAGCGCCGCCACCCACGACCAGGCAGGGTTGATGGCGGATATCAAGAAAGATGGGTAGTAAATCCATGGGTTTAGGCGTCGTTGGTCAGGGTTGGAGGGGTGGCGGATCGGTTGCTTTAGAGATGAAAACATCTTAATATACTGAAATACTTGGATGCGGGACAGGGCTTTACCTTTGGTTAGCGAGATCGATTCCGTCGGCCTGATGGACAGAATTGCGGCGGGGGAAGATATCTATCTGGTGGACATCCGCACCCCAGCGGAGATTGTCCAGGCCGCCATCCCGAATGCCGTTTACATTCCCATGCACCTCCTGCCCCTGCGGATGAACGAGTTACCCAGGGACAAGGATGTCGTGCTGTACTGTCGCAGCGGTGCTCGGTCCTACCATGCCTGCCAATACCTGGCCCAACAGGGTTTCGACAAGGCCATCAACCTGCGGGGCGGTATCATCGCCTGGGCGCGCCATGGCTTCGAAATCGAACCGGGCCGCCCAGCCTGACCCGGCGTCGCGCCGGTTGGCGCGATTGCCTTTTTCCGCCGTTTGGCCTATAAACGGCAAACTTGTGTGCATTCACCCCTAGTCCACAACCCCCAACCCTCGGAGATTTCCATGGCAGATTTCGATCAAGAACTCGACGCCAGCGGCCTGAACTGCCCTCTCCCCATCCTGCGCGCCAAGAAAACCCTCAACTCCATGAGTTCCGGCCAGGTCCTGCACATCATCGCGACCGATCCGGGCTCCGTGAAGGACTTTGACTCCTTCGCCAAGCAGACCGGCAATGAACTGATGGAATCCAAGGAAGAGGGCGGCAAATTCCATTTCTTGATCAAGAAGTCCTGAGCCCGAGCCAACCTAGAACAATTTCCGAGAGGAGCGTCCAATGGAACAGAAGAAGCTGGCGATCATCGCCACCAAGGGGTCGCTGGATTGGGCCTATCCCCCCTTCATCCTTGCCTCGACGGCGGCGGCGCTGGGCTATGAGGTCCAGATCTTTTTCACCTTCTATGGCCTGCAACTGCTGAAGAAGGACCTGTCCCTGGAGGTTACGCCCCTGGGCAATCCTGGCATGCCCATGCCCATGGGCATGGACAAGTGGTTCCCGATTCTGGGCATGACCCTGCCTGGCATGCAGGGCATGATGACCGCCATGATGAAGCAGAAGATGAAGAAGAAGGGCGTGGCCAGCATCGATGAGTTGCGCGAACTCTGCATCGAGGCGGAGGTCAAGATGGTCGCTTGCCAGATGACCGTCGATCTCTTCGATATGGAACAGTCCCAGTTTATCGACGGTATCGAATACGCGGGCGCCGCGGCCTTTTTTGAATTCGCTGGCGAGAGCGATATCTGCCTCTATATCTGACCGCTGTTGGGTCAAGACTTGATCCAAGTCGCGAGGAACGCCGCCCCCCAGGCGGCGTTCCGGTTTCAAGCTGGTTCTTCGGCCGCTCGGCGTAAATTATCCCCAGGTTTTGGCGAGTCACCCTCCCTTGGGCTCCGGGTAGAGCATTCTGGTCCCTTTTCCGGTTCAGGTTTGGGTCTGGCTGACTTCCCAGAATTGAATCTTTCATGATATAAGTTGTTTTTATTTGCTTCTTGCCGGGTGATGGCCATGGCGGATCGGCGACTGCAAGTTTTTCACACCGTGGCGCGCCTCTTGAGCTTTACCAAGGCCGCCGAAACCCTACATATGACCCAGCCGGCGGTGACCTTCCAGATCCGTCAGCTGGAGGATCACTTCAACACCCGTCTCTTCGACCGGACTCACAACCGCATCAGCCTGACCGCCGCCGGTGAGCAGGTGTTGCGCTTCGCCGATCGCATCTTCGAGATCTATGCCGAAATGGAAAACTCGATCCGCGATCTGACCGGGGAGATTAGCGGCGCCCTCACCATCGGGGCCAGTACCACCATCGCCGAGTACATGCTCCCGACCCTGCTAGGGGATTTTAAGGAGAAGTACCCCGAGGTCACGATCCATCTCAAGGTGGCCAACAGTGACGGCATCGTCTCCCTGGTGGAGAGCAATGCCATCGACCTGGGCGTGGTGGAGTCCTCGGTTGCCAATAAGAACCTGGTGGTGGAGGTCTGCAAACGCGATCATCTGATGGGCATAGTCCCGCCCGGTCACCCACTGGCCAAGGAGACCTCGGTCAAATTCGCCCGGCTGCTGGAGTATCCCTTCATCTGCCGGGAGGAGGGCTCGGGCACCCGCGGGGTGATCGGCGAGTATCTGGATCAGCTGCCCGAGTGCGAGGGCGCCCTCAAGGTCACCATGGAGCTGGGCAGTCCGGAGGCGGTCAAGGGGGCCGTGGAGGCGGGCATGGGGGTGTCGGTGGTGTCGCGGGCGACGATCCAGAAGGAATTGCGACTGGGCACCCTGGTGGCGCTGGAATTGGACCCACCCCTGGAGCGCCCCTTCTCCTTTGTCCACCAGAAACAGAAGTTCCGCCTGCGGGTCATGGAGGAACTGCTCGAGTTCGCCCGCGGCTATTGCGAGGAACATCCCGGATGACCCAGGCCCGATGATGACGCGCCCGCTGCCACCCCGCGACGAGCGTCACCTGACGCAGTTGTATCGCGGTCTGGATGAGGCATCCCGTCTCACCTTGCTGCGTTTCGCCGAGTTTCTGAGCGCCACCGGGCATGAGGGGGGGGCCGGCGCCCTCGCCCAAGTTCCTGCCCTGGCGGAACCCGACCTCATCCCCCGGCCGCCGGTGGAGTCCGTGGTCGGGGCCATCAAGCGTTTGTCCCAAGGTTACCCCATGTTGGATCGGCGGCGCATGCTGGACGAGACCTCGATCCTGATGGCCGCCCATGTCCTCAACGGCCGCCCGGCCCGGGACGTCATCGACGAGCTGGAGGCGCTGTTCGCCCGGCATTATGGCGTTTACCGGGACAGCTTCACGACGTGAACGTCAGGATTGCTACTCACTCATGCAGGTTATAACCGACTGGTTCAGGCGCTATTTTTCCGATCCCCAGGTCGTCGTGCTCGCGGCGGCCCTGATCGTGGGCTTCGCCGTGGTGCTGTCCATGGGCTATATGCTGGCCCCGGTTTTGGCCAGTATCGTCATCGCCTACTTGCTGGAGGGCCTGGTGGCCTTTTTTCAGCGACACGGCTGGCCGCGCCTCGCGGCCGTTCTGGTGGTTTACACCGCCTTCATGGCCTTTGTGATCACGGTCCTCTTTGGCGTCATCCCGGTGGTGTCGCGGCAGGTGACCGACCTGGTGCAGCAGTTGCCCTCCATGATCTCGACCGGGCTCGTCTCCCTGAGCGAACTGCCGGAACGCTACCCGGACGTGGTCTCCCAGGACCAGGTCCAGCAGGTCATCGGCTCCATCCGCTATGAGATCACCAACTTCGGCCAGCAGGTGCTGTCCTGGTCCCTGGCCTCGGTGGTGGGCATCATTACCAT
>JADZBU010000030.1 GCA_020851955.1 Chromatiaceae bacterium | reverse complement strand
CGAACCAGAAGGTGCTGCCCTGGCCCGGGGCGCTCTCCACCCCGATGCGCCCGCCCATGAGTTCCACCAGGCGCTTGCTGATGGAGAGCCCCAGCCCGGTGCCCCCGAAACGCCGCGTGGTGCTGCCGTCCGCCTGACTGAAGGGGACGAACAGCTTGGCCAGGGTCTCGGCATTCATGCCGATGCCGTTATCCTGGATCTCGAACCGCAGCCGCAGGCCATCCCCCGCCGTCGGCAGGGGCTTGACGCTCAGGAGGACCTCCCCCGCGCTGGAGAACTTGATGGCATTGCCGGCCAGATTCACCAGGACCTGTTCCAGGCGCAGGCGGTCACCGACCAGATCGACCCGCAGTTCCGGCGCCTCGACGCGCCAGGCGAGGCCCTTGGCCTGGGCCATGGGGCCCATCATGGCGTCGATTTGGTCGAGCAGGCCGGGGAGGGCGAAGGGGTGGGCATCGATGCGCAGTTCCCCCGCCTCGATGCGGGAGAGGTCGAGAATGTCGTTGAGGATACCCAGCAGGCTGCGGCCCGCCGAGCGGATGCGTCCCAGCATGTCGCGCTGGCGCGGGCTCCAGGCCTCGTCCTCCAGCAACTGGGCCAGGCCCAGCACGGCGTTGAGCGGCGTGCGGATCTCGTGGCTCATGTTGGCGAGGAATTCGGTCTTGGCGCGGTCGGCGGCCTCCGCCCGCACCAGGGCCGTCTTGAGCCGTTCGCGATCGCGGCGCAGTTGCTCCATCTGCTCCTCGATGGTGGCCTGGTCGGCGCGGTTCTGCAGCAGGGCGCCGATCTGCTGGGCGAAGACGGCGAAGGACTCCAGATGCTCGTCCCCGAGCCCCCCGTGAAATTCCCCGGTGGCGGTGCTGACGCCGACGATGAGCAGGGCGAAGCGGGTGCCGCCGGGGCCGGCGCAGAGGCTGATCGCCAATTGCCGCAGCCCCCCCAGGGCCAATTCCGCCAACTCCGGGGCCGGGCAGAGGGTGGCCCCGGGGCGCTGGAAACGCTCCGAGGCGATGACGCCCCGCAGGTCCTGGGGATCAAAGGCGCCGGGCGGCACCCCGACGGCGGCCCAGGGGGCCTCCCCGGGACGGCCCATGGGGCTGGTCGGCCAGAGGAGGGCGAACTCCACCTCGTACAACTCCAGCGCCGTCTCGACGGTGAGTTCGGCGAACCGCCCCGGTTCGTGGATGCCGATGGCCCGGGTGTTGTAGGACTGGATGCCCGCGAAGCGCTCCAACTCCCGGTCGAGACGGTCGCGGGTCTCGTTCAGCCGTTGCTGAACCACCGAGAGGCGCGCCAGGTGTTCCTGCAGCGCGACGATCTCGGCCTTGAGCTTGAGCGTCTCCGGCGGGTGAGTCTCGGTCATGGGGGGAGACGCGGTTGGGCGGCTGGAATCTAGGCGGCCTGGTCGCGGCACAGGGCATAGATGGCCGTGGTGTAGTTGTGATACTCGTTGTCTCCGCCCAGGCGGGCGAATTCCCCGAAGCCGTACATGCCGAGCCAGGGCGGGACCTGGCCATCGTGGGAGAGGGGGAATTGCATGCGACCCACTAGCTCCTCCTTCATCACCCGATTGAACAGGAAGCGCCCGCGCGCCAGGCAGTCGGCGTGGAAGACGGCGACGATCTCCCGCCCGGCGATACGCGCCACCATCTGGTCCATCATGCGATCCATGTCATTGAAAATGCGGTCCTCGTCACGCACCGTCAGCCATAGCCGGGTACCCTCGGGACAAGTGGTGGCATAGTGCATGGCGCCGTCGGGGTCGCGCTTGGTGACCACGCGCAGGATGTGGTCGTTGCCATATTCGGCGGCCAGCTCCGGGGACAGGCGCTCCGCCAGGGCGCCGATGGGGATGGTGTCGCCGCAGGAGGCGGACTCGGGCAGGGCCAGGCGCCGGGTGTATTCCCCCCAGGCGGGGCGGCCGTCGAGTTCCAGGATGCGGTTGCCCTCGGAGCGGGTCACCACCAGGGGCTCGCCCACGGCGACAAAGCCATGGGTGGCCTGGGTGATGACTTCCAGGCTGGGATCGGCGAAGCCCACCGCGTAGGCGGCGTGCTCGAACACCTGGTCATCCACCATCTGGAAGCTGGCGATGCCCTTCATGTTGTCGGCGGAGGTGGCGCCGAAGATGGTGACCTGGGGCCCGAACACCGACTCGATGCCGGCGATGCAGCGGTCGTCGGCGATATCGATGCCCGAGGCCATCAGGAAGACCATGTTGACGCCGCTGTTGGCGGCCTTGAGCTGGGCCGCCATTTCGGCCGCCTTTTCAAAAGAGTTATGGCCGTATATGCCGTCCACCGCCGCCACGGCCAGCTCGCTGGCGCCGCGTACCGCCATGATGGCCAGATCCTTCATGGATTCGCTCACCCCCTCCCGGCCGACGATGCCGCAGCAGGAGTTCCCGACCACCCGGGCGCTGGGGGCGAGCTGGCGGGTCTCGGCCAGCAGGGCCGGATAATCGTGTCCCAGGGAGGCGTGGATGATCACCAGGTCACAGTCGGTGTCGCCCTCGCCGAGGGCGGCCTCCAGACACTCGGCGATGGCGCGACGCGAATTGACCATGCGGGTACTGGCGGAAAAGAACTGCAGCATGTCGGGGTCCTCGGGTGGTGGCTAAAGATGAAAATGTACCAGGAATTCGCCCCGCGGCGTGAGCTTCGGCGGGGCCGGGTCCGGGCCTCACGCCGGGGCGCTGGCCAGGCACACCCGGTTGCGGCCCTGCCGCTTGGCCTCGAACAGTTGGAGATCGGCGGCCTCGATGAGACCGGCGGGCGGCGTCTCCGGCGTTGGTTGGCGCAGCGCCGCGCCGACGCTGACGGTCACCCAGGGGGCGACCGACGAGTCGCCGTGGGGTATCCGGAGGGCCTCGACACTGGCCCGGATCTTCTCGACCACCGCCGCCAGGGCCTCGTCGTCCAGGCCGCTGAAGAGGCAGACAAACTCCTCCCCGCCATAGCGGGCCACGAAATCGCCGCCGCGCTTGAGGGCCGCGGCCAGGGCCTCGGCGACCGTGCGCAGGCAGTCATCCCCGCTCAGGTGGCCATAGGCGTCGTTATATTGCTTGAAGAGATCCACGTCGATCATGGCCGCCCCCAGGGGATCGCCGGAGCGGATCGAGCGGCGCCATTCCTCGTCGAGCCGCGCGTCGAAGGCCCGGCGGTTGGGTATGCCGGTCAAGCCATCGATATGGGACAGGCGTTCGAGGATATCCCGCTGGCGCTTGAGTTCCAGATGGGTTTTGACGCGCACCCGGACGATGGGCTCCTTGAAGGGCTTGGTGATGTAATCCACCGCGCCCAGGCCCAGGCCGCGGGTCTCGTCCTCCACATCCGCCAGGGCGGTAATGAAGATGACCGGGATGGCGCGCAGGAGGGGGTCCGCCTTCAGCGCCGCGCACACCTGGTAACCGTCCATGTCGGGCATCATGACATCCAGCAGGATCAGATCCGGGTCGCAGGTCTGGGCCAGTTTCAGGGCCTGGCGCCCGTTGGTGGCGGCGGAGATGTCGTGGCCATCATCGACCAGCATGCGACTGAGTACCCGAATGTTGTCAGGCACGTCATCTACGATCAAGATGCGCATGACAGGCTCCTGCTGGGTGTTAC
The DNA here is from genome assembly GCA_020851955.1 of Chromatiaceae bacterium. Lineage (GTDB taxonomy): Bacteria > Pseudomonadota > Gammaproteobacteria > Chromatiales > Chromatiaceae > M0108. The sequence continues at coordinate 468 of JADZBU010000030.1, read as the reverse complement.
CGTATGCTTCATGGCCTTCTCCCCGATGACTACCTGAGTGATACCGATGAGAGCATGATGCCCCATTTCGCGGAAATCTTCCCGCCTCGTGAGTCCCCGACCTCTTCCCACGCCCTAACGCCAAGGTAGCCGGACCATGTCGTCTTCCCAGACCACCGCGCGCCTGGCGCGCCCCCCCGACGAGGCGCGAACGGTCATCGTGGCCTTGACCGCCAGCGCCTTCGCCGAGCACCGCGAGCGCTTTATGGCCTGTGGTTGTGATGAATTTCTCGGTAAGTCCTTCCGGGCCGAGACGCTGTTCGCCATCCTGGAGCACCAGGCGGGGCTGCGCTTGATCCGGGCCGAGAGCGCGCCGCCGTCCAGCGTCCCCCTGTCCCCCGCGGAGGTCGCCGTCCGGCTGGCCGCTCGCCCCGCGGCCTGGCGGGCCGACTTGCGGGCGGCGGTGGCCCTGGGTGATTTCGACCGGAT
>JADZBU010000029.1 GCA_020851955.1 Chromatiaceae bacterium | reverse complement strand
TGCCGGCCTGGCGATCGAATCTGGTATTAGCTTTTGGTTTCTTGTACATCTTCTTATCCGGTGGCCTGCCCCTCTGAAGCGAGGGGCAGGCATGGTATTTTTAGTTAAAATTAAAGGGGTTGCCAAATTCAGCAGGGGAGTTGAACTGGTCGAACGGGGACTCTGCGCCTTTCTGAGGGGCAACGGGGATGTGTACCCGAACGCCGAGCGTGGGTCTGCCCTGGAAACTGGTGGTCTCTGCGCGCACAACCACCGGTTTACCAGTCCAGTCGTCCGTCTCGGCGCCGTAGGCACTGGCGATCGTATCCCTGTTGGTGCGATTGAGGACCACCGCCCGCCCATCACGCGCCAATTCGACCACAATTTTCTTCTTGGCTCCCTCGAACTCGACGCCATAGGTTTTCCTAATAACATCCTGGATCTCCTTGCCCTGGAGGTCCGATGCTTTTAGGTAGGTAGGTGTAGCAATATCGTTAATGTTCATGTTTTATCCCCTTATTTACTGATTGATATGACTTTTTTCTGGTGATGCGAGCCACTCAAGGAAACCCACCTCGTCGACCAGGATTTTCCGTCCCAGGCGGCGGATGTAGGGTTGAAGGCCATTGCGTGCGGCGTTGCGGACCAAGTGCCTGATCGAATGTGTGCTGAAAGTTTCATGGCGCGCGCCTGCATTGATCCGCTCTGCCAGCGCAGAAATGCTCCGCCAAGCAGGAGGCGTCGTGGATTGCGCTCGCTGCATGGCAGGAGGTTCAACGTAATTTCTCATCTTGGGACTCCTCTGTTTATGTGACTGCCGTGGATATCATCCCGGCGCATGATCATGATGTGGTCGGTGGCAGGGGTTGAGAATCCCCTCTGCGCAGCTATGCATAAACCATGTAATTATTATGTTTATACCCCCGGAGGATGGGTTGGGCTGGAAGGAGGAGCACCGTTTCTGACAATGTAGTCAGCACGACCCCACCCGCACCTTGTGATGCCTTAGAAGCGAAAACACGATTCAGCCCAGGACGGAGGCAAGCACAGCTGGTGGTGGCGGGACCCTGATCGCGGTTTGATTTTCCTAGGAGAACCTGATCCGACGCGGGGCACGGGACCTCCTGCAGCGGGCGGTTGAGGCAGAAGAGGCCGAGATGCTGGCAGGCTTGGCGGAGGTGCGTCTCCTGGATGGTCGCCGCGCCATAGTGCGCAATGGATACCTGCAGGAGCGTGAGATCCACACCGGCGTCGTTCCCGGCCCGGTCCAGGTACCGAAGATGCGAGGTCGATCCGGCCCGGCGTCAAGTTCAATGCTTCCGGGTGCAGCGGTAGGTACGACGCAGTGCGCCGGTAGCGGCGGCGCTATCCTGGTGCTATCTCAAGGGCATCTCCAGCGACAAGTGCGGTGAGGCCGTGACCTTGGTGGGTGAAGCGCTTCCGTGGCTCTCACCGGCGGCCTTGGGTTGGCGGGAAGGTGTAGTGGAGCGAGTAATACCCGATTTGGATCGGGGATTCTCTAGGGGATTAGGTCTCTACCTCGGGGTGGGTGGATGGTATCTACCCACCCCTGCTCGATAGCGAGGGTTTTCGCGTCTGCCAGCCAGGTGGTGATCATTGGGGGGCGTAGCGACGGCACCCACTTCAAGGTGGCGATCAGCGATTGCCTGTGTGAGTCGACCGAATCCTGGCAGCTTGAGGCCGATCTCCGGCCCATCTGGATGGCGTCTACCTAGCTGGGGGCCAACGCGGCGGTGACGGCTCTATCGCTTGCTATCAGGTTAAATACCCTAAGGCCACCGAGAAGTCGTTCAAAGACGGTGAACGTCTGGTTGGTCTCCTATACCTTCCCGGCCGAGCATTGTGGGTCACGTGCGGACCACCAACCCCATCAACTCAACCCTTGCCACTCTGCGTCAACGTACCAGCTGGACCAAGAGCTGCGTGACGCGCACCTCCCCTCGGCCTGGCATTCAAGCTCACGGAAGAAGCCGCCAAGACTTGGCAGCAGATTCGCGCTCCGGAGAAGATGGGGGAGCTATTCCGCGGTACACATCATCAAGATAGGATTCCAGTGATTGATGATCCAGCGGAGGAGCAACGGGAGGCCACCTGACAGCGCATACGCTACGAACACATACATCAGGTTCAAGCATAACTCGCGGTTCCAGGAATGAGTATTCCGACTGAACGTGGCCAGCGATTCCGGGCGAAAGTGGCCAGTGATTCCGACGCAAAGTGGCCACCGGTTCCGAACCAAAGTGGCCAGCGCTTCCGGCGCCCCGGCCACGGGGGCCGGGAGGCTCGCGACGCGGGATAACCCTGGGTAGTCTGCGCCCCCTTTGATCGAGGGGAAGCAGATGCCAAGAGAGAGGTTGTCCATGCGCAAGATTGCAGAGGTGCTGCGCCTGAAATGGCAGGAGCAGGGTTCGGCGCGGGAGATTGCGCGCAGCTTCGGCATCGGGCGTACGACGGTGGTGGCGCAGTACCTGGCGCGCGCCGCGGCCGAGGGGCTGTCGTGGCCGTTGCCGGAGGGTCTGGATGCGGCGGCGCTGGAGCGGCGACTGTTCGGGGACCCGGAGCAGAAACTGCCGGGTCAGCGGGTGGCGCCGGACTGGCAGGCGGTCCATCGGGAGTTGCGGGGCAAGGGCGTGACCCTGGCCTTGCTCTGGCAGGAATACCAGGAGCGTCATCCCGACGGCTGGCAGTACAGCCAGTTCTGCGCGCACTACCGCGATTGGCGGGGACGCTTGGATATCGTCATGCGCCAGGTCCACCGCTCCGGCGAGAAGCTGTTCGTCGACTACGCCGGCCACACCGCGGCAGTCGTCGACCCCACCACGGGGCAGGTGCGCCAGGCGCAGGTCTTCGTCGCGGTGTTGGGGGCGTCGAACTACACCTACGCCGAGGCGACCTGGAGCCAGCAACTACCCGACTGGATCGGCGCTCACGTCCGGGCGCTGGCGTTCTTCGGCGGGGTGCCCGAGGTCATTGTCCCGGACAACCTGCGTAGCGCCGTCAACCGGGCGCACCGCTACGAGCCCGATCTGAATCCCACCTACCAGGACTTCGCCACTCACTACGGCTGCGCGGTGATCCCCGCGCGGGCGCGTAAACCCCGCGACAAGGCCAAGGCCGAGGGCGCCGTGTTGCTGGTCGAGCGCTGGATCCTGGCGCGGCTGCGCCACCGCACGTGTTTCTCGCTGGTCGAACTCAACGCTGCCATCGCCGAGCTGTTGACGGGGCTCAACGCGCGTCCTTTCAAGAAGCTCGACGGCTCGCGGCTGAGTCACTTCGAGCGTCTGGAGCGTCCGGCCCTGCGCCCGCTCCCCCCGCACCCCTACGAGTACGCCGAGTGGCGCCAGGTCCGGGTCCCAGCGAACCTGCACATCGCCGTCGATGGGCACTACTACTCGGTGCCCCACCCCCTGATCAAGCGCCAGCTCGACGTGCGCCTGAGCGCCGGCACGGTGGAGGTCTTACACCAGGGACATCGGGTCGCCAGCCACCCCCGCAGCCACCAGCGCGGCGGCTACACCACCGTCGCGGATCATCTGCCCGCCGCCCATCGCCAGTACCTCGACTGGACGCCTGAACGCATCGTGGCCTGGGCCGGGACGATCGGTCCCCACACCCTGGCCTTCATCGAACACCTGCTCCTGACCCGTCCCCATCCCCAGCAGGGCTTCAACGCCTGCTTCGGGGTCCTGCGGCTGGGTCAGGCCCACGGCGAGGCCCGCCTGGAAGCGGCCTGTGCCCGGGCGCTGGCCAGCGGTGCCAGCAGCTACCGCAGCCTCGCCTCGATCCTGGACAAGGGCCTGGATCGGCGTCCCTTAGCGGGCGCCGCCCCCGCCGCGCCCCCCATCGCCCACGCCAATGTGCGCGGCTCCAAGTATTACCACTGAGCCCCGCGCCCCCGGCCAAGCGCCGGGGGCCACACCCCACCGGAGACCGACCGATGTTACTGCATCCCACCCTGGACACCCTCCAGCGCCTGCGCCTGATAGGCATGTACAACGCCCTCCACGAGCAACTCCAGATGCCGGAGAGCGCGCCGTTGAGCTTCGAGGAGCGCCTTGGCCTGTTGCTCGACCGCGAGGCCAGCGAGCGCGCCACCCGCCGCCTGCGTACCCGCCTGACCCAGGCGCGGCTGCGCGCCAACGCCGCCATCGAGGACCTGGATTACCGCAGCCACCGGGGCCTCGACCGCGCCCTGATGCTGCGTCTGGCCGGCTGCCAGGGCTGGGCGAACACCTCAACGTCCTGATTACCGGGCCGACCGGGGTGGGCAAAACCTGGATCGCCTGTGCCCTCGCCAACAAGGCGTGTCGTGAGGGCTTCAGCGCGCGTTACCTGCGTCTGCCTCGCCTGCTCCAAGACCTGGGCATCGCCCGGGCCGACGGGCGCTACCCCAAGGTGCTGGCAGAGTTGGCCAAGACCGACCTGTTGGTCCTCGACGACTGGGGTTTGGCACCGACCACCGACGAGCAGCGGCGCGACCTGCTGGAGATCCTCGATGACCGCTGCGAGCGCCGCTCCACCCTGGTCACCAGCCAACTCCCCGTGGCGCATTGGTACGAGGCCCTGGGGGATCCGACGCTCGCCGATGCCATCCTCGACCGCCTCGTGCATCGCGCCTACAAGCTGGAGCTCCGCGGCGAGTCGCTGCGCAAACGGCCCGTCGAGTTGACAGGCGAGCCGGTCCCGGCCTAACAATGCCATCCCCGCGTCGCACTCGCCGGAGACCCTGGCCGCATGGCCGGAATCGGTGGCCACTTTGGTCCGGAATCGGTGGTCTTTTTCGCGCCGGAATGGGTGGTCGCTTTCAGCGGAATACTCATCCAGGAATGTTGAGTTAGCCAGTTGACCTTAATTTAGGTTCTTTTCAAATGGGCTGAGTATGTGCCACATGGCTGAACTGATGTGCCAGATCCGGACCGGTAGCGGGGAAAGGAGATAGCCACTGTTGTCGAACTGTTCGCTCAGACCAGTTTTCGATATTTGTAGGAATTCACATCCCTTGGCAGGATAAGTGGATCAATCAAGGCAAAGCCTGGGTGTTGGCCTGGTGGGAGCGCTACTAGCTAATACGGTAATCCCGCAGATGGGAACTGATCTAACATCCATCGCCAGGAACCATCTGATGCGAAGGGTGATTGGATCACCAAGCTCCTTCTTGCTATTTATCTTTATGAGTGCTTCATCTTTATGGTGATCTTGGTACAGCTCAACGACTCTAGGCCGCATATGTTTTCAATAGAAAATATTACAATCCCCTCAGGTAGTGGCGAATTGTCTTTTCAGCCAAATTCGTGATTCCTCTATTATATATTATCTCAGCTATCATATCCTTTGAAAGAGAGGGATTAACCGCTCGCATTTTGTGGTATTCTTCATGTACAAGTTCTTTATTTTTCGTGTATATATATTTTTGATATCTTATTTTCGCTAATTCGGCCGCGAAGTTTTTAGGAGTTTGCATTCCAAAACTATAAATAATACCTAAATTATAGTATCCTTCTGCTAAAGCCTTCGTTGCAGCCAATCTGTTATTTTTGTCCAAGTGCTTCTTGATTATCTTACGGGTATGAAGGACTACTGCTACGGCACCCATCAACCCCTCCGGATCCAGCCCCCCGAGAAGCGGCTCTAGTTCCTCAGATAACCAGGTATCAGGATTAAAATCAGACTTAGGATAATAGGCTTTAATAACAGCTTTGAACGGTATGGAGCCGTCTTTGTTTATGACTTCCTCCCAATACACCCTGAGAAGCTTGACCAACTTGTCGGCCACAGTCAGTTCAGGAAATCGTAATTTGTATGTTGACATATCTGATCTTCTAAATAATGGCGTGTCTGACAATCTCAAACAATTACCTCTTACCCCCCTGCTCTGGCTTACCTAGTAAATCATCAGCTAGCTCGTGCACAAGGTTGTGGGTTTGACTCGGGGCCAAATGACTGTAGCGTTTGGTTGTTTGGGTAGTTTTATGTCCTAGAACTGCTCCGATTTCCAACAAACGACCCCCAGCTTGGCCAAGAATAAGGTAGCAGAGTGGAGTAGACCATGCTAGGGGAACTCCAGGATCTTGGCTTTGGCTAGGGCAACGGTGTCCGGTTAACGTCATAGGTAAGCCTTCAACATTGGCCCTAGCTCGCGTTCATAGAGCCCTGGCGAGGCTGGTTTGAGAAAGCAGTGTTTGAAGAAGCGCAGGACCTGCCGGCTCACCTTAGCGCTATAACGGAACCAGGGGACCGTCCAGTCTGGGCGATCAGTGCCATCGGGGTCATCCACCTTGGCCTGCTGCCGCTTTTCCTGTTTGGCCCAGGCCTTCTCATCCTGAGCCCCCGCGGCACCCAGGCGGGTGTGGAGGAGGATCGCCACCAGCAGACTGGTGATGATGGCCAGGCGCGCCTGATTGGCAATGGCCACCGTGCCCTTACCCCACGCCTTCGCCTGCGCGAAATCGTTTTTCCAGGTATCGAAGCATTTTTCTTCCTCCCAGCGGCGGAAATAGAGGAAGGCCACCACGCCGGGCAGCAGGCTGAAGTCATTGGTCAGGAATTGCAACGCCCCGCCGCGGCGCGGGCGGTAGGTGATGAGGTGCCATGCCTCCCGCGAACTTGACAAGGTGATGCGCAGGTCGTGAATCACGCCCGCGTTGGCCGGGTCGGCGGCGATGGGCCGGCCCTCGGTCGAATCCACGCCCAGATTGCTTTTCATGCGCGTGATCATCGTAATCTGCCGGGCCCGTTGCTGGGCGTCCCAGAAAGGCGCATCGATGAAGGCGCGATCCACCAGCCAGAGCCCGCGCCGCTCGCGGGTCAGGGCCTGGGGCTCCTGGTGATAATCGCGCAAGATCCGGGTTTCGTGGCGGCTGCGCGTGTCGACCCGGACGTCTTCGGGAACGCCCAGGCGCAGGTTATAAAAGCTCAGCAAGGCATGGCCCTTGGGATTGTCCTTACCCCCCTGCCGGGGCGTGCAGCGCCGGAAATGGGCGCTCTCGTGCGCATTCCACGCCATTTGGCCACCTGTTCCACCAACATCCGGCCGGCGATTCCACCGGCATTCGGCCACCCGTTCCACGGCCATTCGGCCGGGGCAGTCGGAGCGAAGCGACGCAGGCGGGTCATTGTTACTCGGTGGGTGTGGTCGACGTCAAGGTCCGGGTGTGACGTTTGCGCAGCGACTCGCCTTTGAGGGTAATCCGGTAGGCGTTGTGGATCAGGCGATCGAGGATCGCATCGGCCAAGGTGGGATCCCCGATCAGGTCGTGCCAATGCTCAACCGGCAGCTGGCTGGTGATGAGGGTGGCGCGCCGGCCGTGGCGATCATCGAGTAGCTCCAGCAGATCGCGCCGAGCCTCGGCGTCCAGCCCCATGAGTCCCCAATCATCGAGCAGCAGCAGATCGGTCTTGGCGAAGCTGCGCATGAGCTTGGGGAAGCCGCCGTCGGCATGGGCGAGGCGCAGTTCCTCGAACAGGCGCGGGGCACGCAGATAGCGGGTGGTGAAGCCCTGGCGGCACGCCTGCTGTGCCAGGGCGCACGCCAGCCACGTTTTGCCGATGCCGGTGGGCCCGAGGATCAGGCAATTGAGACCCTCGCGGAGCCATTGGCCGGTGGCCAGTTGGGTGACGAGGGCGCGATCCAGACCGCGCGGGGTGGTGTAATCGAGATCCTCCAGGCAGGCACTGTGCTTGAGCTTGGCCTGGCGCAGACGGGTCTGCAGGCGGCGATCTTCGCGCAGGGTCAGCTCCCGGTCCACCAGCAGGCCGAGGCGCTCCTCGAAGCTCAGGGTGTGGATCTCGGGCAGGTCGAGCTGTTCGCGCAGGGCGGTGGACATGCCGGTGAGACGCAGCTGTTGGAGTTTGTCCAGGGTGGGGTGATGCAGCATCGGTATCTGACTCCTTTGTTGAGGTGTAACGGTCAGTGGAAATAGCCCGGACCACGCAGGTGGTCGTGGGTGGCGGGTAGCTCCAGACTGTGCTGTTCGGGGAGGGCTTGGCGGTCGAGGCCGCGTTGCAGGATCGACGCGATGCTTTGGTAGCGGCAGGCGTTCAGACGCAGGGCCCGCGCACAGGCGGCCTCCAGGCGGTCGTGACCGTAACGTTCGCCCAGGCGCAGGATCCCCAAACCGGAGCGGAAGCCCTGCTGGGGATGCGGACGGTTGGCCATGATGTGGCCGATGACCCCGGCGGTGGCCGGTCCGGTCTGTTCGGCCCAACGCACCAGGCGTTCCGGGGTCCACTCCGCGAACTCCCGATGGGCCTTGGGCATGTGCTCGGCGATGGTGGTGTGGCGGCCCTTCAGCGGGGAGCGCACATGGCTGGCGATGCGCTGGCGGTGGTGGAAGCACTCGACCGTGTGCTCGGTGAGGCGCACGTCCAGCGCCTGCTTCACCAGGGTGTAGGGCACCGAGTAATAGTGCCCATCGACCTCGACGTGATCGTCGATGTTCACCCGTACCTGTTTCCAGGTCGCGTAGACGTAGGGGGTCTGCGGCAGCGGGCGCAGCGCCGGACGATCGATCGTCTCGAAGGCCGTGCGGCGCGAACCGGGCAGTTTCTTGAAGGGCCGCTGATTGAGCCGTTCCAGCAGGGCGGCGATGGCCGTATTCAGGGCGCTCAGGCTGAAGAAGGTTTGGTGGCGCAGGGCCGCCAGGATCCAGCGCTCGACGATCTGCACCCCGGTCTCCGCCTTGGCCTTATCGCGCGGCTTGCGCACCCGCGCCGGCACCACGGCCACGCCGTAGTGGTTGGCCAGTTCCAAGTAGGTGGGATTGAGATCCGGCTCGTAGCGATGCGCCTTGCTGACGCCGCTGCGCAGATTGTCGGGGACCAGAATGGCGGGGACCCCATCGAAGTAGGCGAAGGCCCGCACCTGCGAGCCGATCCAGTCGGCCAGACCCTGTGACCAGGTCGCCTCGGCGTAGGTGTAATTCGAGGCCCCGAGCACCGCCACGAAGATCTGCGCGGTGCGAAGCTCCCCGCTGGCCGGATCCACGACCGCCACCGTCTGCCCGGCATAGTCCACGAACAGCTTCTCCCCGGCCCGGTGGGTCTGACGCATCACCACGTCGAGCGCGCCGCTCCAGTCCTCGTAGCGCTGGCAGAACCAGCTGTAGCCGAAGCCCTCGGGGTGCTCCGCCCGGTACTCCTCCCACAGCAGCATCAGCGTCACACCGGGACGGCGCAGCTCGTGATGCACCACCGTCCAGTCAGGCACCACGCGGGTGTCGGCCGGCACCGCCGGTGGTGGCGGAAACAGCCGCCGTTCCAACTGCGTATCGCTCACGGCCTCGGGCAAGGGCCAACTCAGCCCCGCGGCGGCAAAGCGCCGCGCGTACTCCCCAACGCTGCTGCGCGACACCTGCAGGCTCGCCGCGATCTGCCGAGCCGACAGGCCGACCTCGAACCGCAGGCGCACATACTCACGAATCTTACGCATGGACAACCGCTCCATCTCGACCCCTCGCTGCGAAAAAAGGGTCGATCTTAGTGGATCGTGGTCCTGCGTCGCCCCCTGCCCGGGGGTGGCCGAATGGCCGGGGAATCAGTGGCCGAATCGCCGTGGAATGGGTGGCCGAATCAGCGTGGAATCAGTGGCCGAATGGGGGTGGAATACGCACTCTCGACCTGATAGGTGCCATCGATGGCCCGCACCGGCCGATCCCCCAGCCCGGGAAGGCCCGCCAGGCGATCCGGCAGGACCGCCTGCGCCTCCTGGACCAAAGCCGGCACCACCGCGGCCAAGACCGCCTGGCGCCTCGGCGCCGCCAGCGCATCGGACCAGGTGGAGCGCGCCAGCGGCCCCCGCGCCGCCGCCTCCGGAGCGAGATGCCACAAGGTCTGCACCTGCTCGCGCAGGGTCGACATCCCTTGCAGGTGGCGCAGCACCCCCAGGGCGATAAAATCGGGCATGGTCAGGGTGCGACCCACCGCCGCCTGACGCACCCGCGCCAAGACCCGGGACACGGGGTCGAGCAGATCGGACAGGACGGTATGATCAGTCAGGCGGTGCATCAGGGTCTTGAGACGATCGAACAGGGTAGGCTCCCGTATGTTGCTGTTTTGCAACATAAAACACGATCCAATCACCAGCTTCTTGTCAAGTCTTTTTTTGCCTAAAGGTGAAAATAATTGTACCTCCAGTAGGCTTCTCATCCGCCCCTTCAGCAGGGGCGGCAAATCGTAAAATGCGCCCGACGGTGGGCTGTCAGGCTGCCCAGAGGGCTGAGGCGGTTATTTCGATGATACCCTGGGCGGATAAAGCGGACACCGTTGGGCTAGGGTTGTCTCGAAGGGTTTACGCAGGTCGATAGGCTTGTTCGCACTAACCCTGGACGGAAAAACCAGATCACTGCCCAGATCCCGTGACTCTGTAACCTTGGCCTTGCGCTGAAGGTCAATCTCCCTGGCTTTGGCCCGCTCGAAGCGGTCTTTAATTGTTGGTGTTGGCTAACGCGAATCTTACCCCTCTCAAATTACTCTTGTGCGCAAGCTTGAGTTTGGCATGTGCGATGGGTGTCAAGCCATCCAAGCCTGGTAGATGACCGCTGATGACTGCCGAGACCTGGCAATACTCCTAGGGAACAGTGCTTGTTCGATGTTACGGACGCCGCGATAGAGCCTGCTGATCGCGGTAGTGAACCTGATCCATTCGCCTTACTCCTCCGATTGGGTTGGCCGGAGATCGCGGAGTATTTACTCGACGTCATGACCACCTAACCCTCGCCATCTGATCTCCTGATGGCACCGCACCAGCGGGGTTTCATTTTTGTGGGATATCGAGCGGGGCGGTGTGAGAGGTAGGCCAGCGTAAGACCCGCTGTAACGCCACGGACGCCTCTATAGGCGGTGGTATGGATCCCCTACCCTGAAGGCATCCTGGCAGGCCCACTGGGCTTATATGATGCTCTGGCCATGCGCCCAAGCTGATGTTGCGGGCGATTAGCCCAGCGAGTGGGCTAGATTGAGCTTGATAACGCCCGGGGAGGGGGGGGCGACACCGTGCTATAAGAAGCCGGGGCGATGCGAGGATGAGCTTGCCAAGAGCCTTAGGGGTTGTTGAGGAGAGGCAGGTACTACGAGGTACCAATACAGGTACCACTAAGGCAGGCGGATAAGGTGCTGTGAGGCGACTGATGCGCCTCCATGCGCATCTAAGTCTTTGTAATTTGGTGCCCAGGGACGGAATTGAACCGCCGACACGAGGATTTTCAGTCCTCTGCTCTACCAACTGAGCTACCTGGGCTTGCGCGAAGGGGCATATTAGACCGGACCCCCGGGTTTACGTCAAGCCTGGGGTGGGCGGTAATCCGGCGGCGGGGCGACGCCGGCGCCGAAGAAGAAGCTTTCCATCTGTTCTTCCAGGAATTTTCGGGACTTGGGGTCCATGGGGCTCAGGCGGTTTTCGTTGATGAGCATCGTCTGGTGGCGGAGCCAGTCTTGCCAGGCTTGGCGGGAGACATTCTCGAAGACCCGCTTGCCGAGTTCGCCGGGATAGGGGGGACGGTCCAGGCCTTCGGCCTCGCGGCCGAGCTTGACGCAATTTACCATTCGAGTCATGAAGAATGAGCCTCCGTGAATAAGGATTTGAATATTTTGATCTTCATACCGAGATCGCCGATAGCCAGCCCTACGGGATCCCATCCGACGCCGGCCAGTCACCGCTGATTTCCCGCAGCAAGCGGGCCACCGGGGTTGGCAGGCCGACGGCAAGGGCCGCACCCGGGGGATGCCAGATCAGGCCATCCGTCTCGGCCACCCGCGCGGGCCATGTGGCCAGTTGCAGCCGCAGCGGCTGTATCTCGAGTTTGAAGTGCGAGAAGGTATGACGGCGGGACGGGAGTTTTTCAACCAGTTGCGCCTCGACACCCAGATGGGCACGACACCAATCCAGGGGATTCTCGGTGACCTGGCACTCAGGCAGGCTCCAGAGCCCGCCCCAGATACCCGTCGGGGGACGCCGCTCCAGCAGCACCTCGCCCTGGGGGTTGTGCAGGATCAGGAACCAGGCCGCGCGGCTGGGCAGGACCTGGCGGGGTTTGGGCTGGGGATAGGCGGTGGCCTGGCCCGCGGCATGGGCCCTGCAATCCGCCACCAGCGGGCAGCGCGCGCAGGCGGGATTGGCGCGGGTGCAGACGGTGGCCCCCAGATCCATCATGGCCTGGTTGTAATCGCCGGGGCGCTCGCCGGGGGTGAGTTCCTCCGCCAGCCCCCAGAGTTGGGCGAGCACCGGGCCCTGACCCGGCCAGCCGGGAATGGCCCGGTACCGGGCCAGGACCCGTTTGACGTTGCCGTCGAGGATGGCATGACGCTGACCGCGAGCCAGGGACAGGATGGCCCCGGCGGTGGAACGGCCAATCCCGGGGAGGGCCTGGACCGCCTCCAGGGTCGGGGGAAAGTCGCCATCATGGCGATCCCGGAGCAGGCGCGCGGCGCCATGAAGATTGTGGGCCCGGGCATAGTAGCCAAGGCCCGACCAATAGCCGAGCACCTCGTCCACCTCGGCCGCCGCCAGATCCGCCAGACGGGGGAAGCGGCTCATGAAGCGCTCGAAATAGGGGATGACCGTCGCGACCTGGGTCTGCTGGAGCATGATCTCGGAGACCCAAACCCGGTAGGGGCTGGGGTCGCGCTGCCAGGGCAGATCCTGGCGGCCATGGCCGTCGAACCAGGCGAGGACGCGCTGGGCGAAGTCGCCGGGAGCCTTCAGGGCGGTGCCTGATCCCTGGCCGGGGCCCTCAGCCATGCCGGTCGCCGCAACCGGCCACGGGGATTGTGATGCCATAGCCGACCTTCACCAAGGGACAGGCCCCAGGCACAGGCCTGCTCAACGTCCCAGCAAGGACTTCAAGCCCTTTTCCAGGCCCCGGATACCGGTGCGTTCCTCCAATTGCTGAAGGCGGTTACCTTCGCCGCGATCCAGCTCCTGTTCCAGGCGCCGCCGAGCCACCTCCTTGACCACGGGCGTTGGGTCGAGACGCCACTCCGGAAACTGAAGACTGCCACTGACGTGAATGGGGATGGGAATGCCTTCGAGTTCCTTGATGGCACGATCCGCGGGGGCGTTGACCACCCGGGCCTCGATATCAAAATCCAGTTCCTCCTGGGGCAGGTCGATGCGACCCTGGCCCTTGGCCTGGAAGTAGCCGGCGTTGGCCTGGAGATCCTGGGTGGCGATGATCCCCCGCTCGATCCGGGCCGTTGCCCGCAGGTCGTTGAACTCGGTCTGTTCCGGCCCATCCGCCTTGGGTGGGCCAGCCGCGCCCCGAATACTCGCCTCGGCGCGCTGGATAGCCCGCTCCAGATCAAAGCCTCGCAACTGGCCCTTGGCGACCTTCAGGCTGGCCTGGCCGGACAGGCTCTGGATGAACGCCTCCTGGGACCAGCCCCGGCTGCTCAGATCGACGGCGATATTCCCCGTGCCGGTCAGCCGGCCCTCGCCTTTCAGGTCGCGCAGCAGGTCACCGATATTGACCGCTTCCGCCTGCTGGTTGAGGGTCACCAGCGGCTGGGCCTGGGTGGCGTCGATGTTGACCTGACCCCGCAGCTTACCGGCATAGAAACGCCCGACCTGCTCGTCCAGGCGGAACTGGCCGCCCTGGCTGGTGAAACGGCCATCGAAATCGCCAAAGGTCAGGCCCCGGAGGCGCAACTGATCGATACGGAGTCGGCCTTGCAGATTCAGGGCACGGAGGGCGGCGACCAAGTCCAGATTGAGGGCCGGCCCCGTCACGGGAGCGGGGGCGGCCAGGGCCTCGGCGACCAGCAGCCTCAGCAACCAGGGCGCGTGGGCGTGACCGGGGGCCGGCGGGGCGCCGGAACTGGCGACCGGGACGGGCATAGCTGGCGCCGGCGGTAGATAGGCATCGAGATCAAGCCGGTCCATCCGCAAATCAAACTCCTGGCGCGCGGCCGGTCCCGGCAACCAAGACCAGGTACCGCCGACCCGGCTCTTGTCCAGGGTCATATCCAGCCCCTTGAGATCAAAGCGGTCCGCCGCCCATTGCCAGTCAGAGCGCAGGGCGAGCAGGGCCAAGGCGGCGGGATCCGTCGTGGCCGGCGGCTTCAGGCCCTGCTCCGCCAGCCAGGCGCGGGGGTCGAAAGCATCCAGGACCAGGTGGCCCTGGTAGCGGGGACCCGCATGGAGTTGGGTAGCGGTGGCGTCGCCGGTCAGCCGGAGCTTGCCGCTCTCCAGGACCAGGCCGCGCAGGGCCAGGGTCTGGGCCTCGTTATCCAGATCCAGATCCGCCATGCCATTGATTTGCAGTGGCTTGGCCTGGAAGACCCTGCCACTCAGGTCCAGCCGCAACGTGAGGCCGGGGAAGGAATAGGTCCGAGCATGCAGATCGCCGCCTACCGTCCCCGCCAAGTTGCCGTTCAGCAGGGTGCCATCCGTCAGGGCCAGGCCCTCCAGCCGCAGGGTGAAGGGGGTCGCCCCCAGGGTCCGGCCATCGGCGGGCAGTTTGACGCTGGCTTCCAGGACCAGATGGGCATCGCCATCCCGCCCCTGCCCCGCCAGCTTGCCAGCCAGGGTCAGTGCCAGCGGCACCGCCAGGTCCAGTTGGGGAATCGCCAGACTGAGATCCTGCAAGACGATGAGGGACCCCGTTTCCTGATCGTCCCAGTTCAGTTGCACGCCGGCGAGGGCGATGCCCTCACCGGTGCCATCCGGGAGCGGCGGCGCAACGGTCACCGCCGCCAGGCTCGGGCCCCGCGGCGTCACGGCCTGGTGGGCGGAAGACACCGGCTCGCCACCGGCCAGGTCCTCCCAGTTGGCGCGGCCATCCGGGGCGCGGATCAAGTTAAGGGTCACGCCGGTGCCCAGCACCTCCCCCACTTCCAAGCGTCCCTGCAAGAGGGGCAGGAATTTTAGCCGGGCCTGGACCTCGTGGATGCGAGCGAAGGGCTCGTCCCCAAAACCCGGGGGCTGGGACAGGCTCGCCTCCCGCACCGCCACCCCGATCCAGGGAAAGATCGACAGCCCCAGATCACCCCCCAAGGTCAGTTGCCGGCCGGTGGCCTTCCCGACCCAGGCGCTGATTTCGTTTTTGTAATCATTGGGATCGACGAAAAAGTGCACCGCGGCGATCAGGGCTACCGGGATCGCCAGCAGGGTCAGTAGGATTTTCAGGAGTCGTTTCATGGTAAGGGCCGAGTGGGTGGCTGGCGCCTGTTAGGGAATTTTTGGGTTTAGCAACCACGCGGAGATGGGACCCAAAGTTCAGATCAGGAAGGCGCCGATGCTGTATAAATATAGACCGATCAAGGACAGAGGGGGAGTGGAGGGGTAATGGGGAAAACCCCAATAAAATGATCGCCCTCATTAAATCAGTCACTTATGGTTTATGGGTCTAGGTTTGAAGATACTTAATGTATCATGCGCAAGGCAATCACCCCCGAACGATTACATACCTTCGCACTGTGCGGCTTGGGCACTGGCCAACTGCGATAAGCAATCATAGACGGAGGCGGAGACTATGCCGACAATCTCGATGTTCTATGGCATCCTGATAAAAATGTTTTTTTTGATACCGACAAGCACCATGTTCCCCATGTCCACGCAGACTTTCAGGATCAGGTCGCGGTCTACGCCATTGCGGACGGTTCCGTGCTTGCGGGCTCCTTGCCCGGGCGCAAACATAAGCTGGTAGTCGCATGGTTGGAGATCCACCGGGAGGAACTGCTGGCGGATTGGGAGCTGGCGGTAAAGGGTAACCCCCCTTTTCGGATTCGAGGACTCGATCAATGAAAATCCTTTGTGTCACACCCCGGGAAAATTTTTTCCTTTATGTCGAGTCCGAGGATGGTCAAACGGGACTCTTTGATGTTGCTCTTTACCTGGAGCACGAGGCATTTGCACCCTTGCGTGATCCCGCCGAATTCCAGCGGGTCCGCAACGGGGGTTATTACATCGAGTGGCCTTGCGGCGCGGACTTGTCGGCGGATACCATCGAGGCACGTTGGTCGGTAAATCGGCAGGAGACTGAGGCCAGCCATCTCCCCGCATTCCCATGGCCGAATGCCGGGACAGGTCATCACGGGGCCGGGGACTCCTTGCGTGACGCGGCTCCGTGAACTGATCCACATCCCAGAACGGGTCTATCAAAACCTTCGCCAGAGCTTCCGCTTTTTTTTACAGGCGTGCCAAGTGACCACCGGATGAGCACTGGCAAGGAGGGATCTGTCTGGCGAAGGAGTTCAGGAGTCCGGCGTTGGTAGCATTAAATGCCACAACGATTCCGGTAAATATATGTTGGATTTAGGGCCATGTGTAACACATCGTTGTATCACACTGGCTGTTTTTCGAGGATTTTCGAGAAACTAACTGATTGAAATATCAGTATAATTTCATCAAAATTGGAGCGGGTGATGGGAATCGAACCCACGCTAGAAGCTTGGGAAGCTTCTGTTCTACCATTGAACTACACCCGCTGCGGAGGCGGCAGTATAAGAAGCCCCACCCGCCGATTGCAAGCCCGGCGTGGGCCCTGCCACCGCCCTCACGCCGGGGACTGTTGTAGAATCACCTCGCCAGCCACGATGACGTGACCCAGATGCGCACCCGGGTCGCCCCCCAGGCAGCGGCCTCCCCCGATGGCAAGCCGCCGATCCCTACCCTGACCGATCCAGCGCCCGGAGCATCGCCCCTTGGAACCTAAATCCTTCGTCGATTCCGCCGTCATCCTGCTGCTGGCTACCGCCCTGGCCGTCGCCATCTTCCGCCGGTTTGGGCTTGGCTCGGTGTTGGGTCTGCTGGTGGCGGGCATCTTCATTGGCCCCCATACGCCGGGTCCCACGGTGACGGAACATGTCGAGGATGTGCGCCACTTCACCGAGTTGGGGGTGGTGCTGCTTCTCTTCGTCATTGGCCTGGAGATGCACCCGCGCCGCCTCTGGTCCCTGCGCCGATCCATGTTCGGGCTGGGTTCCCTGCAAATCCTGCTGTCCGGCGGCGCCATCGCCGTCTATCTGCATCTCTTCGAGCCCCGCTGGGGCGTGGACCTGCTGGCCGGCCTCACCCTCGCCCTCTCCTCCACCGCCTTTGTGATCCAGATGCTGCAGGAAAAGGGCGAGATCGCCAGCCCCCATGGCCAGACCACCTTCGCCATTCTGCTGATGCAGGATCTGGCGGTGGTACCCCTGCTCGCCCTGGTGCCCATCCTGGCGGACACGGGCACCCTGTCCAGCGATGTCCCCATCTTCAAGCAGGTGCTGTACGTCGTCAGCGCCGTGACCCTGGTGATCCTGACGGGTTATTACCTGATCCCGCGCGTGCTCGACCTGATGGCGCGCCAGAACAACCGCGAGGCCTTCCTTCTGGTCGCCCTGGCCGCCGTCTTCGCCGCCGCCTGGGCCATGGATCGGGCCGGCATGTCCATGGCCCTGGGGGCCTTTCTCATGGGGGTCGCCCTCTCGGGGTCCCGCTACAGCCTCCAGATCCAGGCGGCCATCGATCCTCACAAGGGCCTGCTGATGAGCCTCTTTTTCGTCGCCGTGGGCATGTCGGTGGACATCGGCGCCCTAGCGGGGGACCCTCTGACCTTTCTGCGCCATGTCATCATCATCGTCGCCATCAAGATCGCGGTCCTCTATGCCCTCTGCCTGGCCTTCGGCGAGGGCCGTCAGACGGCGACGCGGGTCGCCTTCATCCTGGCCCAAGGGGGCGAATTCGGCTTCGTGCTCTTCGGCGCCGCCAAGGCCATGGCCCTCATCGACGATGCCACCTTCGTGCTGGCCATCGGCATCATCTCCTTCAGCATGCTGATCACGCCCCTGCTGGTGCGCCTGGGCGATGCCCTGGCTAGCCGCATGGCGGCGGCACCCGTGCCCGGGGACGCGGCTTTCCCCTTCGCCCAAGCGGGTGCCGAGCACCACTGCCGGGCCCTGGTGGCCGGCTATGGCCGCGTGGGCCATACCGTGGGCACCATCCTGGGGAGCAGCGGCATCCCCTACATTGCCTTCGACACGGAGCAGGCGCGAGTGGCCGAGTTCAGCCACCAGGGCCACCCCGTCTTTTACGGTGATGTCACCGACCTGGACCTGCTGGTCGCCGTCCACATTGAAAAGATGGATCTGGTGGTGCTGACCCTGGACGACCGCAAGGCGGCCTTGCGGGCCACCACCCTGATCCGGGACCTGGCCCCCAATACCACCATCGTGGCGCGGGCCCGGGATCTCGATACCAGTGACGCCCTCTTGCGGGCGGGGGCCAACAAGGCCTTCCCCGAGGCCCTGGAGGCCAGCCTCCGCCTGTCCGCCGAGGCCCTGGAGAGCCTGGGGGTCGCCAGCGAGGATACCGACATGCTGATGCGCGGCGTACGGCGCACGGATTACGCCCTGGTGCGCGAGGAGGGCGACGCCAAGCATTAGGGCCCCGACTCGCCTCGCCACCCCAGGAAATCGTTTATCCTTGCCGCCCGCGCCGCCCTGTCACCACCGCCACCCAGGAATCCTCCCCACCCATGTCCATGCCTGCCCGCGAAGGGCTCGTATCCTGATGGACTCAACGCCGGATCAACCGCCCCAGCGGCGCCCCATCCGCAGCTTTGTGCTGCGTCAGGGCCGGCTGACCGAGGCCCAGGAGCGCGCCTTCGCCGAGCTTTGGCCGCGTTACGGCGTCGAGCGGCCCCCGGGCGAGGCCCTCGATCTGCCGGCCCTGTTTGGCAACGACCAGCCCGTCTATCTGGAGATCGGCTTCGGCAATGGCGAGACCCTGGCGAAGATCGCCGCGCGCCATCCCGAGCGCAATTACCTCGGCGTCGAGGTCCATGGGCCCGGCGTCGGCCACCTCCTGCTCGAGATCGAACGGCGGGGCCTCGGCAACCTGCGCCTGGTGCGCCAGGACGCCGTGGACCTGCTGGACAGCGGCCTGGCACCCGCCAGCCTGGCGGGGGTCTATCTGCTCTTCCCCGATCCCTGGCCCAAGAAGCGCCACCACAAGCGGCGCCTCCTCAACCCGGAATTCGTGACGCGGCTGGCCCGGGTCATCCGCCCGGCGGGCCTCTTCCACGCCGCCACCGACTGGGAGCCCTATGCCCTGCAAATGCTGGAGGTGTTGACGGCCAGTGAGGCCCTCTTCCGGAACGCCGCCGGGCCGGGCCACTTCACCCCCCGCCCCGAGGATCGCCCCCTGACCAAGTTCGAGCAACGTGGCCAGCGGTTGGGGCATGGGGTCTGGGACCTGATGTTCCTGCGTCGCTGACATGGCCGCCCTACGACTCCAAGGGCTCAAGACCCGCAACCTGGCGCCGCTGGATCTCACCCTGGCCGCGGGGGATCTGGTGCTGCTCTCTGGCCCCTCCGGTTCCGGCAAGAGCCTGCTGCTGCGCGCCCTGGCGGACCTGGACCCCCACGAGGGCGAGGCCTGGCTGGACGGCACGGCCTGTTCCGCCCTGCCCGCTCCCGCCTGGCGCCGCCGCGTGGCCCTGCTGCCGGCGGAGTCCTTCTGGTGGTATGACCGGGTGGGAGATCACTTCGACCGGGTGCCCCCGAATGGGACCGGGGCCGGCCTTGGCGGCGGGACCCCCGCCGACGCGGTCGGCCCGGCCACCCAAGCCCTGCTCCTCCGCCTCGGCTTCACGTCCGAGGTGCTGGACTGGACCGTCTCCCGTCTCTCCACCGGCGAACGCCAGCGCCTGGCCCTGGCGCGGCTGCTGGCCCTCCAGCCCCAGGTGCTGCTCCTCGACGAGGCTACCGCCAATCTGGACCCGCCCAATCGCGACCGGGTCGAGGACCTGATCCAGGACTATCGCCGCGACCAGGGGGCCGCCGTGCTGTGGGTGAGCCATGACCCGGACCAGCGCCGCCGCCTGGCCCTGCCAGCCCCGGGCCTGCCCGGCGCCCGCCGGCTGGAGATCCAGGGCGACCGTCTGGTGGCTGAACCAGAGGAGCCCGCCGCCTGATGGAGCTTATCGTCCTCAGTCCCTTCGACCTCGCCCTGGCCGCCAGCCTGGTATTGCTGCTGGCCCTGCTCTCCTGGCGCCTGCACCTGGGGGTGGAAAAGCGGGTGCTGGTGGCCGCCCTGCGCAGCGCCATCCAGTTGAGCCTCATCGGCCTGGTGCTGAACTTTCTCTTCGCCCAGACCAGCCTCGCTCTCACCGGTCTCTGGGCCCTGGTGATGCTCGGCGTCGCTGGTTGGGAGGTGGTGGCGCGGCAGAAGCACCGCTACCGGGGCGCCTGGGGCTTTGGCATAGGCACCCTGTCCATGTTCATCTCCTCCTTCAGCGTCATCATCCTGGCCCTCATCCTCATCATCGGGGTCGAGCCCTGGTACCAGCCTCAGTACCTCATCCCCCTGCTCGGCATGTTGCTGGGCAACACCATGAGCGGCATCGCCATCACCCTCGACAACCTGAGCCGCCAGGCCTGGGAGGGACGGGGCGGCATCGAGGCCCGCCTGCTCCTGGGCCAGAGCTGGGAATGCGCCATCCGCGACATCCGCCGCGACTCCATCCGCGCCGGCCTCATCCCCATCATCAACTCCATGGCCGCCGCCGGCCTGGTCAGCCTGCCCGGCATGATGACCGGCCAGATCCTCGCCGGCAGCCCACCCATGGAGGCGGCCAAGTATCAGATGATGATCCTCTTCCTCATCTCCGCCGGCACCGGCCTCGGCAGCGCCGCCGCCGTCTGGATCGGCTCCCGGCGCCTCTTCGACCAGCGGCAGCGGTTACGGCTCGACCGGCTGACCGGGCCGGAGCGATAGGCGTCGCCCGTGGTCGCTTAGCTCCGATTCAGGGAGAGGGTGTAGAGGCCGGCGCCTACCAGACAAGCGGCGCCGGTGCGATGGGACAGGCGGCGTATCCTGGGCTGGACGAGGAAGGCGCGAAACCGCGCGGCGGCTACCGCGTAGCCCAGCAGGACGCTAAAGGCAAGGGTCACGAAGGTCAGGCCCAGGACGAGCATTTGCGGCAGTGCGGGCGAGGCGGGGCTGATGAACTGGGGTAGAAAGGCGCTGTAAAAGGCCAGCCCCTTGGGATGAAGTACGTTGGCGGTAAAGCCCCGGACCAGGACTCCCAGGGGGCTGCCCGCTTGCCGATCCCCCGTGGCGTCGCCAACCCAGGGGGTCCGCCACAGCTCCACGCCGAGATAAATCAGGTAGGCGGCCCCCAGCCATTTCAGGATCAGGAAGCCTTCCGCCGAGGCCGCCAAGATAGCCCCCAGCCCCACGAAGGTGAGCATCATGGCAACGGCATCGCCGAGGATGACGCCCACCATGCACAGCAGGGCGAGGCGCAGGCCCCGCGACAGGGCGTAGCCCGTCACCAGCAGCACGGTGGGGCCCGGAATCAGAATGACCAGGAAGGCGGCGGCGGCAAAGGCCAGCAGGAGTTCGGTCGTGGGCATGGGTCAAGCCCTCCAGCGGGGGTGGCATCATTCGGCACCGGTCATTATCCACCACTTTCGTTCCCTGGCCGGCACTTGAAAACGGCGGGGCCTGGTCATCCTCGCCCCATCGCGGCGGAGGGAGCCGGCTTAATCTGGCCCTGTTTTTCTGGGGTGGAGTATTCTTGCGAGGTTTCCGATCCGTCCCGGCCTTCATCACCCTGCCATGCCCGCCAACGTCACATCATCACCGCAGCCCCCACTGCCAGGCCCATCCCCGGGCCGCTGGGCGCGTCTCATGGCGATCCTGGGCGGAAGCTCGTTGCGGACCCTCCTCCTGGCCGCCTTCACCGCGCTGACGCTGGGGATCGTGGGCACCGTCGGATGGCTGTCCTACCAGGCCAGCCAGCGGGCCGTGACCACCCTGGCCAGGCAGTTGCTGGCGGAGACCGCCGAGCGCATCGACCAACGCCTGGCCCTGACCCAGTCGGCCCTGCGCCAGGTCGTCGCGGTCAACGCCCGCCTGATCAGCCAGGGCCTGCTCGATCCGACCGACCGGGCCGGGCTGGAACGGCATTTCGCCGCCCAGTTGGCGCTGTTCCCCGAACTCGACAGTATCGGCCTGGTGACGGACCGGCACGAATTGCGGATGCTGGCCCGGACCGGGCCCGATGATTTCCTCATCCGGCGTTTCGATGACTCGACCGATGGCCGCCTGCTCCACTACCAGACCGACGCGTCAGGCCAGCCGGGGGCCCTGCTCGCGTCCCGTCGAAATTACGATCCCCACAACGACCCGCCCGGCAGGGCCTGGTACCCGGCGGTGCGGGCCGCCGGACAGGGGGACTGGCGACTGTCGGTCAGCCTGGCCAAGGGACCGGATCAGCCGCTGCTGGTCAGCTTCTATGCCCAGCCCTTCGATCTAGCTGCCCGCGAACCCGGTGGCGAGGTCAAGGGGGTGCTGGTCGCCGGCATGACCCTGGTCGAAATGGGTGACTTCCTGCGAGAGCTGAGGGTCAGTGCCCATGGGCAGACCCTGTTGCTTGACCGAGAGGGGCTGCTGGTGGCCACCTCCACCGACGAAATCCCCTTTGACAGCCAGGCACGGACCGACCACGCCCAGAACGTCGCGGTGGAGACCCGGCGGCGCGCGGCCACCGACAGCGCCGACCCGCTTACCCGCGCGCTCGCCCGGCAACTGCTGGCGCGGCAGCCGTCCCTGCCGGGATTGCGGGAGCCCGCCGCTTTTGCCTTCAGCGTCGAGGGTACGGACTATCTGGCACTGGTGGCCACCACGACCCCGACGCCCGAGCGCCCGGACTGGCTCACCCTGATCGTGGCCCCGCAAAGTGACTTCACGGCCCTGATTCTCGACCAACTGTACGAACCCCTCCTGTTCGCCGGCCTGGCCTTGGCCATCGCCATCCTGCTGGGTCTGCTGGCCGCCCGCGCGATCAGCCGCCCCGTGGAAGCCTTGAACGCGGCGTGCCGCCGCCTCGCCGCGGGCGACTTCGCTCAGCCGCTCCCGCCCGCGCCGATCCGGGAACTGGGGGAACTGGGCGCCTCCTTCGGTCGGATGACCAGCCGCTTGCGCGCCGCCTTCGACGAACTCGGCCAGACCAATCAGGACCTGCGGCGCGCCGAACAGGCCCTGACGACCGAAAATCAGCAGCTTGAGGCGCGCGTGGCGGAACGGACCGCGGCACTGCTGACGGCGCGGGATGAAGTGGCGGCGGCGCTGAACCGGGTGACCGCATCGGAGGCCAAGTTTCGGGCCATGTTCGAACAGTCGCCATTGGGGATCGCCCTGTTCGACCCGGAAACCGCCCGGCTGCTGGAGGCCAACGACCGACTCCTTGGGATCCTGGGCCGCACCCGGGAGGACTTCCTTGCTCGGGGCTGGGAGGGCATCACCCACCCGGACGACCTGCCGGGTGAACTGGAGCTGGTGGCCCGGCTGCACGCGGGGGCCATTGACGGCTTTCAGCGGGAAAAGCGCTACCTGCGGGCCGACGGCGGCCTGGTCTGGTGCGAACTCAGGGTGGGGACCCTGATCCTGGGGGCCGCCGGGCCACGGCTGCACCTGTGCATGGTGGAAGACATCACCGCCCGTAAACGGGCCGAGTTCGAACTCCAGCGAAGCGAGGAACGCTACCGCCAGGCCATGGAGGTAAACAACGACGCCGTCTGGGAATTGGACCTCGACGCCGGCGCCGTCACCTGCAACACCCGCTGGTATGCCCTATACGGGTACGAGCCCGGCGAGGTGCCGGCGAGCTACGCGCTCTGGAGACAACACCTCCACCCCGACGATGAGGCAAAATGCCAACGCGTCCTCGACGACTATCGACAGGGCCGCGCCCCGGTCTACAGGAGCGACTATCGGATTATCACCAGGACTGGCGTGGTCCGCTGGATCCACAGCACCGGGAGGATCTTGGCCCAGAACGTCGCCGGTCAGCCCCTGCGTATGGTCGGCACCGATGTGGATGTCTCCGATCGGATCGCGGCGGAACAGCGCATCCAGGAGTCCCTGCGCCTGCTCCAGCTTGCCACCCGGGCGGCCGAGATCGGCATCTGGAGTTGGGATATCGGCACGGGCAAATTGGAGTGGGACGACCGGATTTGCGACTGGTACGAGCTGTCGGCAGAGGCGCGCCGCAGCGGACTCTACTACGACTTCTGGCAATCACAGGTACACCCGGACGACCTTGGGCGGTCGGAGACCAAGTTGCGGGAGGCTCTCCGTGATCAGACACCCTTCGAGGACGTGTTCCGAATCCAACTGCCGGAAGAGCGGGTGCGCTACATCCAGGCGGCGGCGGTCATTCAGCCGGATGCCGAGGGCCGGCCCTGGCGGATGGTCGGCGTCAACCGCGACATCACGGCCCAGCACTGGCAGGAGGAAGTCCTGCGGGAAAGTGAAGAGCGCTTCCGCCTGGCCTTCGACAACGCCAATACGGGTATGTGCCTGGTGGATACCCAGGGCCGGTTCATCCAGGTCAACGACAAGATGACCAGCATCTTCGGCTACAGCCGCGAAGAACTGATGGGGTTGACCGTCAATGACCTGACAATCCCCGAAGACCTGAACCTGAGCCCGGAATTCATCGGACGCGCGGTCCACGGCAACGGCGAAAGCGCCACCTTCGAGAAGCGTTATCGCCATCGCGACGGCCATCTCATCCATGGCCAGGTCGCCTCCTCCCTGGTGCGCGATCCCCAGGGCCAGCCGCGCTATTTCATCTCCCAGGTGCAGGACGTCACCGAGCGCAAGGCTTACGAGCACGAACTGCGAGAGGCCCGCGCGACCGCCGAGGCGGCCAGCCAGGCCAAAAGCGAATTCGTGGCTCACATGAGCCACGAGATCCGCACCCCGCTGAACGTGGTGCTGGGCCTGGCCCAGGTGCTCGACCGCGGCCCGCTCCGGACCGATCAACGCGACATGGTCCATCACATTCAGACCGCCGGCCAGTCGCTGCTCGGCCTGCTCAACCATATCCTCGACCTCGCCAAGATCGAGGCGGGCGGCTTGAGCATCGAGTCCCGCCCCTTCGACCTGGGGACGGTGCTGGCCCGGGTCGATAGCCTGATGGCCCAGACCGCGCGGAGCAAGGGGCTGGCCTTCCGGATCGAGACCGGGCCCACAGTGCCGGGAGCACACCCCGAGCCGCGGCCCGAGCACCCGCCCGAGTCACGTCCGGAGTCATTACCGGAGCCGCTGCCGGAATCGGGCCTGGCGTCACTACCGGCGTTACCGGCTCTCACCCTGCTGGGCGATGCCCTGCGGCTGGAGCAGATCCTCGTCAATCTGATCGGCAACGCCATCAAGTTCACCGCCCGGGGCGAGGTCACGCTGAGCGTCGATACCCGGCCATCCGCCACGGGGGCCGTGCGCCTGCGCTGCGAGATTCGTGATACCGGTATCGGCATCGAACCCGGCTTGCTGGACGCCATCTTTCTGCCCTTCACCCAGGCCGATGCCGGCATCAGCCGCCGTTTCGGTGGCACCGGTCTGGGCCTGCCGATCTGCAAGCAACTGGTGGAGCTGATGGGCGGGGAGATCGGGGTCGAGAGCCAGGTTGGCGCCGGCAGCACCTTCTGGTTCGAGCTGCCCTTCGCGCGGGCGGCGGCCGAGGCAGCCACGGCCGCGGCGGCGCCGACCCGCGAGTCGCCCCCCGGCGGCGGGCCGCGCCTGAGCGGCGCCCACCTGCTGGTGGTGGACGACAGCGCCCTGAACCGGGATCTGGTGGAGCGGGCCCTGGCGCTCGAAGGAGCCACCAGCACCCTGGTCGCCGACGGCCAGCAGGCGCTCGAGCAGCTCAAGTCCCGGCCCGGGGCCTTCGCCGCCGTACTGATGGATGTGCGGATGCCGGTCATGGACGGCCTGACGGCCACCCGCTTGATCCGCGGCGAGCTGGGCCTGACCGACTTGCCCGTCATTGCCCTCACCGCCGGGGTCCTGCCCGAGGAACGGGAGGCCACGCGCGCCGCCGGCTTCAGTGCCATCCTGGGCAAGCCACTGAATCTGGAGCGGATGACGACCCTCCTGCTGACCTGGGTCACGCCCCGTCCGCCAGCACCCGGTCAGCCAACCCTGACCGCGCCACCGGTGCCCGGCCCCACCGCGGCCGGAGACTTCCCCGCCATCGCCGGCATCGACCGGGAGCGGGCCGCCGAGACCCTGAGCCATAACCGGGACCTCTTCCTGCGGCTGCTGGAGCGTTTCGCGGAGGAATACGCCGATGCCGTGGACCAGACGGCCCGGGAGTTGGCCCAGGGCGAGCGGGAGCAGGCCGCCCGGCGCATCCATACGCTGCGCGGCGGGGCGGGCCAAATCGGGGCCCTGGACCTCATGGCCTTGGCCCGGTCACTGGAGGAGGCCATCGACCGTGGCGAGACCGACCTGGCGGGTCCCCTCGCCGATCTGGGCCGGCAACTGTCCAGCCTGCTGGCGGCGATTCAAGCCTGGCGGGCGCCGCCCGCCGCCGAGGCCACCTTGTCCCACGAGGCCAACCCCACGGCCCTGCCGACCATTCCCTCCAGCATGACCAGCCCGCCGGTCCCCGCCCCCACCCTGACGGTTGACGAGCTAGAGGCCCTGCGCACGGACCTGCGCCGCCACAACCTCCGTGCCCGGCACCGTTTTGAGGACCTGCGACCGGCGCTCCTGGGCCTGTTGGGCGAGGCCAGAACCGAAGACCTCGCGCATGCCATCCGCGGCTTGCATTATCAGGAGGCGCTTGCCGTTCTGGATGAGGCGCCAGCCGGCGCCGTGCCATGCCAGACCGCCCGGGAGACCCCACCATGACCGCTGATGCCAGAATTCTGATCGTTGACGATGATCCCGCCGCCATCGAGATATTGGAGCAGGCCTTGGCGGGTCTGGGGGAGGTGTGTTTCGCTACCGGAGGCGCCGACGCCCTGGCCCTGCTGGCGCGTGACCCGGTCGATCTAGTCTTGCTTGATGCCAACATGCCGGACCTGGACGGTTTTGCCACCTGCCATATCCTGAAGCAGGAGTATCCGGACCTCCCGGTCATCTTCGTGACGGCCTACAGCGAAGAGGGCCGGGAAATCCGTGCCCTCGAGGCCGGGGCCGTCGATTTCATCCACAAGCCTATCAGGCCGACCCTGGTCCGCGCCCGGGTCGCCGTCAATCTCAAACTGGGTGCCCTGACGGCCGAGTTGCGCGCAAGCAGTGACCGCGACCCCCTCACCGGCATCCCCAACCGCCGCGTCCTGGATGATCGGTTGGCTAGGGAGTGGGGGCGGGCCGCGCGGGAGCAACAACCGCTTGGCCTGCTGATGATCGACATCGACCACTTCAAGGACTACAACGACCACTTTGGCCACCTCCAGGGGGACGACTGCCTCTGTCGGGTGGCGCGGGCGCTGGTCGCGACGGTCCAGCGCACCAGTGACTTGGTGGCCCGCTATGGGGGCGAGGAGTTCATGGTGTTGTCACCCGGTAGCCATCTGGAGGCTTGCGCCGCCCTGGGCGAAAAGATCCGCGCCGCTATCCGGGCCCTGGCCATACCCCAGGCCGATACCGCCGGGGCGGCCCCGCTGACAGTCAGCATTGGCGTCGCCAGCGGGGTGCCGAGCCCCGCCCCGGCAGGTCCGGACGCCAGGACCCATCCTCGGTACCTTGCCGGGGACACCTCGGGCCTGACGTCCGTCGCCGCCCTGGTGGCCCAGGCGGATCGGGCCCTCTATGTCGCCAAGACCCGGGGTCGGGATCGGGTCTGTACGAGCGAGGCATAGGGCCTTGACGGCGGCCCGCCGGTACCCAGCCCGCCCCTTCGCCGACTAGGCAAAGCCGGGACCCGAGGCCTGGTCAAGAAAGTCCATCAGGTCTTGATCCGCCAGGTCCGCTTGCGCGACGGCCAGCGATTGCCGCAGACACTCCTGGTCGAACCCAGGGCGCCGGGTATCAGCCACCCAAAGTTGCACGGGTCGCAAGCCAGAGGCACGCAGCACCTCGCGATGCCTCTGGACCCGCTCCTTCACGGACAAGGGCATGGTCATCTTGTTTCTCCTGGGGATCGTAACCTGTGTCTTAAGGCCCCTTACCCTCGCAGATCTCCAGTGTGACCAGCATCCGCATGAGTTCCGAAAGGGTCTTGGCGGCCATCTTTTCCATCACTCGGGCGCGATGGACTTCGACGGTGGATTGGGTGATGTTCATCTCGCTGGCGATCACTTTGTTGCGCTGCCCGTCCACCACCCGCCGCATCACCTCGGCCTCGCGAGGGGTCAGACGGGCGATGCGCTCCTTGATCTCGGCGAGACGGCTGGCCTCGCCGCGGCGGAGGGCATCCTGCTGCATGGCCCGGTGAACGCTGTCGAGGAGGGCCTGGGCGTTGAAGGGTTTTTCCAGAAAGTCGAGGGCCCCGGCCTGGAGGGCGCGCACCGCCATGGGGACATCGCCATGGGCCGAAATCATGACGATGGGGGGGTGGCTGGGGACCTCTTGCAGGCGGGCTTGCAATTCCAGACCGCTCATCCCCCGCATCCGCACATCGAGGATGAGGCAGCCGTGCTGGTCGGGGCGGAAATGGTCCAGATAGTCCTGGGCCGAGCCATAGCTTTCCACCGCCAGACCCACCGATTCCATCAGGAGCTGGATGGATTCCCGCACCTGCTCATCGTCATCCACGATATAGATGGTTGGTTGCCGCGCTGACATGGGTCCCCCCCCGGGATGCTGATGGTGCTGGCCCTTGGCGCCGGGGATCAGGGTCGGGCGCCCCGGTCAAAGCCAGGGGGGGAATTGTAGCCGGTCAGGCGCCTGGCGCGGCAAGACTGAAGCGAAAGCGGGTCCCGGTGGGGCCGGTCGCTTCCAGGACGATGCTGCCCCCGTGGGCATCGAGGATGCCCTTGCTGATGGACAGGCCAAGGCCCATGCCCCGGTGCTTGCTGGTGACGAACTGTTTGAAGATCTCGGTGCGCAGGGCCGGGTCCACCCCCGAGCCGGTGTCTTGCACCACCACATCGACCTGGCCGGGGGTGGTTGCCTCGGTGGCGATGCTGAGGCAGCGCTCCGGAAGGCCAGGGTCGGCCATGGCATCGAGGGCATTGGTGGCGAGGTTGATGATGACCTGCTGGATCTGGATGTCCTGGGCCCAGACCCGGGGCAGGTCGGGGGCCAACTGGGTGTGGATCCGGACCCCAGCCCCCTGGGCCTGGGGCCGGATCAGCACCAGCACCTGCTCGATCAGGGCATTGATGTCCACCGCGGTCTTGACCGGCGCATCCTTGTTCACGAACTGGCGCACCTGGCGGATGACATCGCCGCCGCGCTGGGCCTGCAGGGCGATGTGGGCCAGGGCATCGCTCAGACGCCCGGCCCGGTCGGCGTCCAGACCGGCATCGAGCAGGCGGATGCAGGCCTGGGCATTGGCGGCGATGGCCGTCAGGGGCTGGTTGATTTCGTGGGCGATACCGGCGGCCATCTCGCCCAGGGTATTGAGACGCTCCCGGCGGGCCAGTTCGAGCCGGTGCCGGCGGCTGGCCTCCTCGCTGCGTTGGCGCTCACTGATATCCCGAAACACCACCACGCCGCCGACGATGCCGCCCTGGTCATCCCGCAGGGGGGAGCAGGCATACTCCACCGGGAAGTGACTGCCATCCTTGCGCCAGAAGCGGTCCTCGGGGATATGACGGGCCTTGCCGTCCTGGCAACTGCGATAGACGGGGCACTCCTGGGCGGGAAAAGGGCTGCCGTCGCTGCGGGTATGGTGGAGTAGCTCGTGCTGGTTGCGCCCCACCACCTCCTCGGCGCGCCAGCCGGTCATCTCGGCCATGGCGCGGTTGACGAAGGTGGAATTGCCCTCCCGGTCCACCCCATAGATGCCGTCGGCGACGGAGTTGAGGATGAGGCGGTGTTGCGCCTCCAGGCTGGTCTTAGCCCGGCGGAGTTGGCGATTCAGGCCCGCGATCCGGTAGAGGAGAAAGGCGAAGAGCAATAGCAGGCCCAGCCCCGCCACCAGCCAGACCCGATAGCGCTGGACCACGTCCCTCAGGGTAAAGTCCTGGTCATAGGGGGGGAGTTGCAGGCGCCGGAACAGGTCGTGGACCGGCTGGTAGTCGAGGGGCACGGTCCAGCCGGCGTAACTGCCCGCCAGGGCCGCCGGGTGGTCGGGGGGCATCTGGAGGAGGGCCACCGCCACCTGCTGGGCCAAGGCGGTGGGGGTGTGGCTGACCTTGCCGAA
This sequence comes from Chromatiaceae bacterium, assembly GCA_020851955.1. GTDB lineage: Bacteria > Pseudomonadota > Gammaproteobacteria > Chromatiales > Chromatiaceae > M0108. The sequence continues at coordinate 4,923 of JADZBU010000029.1, read as the reverse complement.
GGGCCATTCGGGGTACAGGAGGGTACTGTGGACGAGGGGGAAGCGCTCGGTGGGCTGGGGATTGAGCACCTTGAACTGGTCCAGGTCGATCAGGTCCTGGGCCGCCATGCGTTCCAGAATGTCGGTGCGCACCGTGCCGGCGTCGGCCTGGCCGAACAGCACCGCCATCACCACGCTATCGTGGTCGCCGGCGAACTCCAGCCGGGCGAAATCCTGGTAGGGATCCACCCCCTGGCGCACAAGCTCGTCCCAGGCCATCTCGAAGCCGCCCAGGGAGGTCTCGTCCACCGCCAGGAAGTGCTGGCCGGCCAGGTCGGCAAGGCGCTGGAGGTCGTGGCGTTCCTGGCGGGTGAAGATGACGCTGCTGAACTGGTTCAGGCTCAGGGGCCCCACCCGGTTGTTGAGCGTGGCCAGGCGCGAGATGCCGTGGCGTACCTCCAGATCCACGTAGATGCCGGGATTGACCAGGATGAAGTCCACGAACTCCATCTCCACGAACTCGGTGATGCGGCTGAAGGGCAGCGGGACGATCTCGAACCGATAGCCCTCCAGGGCCCCCGTCAGGTAGTCGGCGGTGGCTTGCCAATGCGCCAGGGTCAGATCGGTGCCCCGATGACTGAGGACGCCGATGCGGATCTCCTGGATGGCGGCGGCCGGGCTCGCGGCCAGCCAGAGGACCAGGGCGAGGGCCCCGGCGGCGAGCGGGCGGCACCAGTCTAAGGCAGACATGGCCCGCGCGCGGGTGGCGGCCGGCTGGCCTAATCCCAGAGCTTGGGCGGGCCCGTCTCGCCCGACTCCCGCCGCGCCGCGATCCGTTCCAGGATGAAGCGCTGGAATTCCGGCTGACGCTGGTAGGCGCCGGTGGCGACGTAGGCCAGGCTGGTGGCGATGTGATAGGGACGGACGTAGGCATCGGTGCGGAACACCTCCTGGCCCCCGGCATCCAGGAACAGCAAGGTCGGGGTGTAGTTGATGCCCAGCTCCCGGCTCCAGTCCCGCGCCGCCAGCTCGCGGCCGTCGGGGGTGACGAGAGGCTCCGCGGACCCGATATCGACCAGGGCGACGTCGAATTGCTTCAGCAACTCCTGGGCCTCGTCCCGAGTCAGGCCCTCGCGATGCAACTCGTCGCAGGTTTGGCAACTGGCTTGCTCGAAGAGCAGCAGCAGGGGCTTGGCGCCGGGGCGCTGGTTGAGCTTGAGGGGGTGGGGCAGATAGCTGGGGTCCTGGTGCAACTCAGCGCTGGCCGGGGGGCCGGTCCGGGCGGCCAGAAAATCCTTGAAGGAACCGGTGGGCGCGGGCCGTTGGGCGCTGTAGTCGAGCAGGGCGCTGAAGCGCTCCGGCGGGTAGTAGCCGTTGAGGCGGAAGGTCACCGCCCCTTGTTCGTCCAGAAAGAGGATGGTGGGGGTGAATTGGACCTTCTGGTCGCGGGCGAAGTCCTTTTCGCTGCTGACCTTTCCCGCCAGGTCGGTCACCTCCAGGTCGCCCCAGATGTTGATGGCGATGACGTTGAACTGGGCCTGGGTCTTGGCCACGATGTCGCGCTGGCTGAAGTTCACCTCCAACATCCGCTGGCAGTAGGGGCACTCCTCCTGGTGGAAGTAGAGCGCCACCCGCTTGCCCTCCGCGGCGGCATTCGCCACCTCCTCGCCCAGGTAGAGGAAGGAGTCCTTGAACCAGGTGGGCATGGCCGCCATCAGGGGTGCGCTCATCAGGCACAGGAGCAGGAGGTGCGGGACGGCAAGGGCGCGGCGGATCTTCATGGATTTGTCCTCGGCGGAGGTCCTTGGGGGTGCGGCTGTGGCGGCGATCGGCCTCAAGCCAGCCCTGGGTTGTCCGCCACACCGATCAGCTTGGTGGTATTGACCTTGGTCAGGGCGATCGTCTTCTGGTCGCGCAGGTAATCGGCGACCAGTTCCCACACCGGCCGGCCGGGGCTGGCGGTGCCGACGGTGGCCCAACCCGTGACCTTGTAGCTCTTGTCCGCTTCCACCAGGCGGCCATCGTCCAGGCGCATCTCGCCGATGCGCTGGCCCAGGCCGTTGTTGGGGGTGCAGACGTAATCCAGGCCGCCCACCCGCACCATGTCGCCCCCCTGCTGGAGATAGGGGTCGGGGTTGAAGAGGTTATCGGCCACGTCTTCCAGGATGGTTCTGAGCTCGCTGCCCTTCATCTCCCGCACATAGGTGGCCGGGTAGGTGATAGCGGTCTGGTCGAGGACGTTCTCGAGGGTGATGGTGGCGCCCGGGGTGACGGTGGTGCCCCAGCGGAAGCCCGGGGAGAGGGCGATCTCGGCGTCCCCGCCCTGGCGCAGGGCGTTGCAGATCACCTGGTCGAAGGTGCCGTTGAAATTGCCCCGGCGGTAGAGGGTGGTCTCGGTGACGGCCAGGGGCTCGTTGAGCTGGGCCAGGTAGGGCCGCCGTACTTCGTCGATGTAGGCCTGCATCGCCGGGTCGGCGGGGAGCAGGTTGGCGAAGACCGGCAGCAGCCGGTAGCGATAGCCTCGCACCTGACCGTCGCCCACGTCCAGGTCCATCACCCCGAGGAACTTGCCATTGGAACCGGCGTTGGTGACCAGGGTCTTGCCGCCGCTGTTCTCCACCAGGCTGGGCGCGGGGATGCCGTCGTGGGTATGACCGCCGAAGATGACGTCGATGCCACGCACCGTGGCGGCCATCTTGAGGTCCACGTCCATGCCGTTGTGGGAGATCACCACCACCACATCCGGCTTCTCCTGGGCCCGCACCTTATCGACCATCTCCTGCATGTGCTGGTCCTGGATGCCGAAGCGCCAGTCAGGGATGAAGCGCTGGGGATTGGCGATGGGGGTGTAGGGGAAGGCTTGGCCGATGACGGCCACCTTGGTACCGTTGACCTCTTTGATGGTGTAGGGCTTGAAGGCCAGGCCGCTGGCCTCGTCGAAGCCCGGGAAGTCGGCGAACTTGTAGTCGAACAGGGCCGTGTCCGAGATGGAGATATTCTGGGCCACGAAGTCGCCCTTGAAAGCCTGGATGTTCTCGATCACCTCGGTGTCCGGGTAGGTGAACTCCCAGTGGCCGGTCATGACGTCCACGCCAAGCAGATTGCAGGCGCCCACCATGTCCTTGCCCCGGGTCCAGAGGGCGGTGCCGGAGCCCTGCCAGGTGTCGCCACCGTCCAGCAGCAGGCTGTTGCCCAGCCCCGCCTCGGCGCGGAGCTGTTTGACCAGAGTGGCCAGGTGGGCGAAGCCACCGACCTTGCCGTAGCGCTGGGCGGCGGCGTCGAAATCGAGGAAGGTGAAGGCGTGGGCCTCCCTGCCACCGGGAGCGATCCCAAAGTGTTTCAGCAGGTTCACGCCCACCAGGTGCGGGGGCTGACCAAAGGCCGCGCCCACGCCGAGATTGACGCTCGGCTCGCGAAAATAGATGGGGTTGAGTTGGGCATGGGTGTCGGTGATGTGCAGCAGGCGCACATTACCGAAGCGACCGCCCTCATAGAGGGCCCCGCCCTCGACCGCTTGAGTCGTGGCCCGGGCCGCGCCCGGTAACAATCCAGCCATGCCGCCCAAGGCCAGCAGGCGGGTAAATTCACGCCGTGATAGTGACATGGTCCGGATCCTCTACTTGGGTTGACTGACGGGGATGGTGTGACTAGGGGTAATGGGTTGGCCCAGCCCGAGTCCGCGATAGGCTCGGGCTGGGCCGGGGTACTACTTATTGACCGGAGATTCCGGGTCGAGCACATAGGCGATGAGGTCGGCCATCTGTTCCTGATTCAGGAAGCCATTGGCGCCAAAGCGGGGCATGTTGGTACAGGGGAAGTAGGCGTGCGCGTTATACAGAATGTCGTACACATACTTCTGGGTCTCCGGGGTGTTGCCCCGGATCTTGCCAAAGCCGGTCAGGCTGGGGCCGAGGGTGCCGTGGGCGGTCACCTTCAGGTCCATCTGGTGACAGGCGTAGCAGTTACCGCCGAACTTCTTGGCATTGTCGTCGGCCTTCGGCCCCAGACGATAGCCAGCACCTTCCTGGGCCAGGGCCTGGCCGCGTTTCCAGTCGCCCAGGGTGACACCCCCCTCGGGATAGACGCGGGACGCAGTGGCCAACCCCTGGACTTTTTTCGCCGTTTCGGCATCGATGGTCTTGCCATGCAGCGCCGAGCAGGTTTTTTGCAGTTCGTCCTGGGTCATGCGCTCCCGTCCGGTCTTGCCTTCCTGGGTGGCCTGATCCAGTTTGAAGCCCTTGGCGTCAAAGATCAGGTACTCGGTCAGTTCCGACGGGGTCATTTTGGTGTAATCGACCGGGGCATCCGACGCGGCGGCGGTTGCCGCCAGGCCGACGGCCGCGGCGCCCAGGGCTCCGGCCGCCAGGGCCTTGCCCGCACCCGAGGTGCCGGTGGCGCTGGCGGGGGTGGGGCTGGCTGGGCTGGCGCCAACGGCTGCGGCTTTCTCGGTCGCGGCTTTGTCGGCGGCGGCTTTCTGGGCCGCAGCCTTGTCCGCGGCGGCCTTACGCGCCGTCTGCTTCTTTTGGACGGGCTTCTTCTTCGCGACGGGCTTGGTCGCGGGGGCTGTTGCGGTCGCACTGGTCCCGGCGGCGGCGCTACCGGTGGCCGCGGTCCCCGTGGCGGCCTGAGGTGTGGGATCGGCACTCAGGCCGATAGCGGGCATCAGGGTCGTCGCGGCCAGCAGCGCCGCGATGAGGGTCTTGTCTATCATGTCTCGATCTCCTTGGGCGACGGCTAGCGCTTGATGTCCGGCAGGATGGCCGGTTGGCCCCGTGCCTTATCGGTCCAGTAGGAAATGATCGCGATGGCGGCATCGGAGCCATAGACGATTTCCGCCTGGCGCATCTGCCAGACACACTCGGAGACGCGATGCTGACTGCCGCGCACGGCGTCGTGACCGACCCGGAAGGCGGGCCAGGAAATGGCCTTGGTCCACTCCTCGGG
>JADZBU010000028.1 GCA_020851955.1 Chromatiaceae bacterium | reverse complement strand
GACGTCATGAGTACCGTGATGGGCGAACTCGCCAGCCCCTTCCTGGAAGAGATGATCGTGCGCCGCGACGACCAGTCCTGGCTGATCGACGGCGCCACGCCCATCGAGGACGTGATGGCGGCCCTGCAGATCCCCGAGTTCGAGGGCTTCGAGAACTACGAGACCATCGCCGGCTTCCTCATGTACAGCCTGCGCAAGGTACCCCGCCGCACCGATGCCGTCATCTATGCCGGCTACAAGTTCGAGGTGGTGGACCTGGACAATTTCCGCATCGACCAGGTCCTGGTCACGCGCGATAGCCCCCCGCCCCCTTAGCACCCGCCCGCCGTCAGTCCCGCCGCTGCCTCAAACGGGAGGGCCGGGTGGCGGTTGGCGGTGGGCGGGGGTGTCGACAGCAGGGATGCTGTCGCCAAGCCTACAGGGATGTATTCACGGCGCCCCCCGCACGCCGCCAGCCACCACCCGGCCCGGGCAACCGATAACCGAGGTCTTTTGGCTATACTGATCCGCGCTCGGCCCCAGGCGGCCCTCACTCAACACGCGGAGATCGAAAAGATGACAAATTCTGTGTCACATCCCGGACGGGCCACCCCTGCCGGCGCCGGTGCCCTCGCCAGCCTGCTGGTCGCGCTGGCGCTGGGCGGCTGCGCCTCCTCGGCCGACTTCCCCACCGGCGCCATCGCCATCACCCTCAAGCCCGGCGACACCGGCACCTGTATCACGGCCCCCTGCCAGGTCAGCCTGGTCATGCCCCCCGGCCAGGGCAGCTACGAAGTCACCGGTAATCAGATCCGGGTTGGCACCTACCCGGCCGGTCAAACAGTCAATCTGGGCGGTTACTATGAATCCCAGAAATTCGTCATCGTCGGCGCTAAGGTCGCGCCCGCCTATGTCTATGTGCCGAATCAACGCTAGCGGTCGCGGTCGCCTGCCCCCTCTCCCCCGGCCCCTCCCCCGCGCGGGGGGAGGGGAGCTACCCCGCGCGACGGGATGGGTGTGAGGCGGTCGCGGCCCCGGGCGATGGCCATCCGCAGGGCGCGCGCCGCCGCCGCCGGATCCGCGGCGGCCATGAGGGCGGAGACGACGGCGATGCCATCGGCGCCGGCCGCCATGACCGACCCCGCATTGCCCTCGTTCAGGCCGCCGATGGCGATCAGGGGCCGGTGGGTGACGGCCCGGATCGCCGCCAGCCCCGCCAGGCCGGTGGCCGTCGGGGTATCCCGCTTGGTCGGGGTGTCGAAGACGGGGCTCACGCCCAGGTAATCCGCCCCCTCGCCCGTGGCGCGCCGGGCTTCCTCCGGCGTGCTGACCGAGACGCCGATAAGGCAATCCGCGCCGACCAGCCGCCGGGCCAGCTCGCAGGGCAGGTCGTCCTGACCCAGATGGACCCCCGCCGCGCCGCAGGCCAGGGCCAGGTCGAGGCGGTCATTGACGATGAGCGGCACCCCCAGCGGCTCCAGCAAGGCCTGTAATTCCAACGCCAGCCGCAGGCTGTCGCGGGTGCCGGCATCCTTGTCGCGCAACTGGACGACGCTGACACCACCCTGGACGGCGGCACGGACGATCCCGGCCAGCCCCCGGCCCCGGGCGGCGGCGCGATCGGTCACCAGATAGAGGGCGTAGTCGATGGCCCGCGCCATGGGCTTATTCGACGACCAGGCGGGCGTCTTGCCGCACCCGCTCGGGCGTGATCTCGTCCAGGGCATCGATGAGGCGGGTGCGGAAGCTGCCGGGCCCGGGCGCCCCCACCGCCGCCAGCTCGCCGGCAAGGCCATAGGCGGCCAGGGCGCCGATACTGGCGAGCCAGGGATCGGGCTGGACCGCCGCGAAGGCGCCGACCAGGGCTGAACAGACGCAGCCCGTGCCCGTCACCCGACTCATCAGGGGGTGGCCGTTGGCCAGACGCGCCCGGCGCTCGCCGTCGGTGATGAAATCCTCGGGGCCCGTCACCACCACCAGGGCCCCGGAGGCTTGCGCGATGGCGATCGCCGCCTCCCGGGCCTCCTCGACGCCCCGGGTCGAGTCGACGCCCCTGGTCGCGCCGCCAGCCGCGGCCAGGGACAGGATCTCGGAGGCGTTGCCCCGGATGATGGTCGGCTTGACCTCCTCCAGGAGCAGCAGGGCCGTCTCGGTGCGCAGCCGGGTGGCGCCGGCGCCCACCGGGTCCAGGACGATGGGCAGGCCCCGCGCCATGGCGGCGTGACCGGCGGCGAACATGGCGTCGATCCAGGGGCGCGACAGGGTGCCGATGTTGAGGACCAGGGCACCGGCCAGGCTTACCATCTCCCGCACCTCCTCGGCGGCGTGGGCCATGACGGGCGAGGCACCGATGGCCAGCAGGGCGTTGGCGGAGAAGTCCATGACGACGTAGTTGGTGATGTTGTGGACCAGGGGGCGCTGGCGCCGCAATTCCGCGAGCGCCTGGGCCGCGGCATCGATGGGGTTGGTGCTGATGTCCATGAAGTGTGACTCTTTTGCTGATGGGGGTGGGTTAAATTCTTGCACTGGTATTCGGGCATTTAGCCGGGGGCTAAGCCTGTGGACCCCCTCTCCCCAACCCTCCCCCGCGAGGGGGGAGGGAGCAGGAAGGCAGCGGCTTGGGCTACCGAACCCAACCTAGCCCAGGCGGCCGGGAGGTCTAAAAGCTTAAACCAGGGCCACCAGCCGGGGCTCTGAAAGCTTGCACCAGGGTCACCAGCCGGGTGGGCCGAACGCTTACCCCGAGGCTGCACACCGGGGGGTCTGAAGGCCTACCCCAGGGCCGTCAGCCGGGGCGTCAGTTCGGCGGCGGGCACCGGGCGGCCGAACCAGTAACCTTGGGCCTGGTCGCAGCCCTCGGCCAGGAGGAAATCGCGCTGGGCCTCGGTTTCGACGCCCTCGGCCAGGACGGCGAAGCCCATCTTGGCGCCTAGGGCGATGATGGAGCGAGCGATGGCGGCGTCGTTATCATCCCCCGGCAGCCGGCTCACGAAGCTCTGATCGATCTTCAGCTTATCAGCGGGCAGCCGCTGGAGACGGGCCAGGGAGGAATAGCCGGTGCCGAAGTCATCGATGCTGATCATGACGCCCCGCTCGCGCAGCCGATTGAGCACCGCGCCGACCTCGCCATGTCGCTGCATCATCACCGTCTCGGTGATCTCCAGCTCCAGGCAGGCCGCCGGCAGGCCGCTGTCCGCCAGGGCCTCATGGACCCGCGCCAAGAGATCGCCGCGCTGGATCTGCAGCCCGGAGACGTTGACCGCCACCCGGCCCACGGCCAGACCCGCGTCGAGCCAGGCGCGGCCTTGCCGGCAGGCCTCCCGCAGCACCCAGGTGCCCAGTTCGCCGATCAGGCCGGTATCCTCGGCCACGGGGATGAAGCGCGAGGGCGGAATCAGGCCCTCCTCGGGATGAGGCCAGCGGGCCAGGGCCTCGACGCCGATCAGGCCGCCGGTGCGCAGGTCGATCTGCGGCTGGTAGTAAAGCCGCAACTGGTCCAGCTCCAGGGCCTTGCGCAGTTTTCCCTCCAGCAGGATGCGCTCGAGGGCGGCGTTGGTCATGTCCTCGGAATAGAACTGGTAGTTGTCGCGGCCCCGGTCCTTGGCGCGGTACATGGCGGCATCGGCGTTTTGCAGCAGGGTCTCGACCGCTTGGCCATCGCGGGGATAGATGCTGATGCCCATGCTGGCGGACACGTAAAGCTCATGGGCGCCCAGCCGCAGGGGCGCGGCGAGGGCCTTGACGAGGCGGTGGGCCTGGAGGGCGGCCTCCTCCCAGGAGGGCAGGTGTTCCGCCAGCACCACGAACTCATCGCCGCCGAGCCGGGCGAGAGTGTCATCCTCGCGGACGACGGTCTGAAAACGCGCGGCGATGGCCTTCAGCAGATCGTCGCCCAGGTTATGGCCCAGGCTGTCGTTGACCCGCTTGAAGCGATCCAGGTCGATGAAGATCACCGCCAGGACCTCGGCCTCCCGCTCGGCGGTTTGCAGGGCGTGCTCCAGCCGGGCGCTCAGCAGCAGGCGGTTCGCCAGGCCGGTCACGGGGTCGTGATGGGCCAGGTGCTCGAGCTGGGCCTGGTAGTTTTTCAGGGGGCTGATGTCGGTGAAGACGCCGACGCACTGGGTCAGATCACCGCTCGCGTCCCGCACCGGGCTGAGGGTCAGCCAGACGGGATAGCCGTCATCGGGCCGGGGGATGTCGTCCTCCCGGCGGCGATTCCAGACCTCGCCGCGCCAACCGCCGGTCTCGGCCATGGCGCGCCAGATGGCGCGATAGAAGGCCGGCTCCTGGCGGTCGCTGCCGAGCTTGTCGAAGGGCTGGCCAATGACCTCCCCCTCCGGATAGCCGGTGATGTCGGTGAAGGCGCGATTGACCGCCTGGATATGGCCCCGGGCGTCCGTGATCATGACCCCTTCCTGGGCGTTCGCGAACACCACGTCCCGGGCGCGCAAGTCGCGCAGCAGGCGACCGCGGTCACACTCATTCTTGAGCAGGGCGCCGAGCATCAGGGTCGCGAAGAATTGCAGCAGCCCCAGGGCGGGCCCCGCCTCCCGCAGTAACTGGAGGCCGAGGGCCGGCGGTGGGATCAGCACCAGGGACAGGGGCTCCAGGAGGGTCATGGCCAGGGCGCCCACCAGCAGCAAGCGATAGGACTGGGGCGGCAACCACCGGGCCAGGGCCGGCTGGATCAGGGCCGCCAGGACCGCGAATTCGACGGCCAGCCCGATGACGCCCGCCCAGGCCCCGGCACCGCCCAGCGCCAGGCGATAGGCCATCATGGCCAGGGCCGTGGTCAGGCCCACGAGCCCGCCCCCGAAGAGGGTGGCGCAGGCCAGGATGGCGCCGCGTGGGTCGGCGATGACCCCCTCGGACAATTCAATCGGCGCGTAGAGGCTGTAGAGACCCGCCAGGGCAAAGAGCAGCCCCTTGGCGGACTGATTGAGGGCGGGCCGGTGGGTGGTGGAAAAATAGCCGTCAATGAAGCCGTAGGCCGCGAAGACCACCAGGATCTGTCCGGTCAGGGTGGCGACATTGAGGAGGAGATCGGGCACGGCAAGCAGTCGCGGGCGGAGAATCGGCTCATGAGGACCTGGGGCGAGTATCTCGCCGGACTCGGCGCCGGGTCAAGGAACTTACCTGGGGACTTGGAACATGGGGCTGGCACGCCTTTTGACGCCAGGCTTGCCCGCGGTAGCGGGCTTTCCGTTAAGATGTGGTCATCGTCAACAAGGCCCCCCATCGCCCGGGCGCTGGGTTGTTTAGAATAGGGAACCGCCATGTTCAAAAACCTGCACCTCTGGGCCAACATCATGCTGGGCATGGTGCTGGCCATCCTGATGGCGGTCGGTGCCCAGGGCTACGGCAGCCTGCTGAGTCTGGAGCGGGTCATCCTGGAGGCCGAACGGACCCGTCTGAGCGAGAACATGGCGAGCCTGCAGGCGGCGATCGCGGCGGATACCCGCCAGGCGGAGGCCCTGAGCGCCCTGGTGGCCAATATTCCCGAGGTACAGGAGCGCTTCGCGGCGGGGGACCGGGCCTGGCTCCAGGCCAACCTGCTGCCGGCCTACCAGGTGCTGGCCAAGCAGTATGGGGCCGTGCAATTCCAGTTTCTGACCCCGCCGGCCACCTCCTTCCTGCGGCTGCATCTGCTCGACAAGTTTGGGGACGATCTGTCCACCATCCGCAAGACCGTC
>JADZBU010000027.1 GCA_020851955.1 Chromatiaceae bacterium | reverse complement strand
GAAGCTCATGACCTCCTGACCGGCATTGGCCAGAGCCACGGCGGCGGGTACCCGCCAGCGCGCTTGCGCGGCCTGGGTGACGAGCCAGTCGAGCAGTTGCCCCTGGACGCTGGTGGTGCCATCCCGGCTGTTCCAGGTCTTGGAGGCGCTGAAGTCATCGCCTTCCGTGCCCGCCGTCGTGCGCGAGCGCCGCGCGATCAAGGCCAGCGCCAGCAGGGCGGTATTGATGCCGATGAAGGGCCAGAGGATGGACCAGCCATCGCCGGTGTCTGGCGCGGCGGTCTCCAGCCCGGTCGCCATGACCGCGGGGGCGGCACTGGCCTCGTAGGCGTGATCAGCCGTCTCCAGGGGCCAGGTGGCGAACAGATTCCATCCCGCGAATAGCAGATAGAAGAGACTAAAGCTCACCACTAGCCGGGTACGGTCCAGGCCGACGGCCCGCGCGGCGGTCCAGCCCAGGACGGCCAGGGCCAGTACCAGCCCCAGGCTGATGCAGATGGCATTGAAATAGGCGGTCCAAGGCGCCCCCCAGAGCCCCGGCAAGGCCAGGCCAGGGGTCTGCAACGCCTCCGCCAGGGGTGCGAGCAAGAGGCCCCCATCTCCCCAGAGTTCGGCTCCCACATGGCCCAAGTGGCTGAATAAGAGGAGTGTGATCAAGGGCCGGGCGCCGAGGGCCAACCAGGCCGTGGGTGACATCCGAGCGGCGGAACGGCCGGCCGCCAGGCGGGCGACCCCATTCAACAGCCACCAACTCGCCGCCAGCGCTACCGCCATGAGCAGGGTCTTCGCCAGGACCGGATAGGCCGCCTGGTCCACCCAAGCCTCCAGCGGCAGCCGGCCACTGTCCAACCCATTCAGAAAACTGATCAAGCCCGCCAGCAGGGCGATGAGCCACAAAACCACGGGTGGCATGGTTGAGGAGGCCGCCAGATCCTGGGAGGGCACCTCCAGACTGACCCGCAGGGAGCCATGCTGGCAGCGCTTGAGGCAGGCGCCGCAGAGATTGCAGTTGGCCACCGAGTCCATGGCGAAGGGTGACAGGTGCATCGGGCAGCCGGCGTACTGGGCGTCGGGCACCACGCAATCCTTGGTGGTGCAGTCGGCGCAGATCGCCTCCTGGGGGCGCACCTTGAACAGCGACCCCCGCGCATAGACATGACTGATGCCGCCGATGGGACAGACGTAGCGGCACCAGACGCGCCCCTGGAAGAAGAGCCCGAAGGCCACGGCGCCCGTCAGAATGGTCAGCAGCATGATGGCGGTCTGGCGCGGGGAATCGACGATGCCCGCCGTCTCCTCCAGCCATGACAGCAGCAGGAAGGCAATCAAAATCAGCCAGAGGCCCTGCTCCTTGAGGAAATCCGGGACCGCCAGCCGCAACCCGACCAGGCGTTGCAGGCTGTCACTGACCTTGGAGAAGGGGCAGACACCGCACCAAATCCGGCCAGCGACGATAAACATGACGCACAGCAGCGGCCACCACACCAGCCAGATCAAGAGGTTGGCCAGGTTGTCCTTGTCCGCCGGCCCAAACAGCAAAAAGCCCACCACTGGCACGAAAAACAGGACCGATAGCCATTGCAGGACGCCGGGGTAGCCGCGCATTTTTAACAACTTGGTGAACATGGGGATCTCATGTCATTAGCCAGGATGGCTTATAAGTCTAGGCTAAATTTGATCACCGGGGTCGGACCGACCCGACTATTCAGTGCATGTCCCGCCACGTCACAGTGAATCCTTGCAGGATTTGGGTGGACCTTAGTCAACGACAAGTGGCGCCTCCAGGCCGGTTAAGCTAGGATGAAAACGCTGAATCCCTCTGGGGTAGCTGGGCTCAGCGTGACGGACATGGCCTCTTCGCGAGCTTGTCACCGCCCTTGTTCAACTTCTTTTGGTTTGATCCATGACGCAAAAAACCCATCACCCCGAGACTCATGATGAACTTAGCATCGCTGAGTCCTTTGTCCTCCTGAGCCTGGAGTGGCCCGTCAAAGTTGACCCCATGATCGCCTGGTCCGACGCGGATTTCGGGTTGGTGGGGGCCTTGCTGATTGACCTGTCTCTCTCGGGATGGGTGGACAGCGATCTCAAGAATCTGACCCTGCTGGAGCCCAAGGCCAGCCTGGAGCCTGCGCAGGCCATGGCCCTGGCCTCCCTCAGACGCCTGGGGCAGACCATCTCCCTGGATGTCGCCCTCAATGTCCTCGCCGATCGCGTGGGGGATCTACGCGCCGCTTGTCTGGCCAGCCTGGCGGCCAAGAATATTTGTCTGACGACCAGCAGCCCGCTGAATTGGGACTTTCGGCAGTTGACCATCAGTCAGGCCCGGGGGGCCGAGGCGGCCAAGCTGCGTCATGCGCTGGTCGGGCTGATCGAGTCGGATGAACTGCCCGATCCCAACCAGGCGGCGCTTATCGCGCTGCTCCATGCCTGTGAAATCATAGGTCCGGTGTTGGGAGGCAAGTCCTACCAACACTGGCTGCTGGCCTATAACGCCCGCATCGACATCATCCGCCGTATGGAATTGGTCGGTCATGCCGTGGTCACGGCGGTCTCCGAGATGCGCCTGCGCCTGCGTACCTACCTCCTGGATGCCGTGAAGGAGCAATCGGTGGTCGCCGGGGACAACCCGGTTGGCGCCAGCGCGGGGGGGGCCTATCAGCGCAGTACCACCACTTGGGAGTGGCGGGCCTTCTGGCCGGAAGGCCAGATCGTGGAGCTACCGGTCTCCTGGGCCGAGATCACCCAGAATGGCGATGCCAACGAGGAGACCAACGACGACCAATACCTCTTCGTCCATGGCAAGAAGGACAACATCAAGATCCGGGGCAAGAACCTCAAGATCAAACCCGTGCTCGAGGCTTTCGACGAATTCATCGCTTTTGGGCCCAGCGCTAAATTCCGCTTTCCCGAGAAGGCCCTGCTGCTGTCCAGCTTCTTTCCCCGCCTCTTTGAAGTGCGCGGCAAGCTACGTAGTATCGGTGAGTTGCTCCAGGTCATGACCGCGACCGGTTACCGGCCCGGCAAGATCACCGTCTCCAAGGTCCGGCAGGGCGCGAGCATGATGTTTGGGGTGCAGATCGAATTTGCCCGCATCCAGGTCTTGGACAAGGTGTATCACTCCATCAGCCTGGAGAGTCCCTACCTGACCCCCCTACGCATCCTCGCCCGGAGAGTCGCGGTGGGCAAGGGGCAGGTGGCCGGCTACAGTGATTTCCTGGATCACATCCTGCGTCCACCCGTCGCTGACTGAGGCGGATCGCCCCCCTAAGGTGACCTTGGGGGGCGGTCCTTGCCCCCCGTCGGCTTGCGGTCAGAGCAGGCCAGGCTGCCAGTATTTGATGGCGGCCCCCAGGCTGCCCAAACCCAGAATCACATAGACGGGATTGACCCGGGTGAAGAGCACGCCGGTGAAGGCGGTCATGGCCAGGGCGATGGTCAAGGGGCCATCCAGGGCGGATTTGCCCACGGCATAAACACCCGAACACATCAAGCCGATGGAGATGGGTTCCAGGGCATTCTGCACCGCCCGTCGCCAGGGGGTCTCCCCGATATAGTTCCAGAAGCGGCCGATCCAGAAGCAGAGCACGCTGGAGGGTAGAAAAAAGGCCAACCCGACCAGCAGGGCCCCCACCATGCCCGCCAGTTGGAAGCCGAAGATTACCACCATGGTCATATTGGGCCCTGGGGCCAGTTGACCGACGCTGTAGACCTCCAGGAAGCGGTCCGGGGGGATCTGGAACTGCTGGTGCAGTACCTCCTGCATCTCCGCCAGAACGGCGGTTCCCCCGCCCACGGCGAGGAGCGAGAGCAGGCCAAAGGTCAAGACGAGGTGAATGAGTACGGAAACCATGGGTTTAGGCCTTGGGACGGAAGAGGAGGAGGGAGATGGGCACCATGATGAGCAGCACCATGGGCAGGGACAGGCTCATGATGCTCATCAGATAAAAAGAGGCCAGCACAATCAGCAGGGATTTGAAATGGTTGAATTGGCGGTGACCCAGGCGATAGGTGATGGCGGACAGCAGGCCCGTGGCCGCCGCCGCTACCCCGGCCAGCAGGAGATTCGCCAGATGGTGATCGGTGTTTTGCAGGTAGAGGATGCCCATGACCAGCACGAAGGTCACCCCGGGGATGAGTAGGCCCAAGGCCGCGAGGATGGCACCGAGCACCCCGCGGAGGCGGTCCCCCGTCAGTACGGCAATATTCACCGCATTCAGCCCGGGCATGGTCTGACTGATCGCCAGGCAGGCCATGAACTCGTCGTCATTCAGCCAGCGCCGTTTTTCGGTCAGGAGAATTTTCTGGTAGGCAACGATGCCACCGCCAAAGCTGATGGCGCCGATCAGGAGGAATTCGAGAAAGATTTCCCACAGACTGGGTGGTGGGGCGGGTTCCGCAAGTTCATTCATATCGCGTGGCTACCGGGTTGGGGAGTGGGTGGCGGGACTGGCGACCGAGAGGGGCAGGCTGGCAGGCCGGCGGCGGACAATTGGCATTATGGGTAAAAGGCTCCGGGCTGGCCATTGGTTTTTACCCCCTGCCCCGGGCGGTACCAGCCGTCAAAAGGCATGGGAGATGCCGAACTGCGCCCCGTGCCAATCCAGGAGGTCATAGGTTTTACCGCTTGTCGCCTGGACCAGGGGATCGGCCAGATTGGCGGAATAGACCAGGAAGAGCTTGGTCTGGTGGGAAAAGTAGTAATCACCGCCCAAGGCCCAACTCTGAAAGGCAAAATCATCCTCGGCCAGGAGATCGCAGCAGACCGGGGCCAGGAGTTCATACTCACCCCCCTGTTGATTACCGCCCATCCTGGCCTTGAGCTGGAATCGGCCGAGCCGGTAGCCAAGCTGGAGTTGCCAGAGGTCGGCGTTGTGATCGTCCTCCCAGAAGGCGTGATCCCAGTGTTCGAACATCCCCGTCACACTCAGACCCCGCCAATCCAGCAATCCCAAGCCCAGGCGCCACTTTCGCCAACTGGCGGCGTTCCCGTAGGTGGCCGGATCGGAAAGCGCGGTGCTGGTGGTCTCGAAGGCGAGACTGGCATAGAGGGGTCCCTGGGCATAAATGGCGGACAGGGAGAAGGCCTCGGCGAGATGGCTGGCGTCGGGATTGATGCCGCCCGGCAGCGTGGCCCCGCCCCCCGGGATGATGGCCGCGGCTAACTTCAGGCCGCTCAGGCTGGGGCTGGCGTAGTAAATGGCGTTATCCAGGCGGTAATTCTGGAAGCCAAGGGTGCTGGCGGAATCCCCCAAGGTATTGATAAAGAGGTCCAGGGGCGCGGTCGAGGACTTGAAGGGGGTATCCTGCCGACCCAGGAGGAGGCGGCCCCAGGTGCCGCCCAGTCCCAGGTAGGTGTTGCGCATGGTCAGGGTCTCGCTGGCCTTGATATTGAAGGCATCGTTATTGCTGTCCGCCAGACTAAATCCCAACTCGACCTTGAACAGGACCTTGATGCCCTCCCCCAAGTCCTTGGAACCCTCCAGGCCGAGGCGGTTGGCCGGACCTCGCGGGGTAGTGATGAAGGGATTCAGCAACCAGGGCCGGACCGCCCGATTGTCGTTGAGGCCGAAGCCCCTGAACCAGGTGGTCTGACCGCCCGTTGGCGGAGCGCCAGCCCCCTGGTCGACATACACGAGGGCCACGTTCATCTTGCCGTAGAGCAGCACCTCGGCCCCCAGGGGGTGGGACACTAGGGCGCAAAGGCTGGCGATCAAAAGGGAGAGGCGGGTGATGGGCGACAATTGACGCTTGGTCCTGGAGTTGGGGCGCAAAGGCGGGGTCGGACCGCGGCCCTGACGAGGTTATGCGGCGGCCGGGCACGTCGGTTGCCGGAGGTATCCGGATCGCCGCCCGGGGCTCGGGGCTGCCAGGTCCGGGTCAGGTTTGGACGGAGCCGGTGTCTGAAAACAGCGGGCATTGTGGCCGACCCGCGGCCAACTGCCAAGCCATCGGCACCTCGGCCATCGGGCCTCTCGGGATCTGGTAGCGCCTGGGGATGGGCAATGGCGGTGCCGACGGGTAATATCCCCCCGGACAAGATGCACCTATCTCCCACCATCCAGGGTCGGTCGCGGTTCCGCCAGTAAGGCGCTGACGCCGACCCCCGAGGAACCCCCTCCATGCTGATTCACTGTCTGCAACATGTTCCTTTCGAGGGACCCTTCGGCATCGGCGACTGGGCGGCGGCCCGCGGTCATGAGCTGCGCGTAATCCCGCTGTATGACGGGGTGGCGCCGCCGGAGCCGGCGGACTATGACTGGCTGGTGATCATGGGTGGGCCCATGGGGGTGGGCGACGCGGGTCGCTATCCCTGGCTCGCGGCGGAGAAGGACGCGATTCGCCGAGGCATCGCGGCGGGCAAGACCCTGGTCGGGGTCTGTCTCGGAGCCCAGTTGCTCGCCGAGGCCCTGGGGGCGCGGGTCTATCGCCATCGCGAGCGGGAGATCGGCTGGATGCCCATCGACCTGACTGCGGCCGGCCGGGCCTCGCCGGTCTTTGGCTTCCTCCCCCCCTCGCTTCCGGTCTTTCATTGGCACGGCGACACCTTCGAGCCGCCGGCGGGTGCCGTCCATCTGGCCCGCAGCGCGGCCTGCGAGCAGCAGGCCTTCCTGTACGCGGGGCGGGTGCTGGGCCTCCAGTGCCATCTGGAGTCCACCCCGGAGAGCGTCGCGGGTATCTGCGCCGCCTGCGCCGATGAACTGGTCCCGGGTCCCCATGTCCAGAGCGCGGCGCGGATGCTGGCCGCCATGCCCGAGGACTATGCGCGGCTCCAGGCCGCCCTGTTCGGCATCCTGGACCGGCTGCCCCAATGAGCGGCGACGGCCTGGTGCGCTGTGCCTGGTGCGGAACCGACCCCCTCTATGTGGACTACCACGACCGTGAGTGGGGCGTCCCCAACTGGGACGAGCGGCATCTCTTCGAGATGCTCACCCTGGAGGGCGCCCAGGCGGGCCTGTCCTGGCTGACGATCCTGCGTAAGCGCGAGGGCTACCGGCGCGCCTTCCTGGGCTTCGACCCGGAGGCCATCGCCCGCTTCGACGCGGCGCGGGTGGCGGAGCTGCTCGCGGACCCCGGGATCGTCCGCAACCGCCTCAAGGTGGAGTCCACGGTGAGCAATGCCCGGGCCTTGCTGGCCCTGTATGACCAAGGCGAGACCCTGGCCAACCTGCTGTGGGGCTTCGTGGATCAGGTGCCCCGGCATAACGCCTGGCCCAGCCTGGATCGGGTTCCGGCTCGCACCCCGGAAGCGGATCGGATGAGCCGGGAGCTCAAGCGGCGTGGCTTTCGCTTCGTCGGCGGCACCATCTGTCAGGCCCTGATGCAGGCGGTGGGGATGGTGAACGACCACACCCTGGATTGTTTCCGGTATCGGCAACTGGCTGGCTGATGGGGGATCAGGGGCGGCCCGTGTGCCTGCTCCGGTCCTGTTTAGCCAGGCCATCGCCACTTGCATCAAGATCCGCGGCTGACCTCGGCCCCCCTTGTCCACACGGTTGGATGGTCCCGGGCAAGGTATTTTTTGTGTAACATAATTGTCATTTATGGGGCTTTTAACTAATAATGCGCATGCACCGAAGGACGCCACGAACAAATACTAACTATAAGAAAGGCGTATCTCTGCTACTTCGTCGCACCGCTGGCTCCCCATCCCGTCTTTTGACCTGGGATGCGCGGGCTTTGCGGCTGTTTGTTCCCTGAAGTCAGAGTCCCGGCGGCGATGCCGGTGACTGTGTGCCGAGATGGGTCAGGGATGGCCCATCCTAAGCGTCCATCAGGGAAGGTCTGCCCCATAAGCCCCATTCCGAGTGGTCGAACCTCGGCCCTGATCATCCAATCAGGCACTTTGCCCTTGAGGAAGAACTATGTCCTATTCCCCTGACGGCCTTTCCGGCGAGATCGCGGCACCCCCCATCCCGGATTATCTCCAGCGCGTTTACTGGTGGGCCTACCTGCACCCCCGGGCCGTGTTCCTCTTCGAACGCGAGTGGCTGGTCAATCTCATTCTATGGGGCAATTACCAGCGTCTGTGCGACGAGGCCCTGGAGCAACTCGCCGGGGACGAGGGGCAGCGCCTCTTGCAGGTGGCATGCGTCTATGGGGATCTCACCCAGCGGGTGGGGGGGCTGTTAGGGGCCCGGGATCGGCTGGATGTCATCGACGTGGCGCCTATCCAGTTGGCCAATCTGCGCCAGAAGCTGCGGCCGGATGCCCGGATTCATCTGCATCAACAGGATTCGCGGTCCCTGCGCTTCGAGGACGGCACCTTTGACCGGACACTGCTCTTCTTCCTGCTCCACGAGCAGCCGGCGGAGGTGCGGCGGGCCACCCTGGCCGAGGCCTTGCGCGTGACCCGACCGGGCGGCAAGGTGGTCATCGTCGATTACCATGGCCCGGAGTCCGGCCACCCGCTGCGCCTGGTCATGAAAATGATCCTGGCCACCCTGGAACCCTTTGCTCTGGATCTCTGGAAGGAGGAGGTCCGGGATATCCTGCCCCAGGACGCCGCCATCGCTTCCTACGAAAAGGTCACGTCCTTTCGCGGGCTCTACCAGAAGATCGTGATCCAGATGGCAGAACCGGCCGTCGCCGCTTAAGGGATAGCCGCCCGACCCCCAGGCCCCGACCGTCCGTGACGGCGGGGCCTGGGTCCCTCAGTAAATCAGCTCGGACCAGCGTTTCTCCCGAATCATCCGCTGCTTAAGGCCCTGCCAGGCCTCGGGGGCACCGGCGCGCTCACTCATGACCTTGTCGAAGACCTGAGCGATCTTGCCGAGGCCGGCGAGGAAGATGTAGGTGTTGGACTCCTGGAGGAGGGACCAGACCTCACCAATGTTTTCCTGGAGACCCAGCGCCAGGGCGTCGGAGGAGCGCATCAGGCTATTGGCCGCCAGGGACTTGAAGGCCTTGAAGCTCGCCTGGTCGTAGTAGTCGGCCAGGTCGGTGGTCTCGTCGTTGGCATAGGCCAGATCCAGGCCGGTGCGGCCGCCATAAAAGAGACGGACCTGACCATCCCAGCCGCCGCGACGCTCGTAGATGAGCTGGGCGAAGGCGCGGAAGGGAGCGACGCCGGTGCCGGTGCCGATCATGATGAGGTTGGAACTCCGGTCCAGGGGCATCTGGAAGGGGCTGCGGAAGGGGCCCGTCAGGGTGATGGTATCGCCGGGCTTGGCGTCGCACAGAAAATTGGAGGCGATGCCCGGGAAGCGCTCGCCGCTGATCTCGTCGATATAGAAGCAGCGGCGTACCAGGATCTCCAGGTCCACGGCCTCGTCCTGGGGCCGGGGGCGGGCGTTGGCGATGGAGTAGCGCCGCACATGATAGGGATTGCCGAAGGGGTGGGGTCCCGGGACCACCACGCCGATGCTCTGGCCCTCGACGAACTGGAAGGCCGGGTCCGCCACCCGCAGGCTGAGATGGCGCACTTCCTCCGATTTCAGGGGGGTGATGCGTCTTGAGTCGGTGATCAGGGCCGCGACCGTGGGGCCGAGGGGTGGGTCGAGTTCGCTCATCTTGCTGGTTCCGGTGAGGTTCTGGTTGTTGGGGTCCCGCGCCCCGGTTAAGGGACGGGCCTGGGGAAAAGGTCTCTCGGGCTCTGGATGGTCCTGCCGGGAGCTGGCGGCGCCCGTCGCGGCCGCCTGGGCCTCGGACCAGGGATCAGCGCGATCCCGTTTCGCACTGGCCGTTCTTGCAGGCACAGCCGCCGCCACAGCTCCCGTCCGGGGCGCGGAAGGGACCAAGCTTGGGGTTCTGGCGCGCGAAGGCGGCATAACGCTGCTGGACCCAGACCCAACCGGCCAGGACGGCGAAGATGACCAGGCTGGCGATCAGGGCATTAGCCATGGGACGCCCCGAGGCCGGCGAAGCCCATGAAGGCCAGGGACAGGAGGCCGGCGAGCATGAGGCTCATGGCCGCGCCCTGGCTCACCGTCGGCACCCGCGCCAGTTCCAGTCTTTCCCGCAGTCCCGCCATCAGCATCAGGGCCAGAATGAAACCGGCGCCGGCGCCCAGGCTGTAAACCAGGCTTTGGATGAAGTCATATTCCTTGGCGGTCTGGAAGAGGGCCAGGCCGAGGATGGCGCAGTTGGTGGTGATGAGGGGTAGAAAGATCCCCAGGGAGCGGAACAGGGCCGGGCTGTATTTCTTGACGAACATCTCCACCAGTTGCACCGCCGAGGCGATGATGGCGATGTAGCAGATGAGGCGCAGGAACTCGAGTTGCAGCTCGACCAGGAGCCAGTTGATGCCATAGGCGCTGACCGAGCTGACGACCATGACGAAGGTGGTGGCCAGGCCCATGTTCCAGGCCGTCTCTTTCTTGGCGGAGGTGCCGAGGAAGGGGCAGATGCCCAGGAACAAGGCCAGCACGAAGTTGTTGACCACCGCGGCGTTGAGGAAGATGAGGGGCAGGGATTCGTTAGCCATGGGCGGCGACTCCGGCTTGTTCCAGGATACGCCGTTCCCGGCGCTGTTTGAGCCAGGCAAAGAGCAGCAGCCAGGCGCCGAGGACGAAGAAGCCGCCGGGCGGCAGTACCATCACCAGCCAGGGCTGGAAGCCCTCGCCAAAAAGTGCGTGGCCGAGGAGGGTGCCATTGCCCAGGATTTCCCGGACCGAGCCCAGGCTGAGGAGGGCCAGGGTGAAACCCAAACCCATGCCCAGGCCATTGACCAGGGTTGGCAAGAGCCGCTGCTTGGAGGCATAGGCCTCGGCGCGGCCCAGGATGATGCAATTGACGACGATGAGCTGGATGAAGGCGCCGAGGGAGGCATAGAGCTCCAGGCTGATGGCGTGGATGGCGTAATCGACCACGGTGACGAAGGTGGCGATGATGACGATGTAGCTGGCGATGCGCACCTGCTTGGGGATCCAGTGGCGCAGCAGGGAGACCAGGGCCCCGGAGCCGAGCAGGACGAAGGTCGTCGCCAGGCCCATGCCAATGGCGTTGATGGCGGAGTTGGTCACCGCCAGCACCGGGCACATGCCGAGCAGCATGACGAAGACCGGGTTCTCTTGCCAGAGGCCGCGCAGGAAGGTGTCCGCGGTCAGGGTCTCCTGGCGGTTGAAGGGGTCGGCGGGCGCCGGGGCGCTCGGGGTCTTGGGGGGGGAATCAGTCATCTTGCGGGCCTCCCGGTGACCGCGGTTGGGACAGTAGCGCCAGATCGCGCTGGATGGCGGGGGCGGCGCGCTGGGCGGCCTGGTTCGCCGCCTTGCCCATGGCTCGCGAGGAGATGGTGGCGCCCGTGATGGCGTCGATCTGCCAGGGCTGGGTCTTGGTGCCGTTCTTGACGGTGACGATGGGGTTGGCCAGGGCGCTGCCCTCGGCATTGAGCCGGGCGTCCAGGGCCTCGAGGTTTTTCAAAAAGGCCGCGTCCGTGTCGAGCTTGTCGCCGAAGCCCGGTGTTTCGGTGGACTTGAGCACCTTGCTGCGGACGATGGCCTGGCGCCGCGGGTCATAGGCGAACATGACCTCCACGGGGCCGGCGTAGCCGTTGGCGATGCCGGTGATGGCCAGGCCCTGGAGCTGGCCCGCGGCGTCGTAGCCGGCAAAGACGAGGCCGCCGCTGCCCCGGCCCGGGTCCGTGTCGGCGGGGGTCAGGCCCCCGTCCGCCCCGATGACGAAGTCCCGCTTGGTGACGGCCCCGGGGAGGATGCGCAGCACGGCCGCCTCGGTGGCGAGCCGCTCCTTTTCGGCGATGATGGGGGCGGTGAACTCGTAAGCCGCCGCCACCAGCAGGCCGGAGATCATGGCGATGAGGCCCAGGGTGGTCAGCATGGCCCGGCTGGGGGTGGCCGGGGTGGGGTTGCCGGTCTGGACCGGGAGGTCGACCATCGGGCCCGGGCCGGGCGGGGCCGGGTTCAGGTCGTGAGCGGGAACTGGCACGGCTGTCGTCATGACCGGCCCTCCTTGTTGGCGCCATAGACCCGCGGTTGGGTCGCGGCGGCGATGAGGGGCGCCGCGGCGTTGGCAAGCAGGATGGCGTACATGATGCCCTCGGTGAGGCCGCCGAAGAGGCGGATGACGACGGTGAGGGCGCCGATGAAGAGACCATAGAGGAGGGCCCCCCAGGGTGTCTCCGGTGATCCGACCATGTCGCTGGCCATGAACCAGGCGCCCAGCATGAGGCCGCCGGAAAAGAGGACGAACCAGGGCGTTGGATAGAGGTGGCCATCATAGAGCCAGAGGGGCAGGGCGATGAGAACGGCCCCCGCCA
This sequence comes from Chromatiaceae bacterium, assembly GCA_020851955.1. Taxonomy (GTDB): domain Bacteria; phylum Pseudomonadota; class Gammaproteobacteria; order Chromatiales; family Chromatiaceae; genus M0108. Next base: position 7,939 of record JADZBU010000027.1, on the reverse strand, counting down.
GGACGCCCACCGGAATCCGCCAATCCAGCATGCGCTGATAGGCGAGGTAGAGGCCGCAGACCAGGATGAGGGCGGCGGAGGTCTCCCCCGCCGAGCCCGGGACCAGGCCGAGGAAGAGGTCCCAGCCGTTGACCTCGATCTGCTGGAATTTCTGCAGGGCCAGGGCGGTGGCGCCGGTAAAGCCATCGATGCCCAGACCCGCGAGCCAGTCCGTGATCGGGGCGGGCTTCATCAGAGGCGGGGTCAGGGTCGAGGGGATGAACTCCAGGAAGCGGCCGGGGGCGAAGGCGGGGGTCCAGGTGGTGATGGCCACCGGGAAGGCCGCCTGGGCGAAGGCGCGACCCACTAGGGCGGCGTTCATGACATTGAAGCCGAGACCGCCGAAAAGGGATTTGCCCAGGCCGACGCCGACAAAGGCCGCCACCGCCGCCATCCAGAGGGGAAAGCCCGGCGGCAGGGTCAGGCCGAGGAGCAGGCCGGTGATGACCACGCTCCAGTCCCCCAGGCTGTTGCCCCGATCGGAGAGGCGCGAGAAGAGATACTCGGTGGCCATGGCCACGCCGGTGGTGGTGACCAGCAGAAGCAGGGCGCTGAGTCCGAACTGGAAGACGGCGAAGGCGCAGATGGGCAGCAAGGCCAGGACCACGGTGCGCATGATTTGCGGCACGGTCCTGGCCCACTTCAGGTGGGGCGAGGTGCGGATCTCGATGAGTCTGGGCATGGTGGGCGCTCAGTGAACCTTTTTCTTTTGGTCGCGGTTGATGGCCTTGGCAATACGGAAGTATTGGGTCAGGGGGATGTTGGAGGGGCAGACGTAGGCGCAGCAACCACACTCGAAACACTGATCCAGATAATACTCCTTGGCCATGCGCTCGTAGTCCCGGTGCTGTGCCAGTTGACCCAGCATGGAGGGATTCAGGTTGACCGGGCAGGCCTCCAGGCAGGCCGAGCAGCGGATGCAGGGCAGGACCTGGCGGTGGGCCAAATCCGGGTGCTCGACATCCAGGACCACGACGCCGGAGACGGCCTTGGTCACCGGCACCTCCAGGGAGGCCACCGACATGCCCATCATGGGGCCGCCCAGAATGACCTCGTGGGCCTGGTCGGTCATCTTGGTTTGTTCGAGCAGGAAACGCAGGGGGGTACCGATGGGGACCCGGTAATTGCCCGGCTTGAGGACCCCGGGGCCACTCACGGTCACCACGCGCTCGATGAGGCCGCGGCTCAGTGGCAAGAGGTCGCCCATCTGGGCCAGGGTGCCGACGTTGTAAACGGCGATGCCCAGATCCGCCGGCAGGCCCCCCGCCGGCACTTCCCGGCCAAAGAGACTTTTGATCAGGATCTTTTCGGCGCCCTGGGGGTATTTGGTCTCGACCGCCTCGACGGTGACCTGGAGATCCAGGGGCAGGTGTTCCCGCAGTTTGGCCAGGGCGTCGGGCTTGTTGTCCTCGACCCCGATCACGGCCCGGGTCGCCCCGGTCGCGCGCATGGCGATCCGGATGCCCGCCATGATGCTGTTCGGCTGCTCCAGCATGACCCGATGATCGCAGGTGAGATAGGGCTCGCATTCGCAGCCGTTCACCACCAGGGTCTCGATCTTGCGCCCCTCCGGGGGCTTCATCTTGACGTGGCTCGGGAAGGCGGCGCCGCCCAGGCCCACCAGCCCGGAGGAGCGGACGGCATCGATGAGCTCGTCGGGCGTCAGCACCGACAGATGGCGTGGCATGTCGAAGAGGATTTCCTGGTTCGAGGCGCGATGAACCTTGAGGAAGATGGCGGGAATCCGAGGTCCTTCCGCCGTCGGTGCCAGGTCGATGGCGCGGATGACGCCATCGGCGGGGGCATGGATGGGCACGGAGAAGAAGCCGTCGGCCTCGGCGATGGGCTCGCCCCGTACCACCTCCTGGCCGGCCTTGACGATGGGCCGGGAGGGCGCCCCCCGATGCTGGGACAGGGGCAGCACCAGTTCCGGGGCGAAGGACAGGCGCCGGATGGGCTTGTCCGCGGTCTGCTCCTTATGCTCCACGGGATGGATACCGTGGTCGAAGGTCTTGCGCGAGCTGAAGAGATTCAAGAGGCCCATGATTCGCTAACCCTTTATGCCGATGTCGCCACAAGGATACCGAGACCGGCCCGCCGCGGCGGGCCGGACAGGGTCCGGACTATTGATATTTGGCCGCCCGGGTGATGAGCTTGCCCACGTCCTTCTCCGCCGGATTGAAGGGCGTGCCGGGGTGGATGCAACTGGCGGTGCACTTCTCCGCCGCCTTGACGATGTCCTTGAAGGGGCCGGCCTTGGGGTCCAGGACGATGGCCTGCTTCTGGGCGTTGTAGGCGAACAGCTTGGGGTTGATGTTCATACACTCGTCGCAGGCCGTGCACTCGGGGCTGTCGATCCAGACCGGCTCCCAGCCGCCCGCCGCCGTGGGCGCGCCCGCGGCGGCCACGCCGGTGCCGTTGCCGCCCTGGCTGGGGGCGAAGTCCGCCAGGACCCCGGCGCCGGCACCGCCCATGGCCAGGGCGAGCAGGCTGGAAGTCAGCTTTTGGGCGATCTCGGCCTGGGCCTGCTGGCGCACCGCCGCCTCGTCGAAGGTGTGGTCCAGCCCCACCAGGCCGCGCAGTTGCCGCCAGAAGCCCCGCCGCTCCTCGCAGGAGAGGACCAGCTCGTGGGACACCAGGGCCCGCATCAGGCGATTCTTGCCATCCACGCCCCAGATGAAGGGGAATTTGCCCTCGCGTTCCTCGGTGTCCAGGTCCAGGAACTCATGGAGGGGCACCATGGCGTCGTTCCAGGTCTCGGGTGGCGCCTTGCGGAAGTGCTTGCGGAAGCGGCCCTCGGTCATGGCGAAGTCGGCGAAGGTCATGGGCACCTCCATCCGCTGTTCCTTGCCCGCCTCGTCCTGATACTGGACGGCCCAGGAGATCCAGTCGTCCTCCAGGTTGGGGTTGCCCTCGATGGAGCAGCACTCCGCGAAGGTGGTGCCCGCATCCGGGTCGTAGCGGAAGAGGGGATAGGCCCGGGACTCGACCGCCAGACGGCTCTGGTGCTCGGAGCTGTCGTCCGGGACACCGTGTTCCGGCTGGCAGACGGCGTAAATATTGAAGAGGGCGGGGCGGTGGCTGTTGAGGCCATCGATGTAGCCCTCCAGCAGATGGCTCATGTGGGAGATGGAACCCTGGAGCACGAAGCTGGTGCGATGGGCCATGCCGATGAGGCCCATCTCCTTGCGGATCTCGGTCTTGCCCTTCCACACCTTGCCGTAGGGGGCCATGTCCGCCACCTGGCCGATGAAGCCGGAGGTGCAGGATTGACCGCCGGTGTTGGAATAGGCCTGGGTGTCGAGGACCAGGATCTTGATGGGCATGCCGGACATGAGGGCGCGGGACAGGTTCTGGAAGCCGATGTCGTACATGGCCCCATCACCGCCGATGCTGACCACCGGCGGGCAGAGGCGCCACTCCTCCTCGGTGAAGTCCTTCCAACCGAAATAGGTCATGAAGGCCTGGTGCTCGGCGGCCTGGTAGCCCTTGTCCAGCTCGATCCGGGCCAGGCGCAGGGCCTTGAAACCCTCGCCCATCTTGCGCATGTGGCCCTCGAAGATGCCCATGGCGACCGAGGGCGAATCCTGGAAGAGGTGGCTGGTCCAGGGGAAGGGGTAGGGATTGTAGGGGTAGGTCGAACCCCAGACCGAGGTGCAGCCCGTGGAGTTGATCACGCCCATCTCGGCGCGGGGCTGGGGGTCCGTGTACCGGGCCTTGAGGGCGCGTAACTCGCCCAGCAGCCGGGTCACCCAACCGAGCCACTCGGGATCGACGGGGTGGGCCTTGCGGCCCTGGTCCAGCTGGGCGGACAGATCGCCGAGGGTGATGTCCCTGTCGTGGTTGTCATCCAGCACCTTGGCGATGGCGGCGGTGTTGGTGAGGTCCACGCAGGCCGCCAGCTTGAGCCGCACATGGGTCTCCAGCCGGTTGATGAGATCGTCGATCTCCGCCAGGTGCTGCTTGATGCGCGGCTGCATCAGGGCGGTGACGGTGCCGGTGAAGAGATGGATGACCGTCTTCTCGCCGCAGCCCATGCAGGCGCCATCGCCGGAGACCATGGACTGATAGTTGCTCTTGTCGAGGAGCAGGGTCTCCAGGGCGCCGACCTTCTCGTTGAGGTCGTCGATGCGGATAAAGTCGGGGTTGGTGGTCGGCAGGTTGAGCCAGAAGCCCCAGCGGGCCTGCATCTGGGTGATGGCCTGTTCGGTTTGGGGCTCGGCCACCAGGGCGCCGTCCTCGCAGACCTCGATACACTCCATGCAGCCCTTGCAGGTGTAAGGATTGATGGTGATGCTGAAGAGGCCGCCGCTGCCCTTCTCTTTCTTTTCGCGGTTGGTCCAGTAGGGCTTGGTGACGGCGTGCTGAAACTCGGCCATGGCCGTCAGGAAGAGGCCCATCTCCTTTTCCAGGGCCGCCTTCTGGTCACCCACCAATTCAGAGGAGGCCAGGGTCTCCAGTACCGCCTGGTCGAGCAGAATGTGGGTGCTGGCGCTCTCGCCCGCCCCTTCCAGCAGTTCCCGCAGGCGCTTCTCGACCTTACGGGTCTCGCGGCGCAGGTATTGGGTGGGCATGCCCTTCTCGACGCGCTGGATGGCGGTGTTGAAGACCTCGGCCAGGGTATTCACCAGGCCCGGGATGGCGCTGTCCGGACAGGTGGCGAAGCAGCCGCCGCAGGCGGTGCAGTTCTCGGGGATGAACTTGGGATAATCGAAGCGGATCTGGGTCATGTCCCGATAGACGCCGGTGGCGACCGGCATCAGGCTCAGGGCCAGGTAGGGGTCCGCCAGGTTGCTGTTGCCGCGGCCGGTGGCGTAGAAGTAACCGGTCTGCCGCCAGAAGCGGTGGACGTCGGAGATAAAGCCATCGCCCTCCGGCAGTTGCTTGAGCATGATGGGCAACTTAGGCGTCTTGTGGGGGACCAGTTGGCCGGTGGAGAAGGGCTTGTCCTTGATCTCGATGATCTCGTCGAAGCCACGGCGCACCACGCGCAGGTTGTCCTGCACCACCCGCTCGCCCTTGCCGCCAAATTTGGACCTTAGCTGGTCCTCGATGGCCTGGAAGAGGCCATTCTCGTCGAGGCCGGCGCGCTCCATCAGCGGCGAGGCGGCGAAGAAGGCGCCCTGGAAGGCATTGCCCTGCATGCGGAACTGGAGTTCCACGTCGGAGGCTTCGTCACGGGCGATCTTGAAGCCATCGACGTAGAACACCTTGATCTCGTTGTCGATGATGAAGCGGCGCGCCTGAATGGGGAAGGTGGCCCACACCGCCTCCGCGCTGTTCAGGCTGGACTGGATGATGAAGACGCCCCCCTTCTTCAGGCCCGAGATGGGGTTGGAGTGGGTGAAGACGTTGGGGTCCGGCGACATCACCACGTCCACATAGGTGTATTCGCAGTTGAGGCGGATGGCCTCGGGGGCGGCGGACAGGAAGTAGGTGGTGGGCTGCCCCTTTTTCTCGGAGCCGTACTTGGGGTTGGCGCGGATGTCGAAGCCCAGCAGGTCGTAGAGGGTCATGGCCAGGTTCTTGCCGGTGGTCACCGCGCCCCAGCCGCCCACCGAGTGCAGGCGCACCGTGATGGCGCCCTTGGGGAGCAGGTTCGGGTTCTCGCTGCCCTTGAGGGCCAGCTTCACCGCGTCCGGATAGGCCTCGCTCAGGGCCTGGAGGCGGATCTCCTCCTTGGGGTCCGTCGCCTCGCGCATGAAGTCGATCGACAGATAGAAGAACCGCTGGCGGCGGCCCGTGGGCAGCATGTTCTCGATGGCGGCAATCAGGCCCTCGGGCTGGAGATCCCGGGAGCCCAGGCCGTAGCAGCCGGAATAAAGGCGCGGCATGTCACCGGACTTGTAGGTGGCGTAGCCGGGGAAGGGCAGGGCCTCGTCGCGGCCGATGCCGCCATTCTCCAGGCACTTGGTGAGGGCCGCGCGGACCTCCCGCATGATGGGCAGGTCCTCCGCCAGGGGCTGGTCGGTTCTTTCCAGCACGGCCACGCCCTGTCGACCCTTGAGGAGGGCGCCGAGGAGGTCACCGGGGAAGGGGCGGTACATGGTGAGATTGACCACGCCGACCTTGAGCTTGCGGGTCTCGCGCAGGTAGTCCGCCACGGCCTCGGCCTGGAGGATCATGCTGCCCTGACCCAGGATGACGTATTCGGCGTCATCCATCCGGTAGCCCCGAACGCGCCGATAACGGCGGCCGGTGAGGGCATGGTACTCATCCATCGCCTGGTCGGTGAGGGCGGCGATATGCTGGAAGAAGTAGGGCCGCTGGGCGGCGACCGCCTGCATGTAGGCATCCTGATTCTGTACCGGGCCCGACACCATGGGCTTGTCCACGTCCCAGACCTCGGGGATGCGGCGGCGGGTCTCGCCATAGACCAGCTTCTGGGCCGGGGTCGGGCAGGGAATGACGTCCGCGGGACGGCCGAGGAACTCCGCGATCAGGGCCCGCTCGGGGACCATGAGGGGTTCGATCAGGTGGGTGGTGAGGAAGCCGTCCTGGGCCACCACCGCCGGGGTCAGGGAGAGTTCCGCGACCTTGCGGGCGATGAGATTGAGATCCGCTGCCTCCTGGGTGTTCTTGCCGAACACCTGAAAGAAGCCGGTGTCATCGATACAGTGATAGTCGTCGTGGGCGCAGTGGACGTTGAGGCTGGCCTTGGTGATGGCGCGGCAACCCATGTTGAGCACGTAGGGCAGGCGCTTGCCGACGGCGCCGTACAGGGATTCGTGCATGAAGGCCACGCCCTGGGCGGAGGAGAAGTTGGTGGCGCGCAGGCCGGTCATGGACATGCCGGCGGTGACGGCCGCGGCGGCGTGTTCGGATTCGGGTTCGACGAAGATAAGGGGCTTGCCGGAGATGTTGAGGTGACCCTTGGCGACCTCCTCGGCCCAATACTCACCCATTTGGGTAGAGGGGGTGATGGGGTAGGCGCCAGCGGCGTCGGAGGCCTCGCGCTCGCAGAGGATGACGGCGCTGTTGCCGTCCATCGCCTGGCGGACGCCGGGATATTTGAAGGGCTTCTCGTCTTTTTTTCCGAATATGGCCATGTTCTTCTCAGCGGTCTGGTAGGTGTGAGTCCCGGCTCGGGGTGGCGCGGGTGATCCGGATTTTTGTGGGGTAAGACAGGGGGAAAGTTGAATCGCGGGTGAGGGCCGGCTAGGCCCGGGCCACTGGCAGCGGCTTGGCGTTCGTGGCCTTGAGGGCCTCCTTGCGGATCACCTTGCGCGCGTCCTTGCCCTTCTCGATCTGGCCACCCTTTTCCAGCCAGACGATGGCGCCGGTGGGGCAGCGTTCGATGGCGATGCGGGAGGCGAGGCTGTTTTTGCTGTAATCGATGACCGCCAGGTTGTCGCGGATCTCGATCAGGCCCTCCGGGGAATCCTGGACGCAACGGCCGCAGGCGGTGCAGATGACGCTGCATTCGGCCTCGGCCTCATCCCCGAATTCCTGGTTATTGCAGGCTACCCAGAGCTGGTGGCTGATGGGTTGCAGGCTGAAGAGGTCCTTGGGGCAGACCTCGACGCAATCATTACAGGCGGTGCAATCGGACTCGCTGACAATGGGCAGGCCATAGCGGTTCATGTGTATGGCCTTGAAGTCACAGACTTGCTCGCAGTCACCCAGGCCCAGGCAGCCCCAGGTACAGCCCTTGCCACCCCCGGAGACCATGGCCGCGGCCCGGCAGGAATTGATGCCCCCGTAGGAGGCGCGGATGTAGGCGACGTGGGAGCCCCCGGCGCAGGCCAGGCGGGCGACCTGTTTCTCCTGGTCGCCCATGGCCACGCCCAGAAAATTGGCGATGACCTGATTCATATCCTTGGAGTTGACGGTGCACTTGCCCGGATCGATCTCGCGCTTGACCAGGAGTTCGGCAAAGGGCCGGCAGCCCGCCGTGCCG
>JADZBU010000026.1 GCA_020851955.1 Chromatiaceae bacterium | reverse complement strand
TGCGCGAGGCCCTGCATGGCTTGATGGAGGGGGCGCCACTCAACCTGGATCCGCGGGCGGTGGGGCAGGCCTTGGCGGCGGTTCCCGGCGTCGCCTCGGTGCATGACCTGCATCTCTGGAACGTCCGTGCCGATGAGACCCTGCTCACGGCCCATCTGGTGGTGCGGGACTTGGCGGCTTGGGAGCAGGTCATGGAGGCCAGTCACGCCCTGCTCAACGACCGTTTCGGCATTCATCACGCCACCTTGCAGCCGGAGCCGCTCACGCGCACGGTGCGCTGGGGACCACGACCAGGGTCGGGACACCCGCATGAGGAGAGTCATGAGAGCGAAACCAAGCACCCATGCGGATGAGGGCGTGTATGCGCTTCGATCGCGCCATGCCCGAGGGACAGCACCATTACCGAGGCAGTGTCATGAATCCAGGTACATTGGACCCTCGCGCACGGATCCCGCCAAGGCCACAGGCGGCGAGGACGAGATCCTGGCCGTGTTTCGTGCCAGCCGGGATGACATCCGCCGCCGGGTCGCGGACCTGCTGACGCGGATCGGCCCCTACCCACCCACGGGAGCAAGATCGTGAGCGCCCAATGCGAAGTCGCCGGCAAGCAGGCCGCCGGTGTCCCCATGAACCTGTTTGAACGCTGGCTGACCCTGTGGGTCGCCCTCTGCATCCTGGTCGGGATCGGGCTCGGTCGGTTCTTTCCCGCCCCCTTCCAGTTCCTGGGCCGGCTGGAGGTCGCCCAGGTCAATCTGCCGGTCGGGGTCCTGATCTGGGTGATGATCATCCCCATGCTGATGAAGATCGACTTCGGCGCCCTGGGCCAGGTCAGGTCCCATTGGAAGGGGATCGGCGTGACCCTCTTCATCAACTGGGCGGTCAAGCCCATCTCCATGGCGCTGCTGGCCTGGATCTTCATCCGCCAGGTCTTTGCCCCCTGGCTGCCGGCGGAGCAACTGGATAGCTATGTCGCCGGGCTCATCCTGCTCGCCGCGGCGCCCTGTACCGCCATGGTCTTCGTCTGGAGCCGGCTCACCGGGGGCGATCCCTATTTCACCCTGACCCAGGTGGCGCTCAATGATGCCATCATGATCGCCGCCTTCGCGCCGATCGTGGCGCTGCTGCTGGGGCTGTCAGCCATTGTGGTGCCCTGGGACACGCTCTTGACCTCGGTCGTGCTCTATATCCTGATCCCGGTCGGGATCGCCCAGGTTTGGCGTTACTTTCTGCTCAAACAGGGGCAGGCCCAGTTCGACAATACCCTGGCGACCCTGGGCCACGCCTCCATCGTGGCCTTGCTCTTGACTTTGGTGCTGCTCTTCGCCTTCCAGGGCGAGCAGATCCTCAACCAGCCCCTGATCATCGCCATGCTCGCGGTGCCCATCCTGATCCAGGTGTTCTTTAACTCCTCTCTGGCCTACTGGCTGAACCGCCAGGTCGGCGAGCAACACAGCGTCGCCTGCCCTTCGGCCCTGATTGGCGCCAGCAACTTCTTTGAATTGGCGGTGGCGGCGGCCATTTCCCTCTTTGGCTTTGAATCCGGTGCCGCCCTGGCCACGGTGGTCGGGGTCCTGATCGAGGTGCCGGTGATGCTGCTGGTGGTCAAGGTGGTCAATGCCACCCGGGGCTGGTACGAAGCCGGCCAGCTTGGCGGGCGGCCCTGACGCCGAGCGAGGTTGACCCCAGCGGGCGATCTCTTGATTTCAATCTCGATAATGGAAAAATCCGCATGTCTCATCCCTACGATAAGTTGACCCTCGCCAGCGGCGCGACCCTCATCTTCACCCCTTGCCCCGGCACCAAGGACACCTCCCTCGAGGAGGCGGTAACGACCTTGAAGGCGGCGGGGGCCCAGGCCCTCATTACCTTGATGCCAGAGGATGAGTTGGCCAAATTCGCCGCCGAGTCGCTGCCCGGAGCCTGCGCTGCGGCGGGTCTCCAGTGGTTTCACCTCCCCGTGGAGGACGATCATGCCCCGGATGAGCGCTTTGCGATGGCGTTCGCCGCCCAGAAGCAGGCCCTCTTGTCGCTGCTGGAAGGGCAGGGTACCCTCGCCATCCACTGTCGCGGCGGCTCGGGCCGCACTGGTTTCATGGCGGCCATCCTCTTGCTGGAGTCCGGCATGGACCGGGATGAGGTGGTTTGCCAGGTCCAGGGTCTGCGTCCCCACGCCCTGAAAATGCCCGTCCATACCGACTACCTGGATCGCACCTATCCCTGAGGAGAGGGGTGGCCCGCTTCCCGACTCTTTTTTTGGGGCCCTGATCAGCCCCTGGTATCGGAGTTTCCACAGATGCTATCTCCCCGTTTAGCTCCAACTCGAGCTTTTGGTTTATGCGCGGCACTGCTGCTGGCCCCCTGCCTGGCGGCTGCCGGACCCACCCTCAGCGCCCCGGAGGCCCATGATCAGGCCAAGGCGGGCGCCATCACCCTGATTGACATTCGCACCCCGGGGGAGTGGCGCCAGACGGGCGTGGCCCCAGGGGCGGTGCGGATCGATATGCTCACTCCCAAGCCGCCCCAGGGCTTTGTCGATAAGCTCCTGGTCCAGGTCAAGGGGGACCGCGATGCCCCTATCGCCCTGATCTGCCGCACGGGCAACCGCACCACGACCGTGCAAAAGTATCTGGAAGCACAGGGCTTTACCCGGGTCTATAACGTCAAGGAGGGGATGGTGGGGAGCGCGGCGGGTCCTGGTTGGATCAAACGGGGTCTCCCGATCGATGCGTGCAAGGAATGTTAAATCCGGTCTCGCCCTGGGGTATGCCCAGGGCCGGTCGGGCTATGCGGGCGAGGAATGAATGTCATGGCTAACCCATCGGCCACCCCCACACCCGAGGAGTCGGCCGCTCGGCCACTGACGCGGCTGCGGACCGCCTTCCAGGCTAATCCGACCGAGCTGAAATGGCTCGCCGGCGCCATCGCCCTCTTTGTGCTGATCTGGTTCCTGCCGGTGGGCACCGCCCGCTTCGACGGCGCCGTGCTGGAGGGGTTGGCCCTACTGAATTGGTATGCCCGCGAGCATGTGCTGCTCTGTCTGGTGCCGGCCTTCTTCATCGCCGGGGCCATTGCGGTCTTCCTGAGCAAGGACGCGGTGATGAAGTATCTCGGGCCGACGGCTAATAAGGTTGCGGCCTACGGTGTCGCCTCGGTGTCCGGGGCCATCCTGGCGGTGTGCTCCTGCACCGTGCTGCCCCTCTTCGGGGGTATCTACCGGCGCGGTGCCGGCCTGGGGCCCGCCATCGCCTTTCT
>JADZBU010000025.1 GCA_020851955.1 Chromatiaceae bacterium | reverse complement strand
GCGGCGGGAAACGCGCCGATGAGGGCACCACCGCCAGCCCTGACGGACCGGACGGATTGGCCGGACGCCTGGGCCCTCTTCCTGGATATCGACGGCACCCTGCTGGAGTTGGCGCCGCGCCCGGAACTGGTGAGGGTACCGCCCGACCTGCCGGCCCGCCTGTGTCGGCTCGCCGACGCCCTGGGAGGCGCCCTGGCCCTAGTCAGTGGCCGGCCCCTGGCCACCATCGACGAGCTCTTCCCCGTTGGCCTGGACGCGGTTGGGACCCATGGCGCCGAATGGCGCCTGGCCGGCCAGGTCGGCGAGGTCACCCCCGCCGGCCGGATGCCCCTGGCGGCGATCGCGCGCGCCTTGGAGGAACCCTTGCGCCACCTGCCCGGAGTCTGGTTGGAACCCAAGCCAAAAAGCCTGGCGCTACACTTCCGCGCCGCCGCGGCCCTAGAGACCCAGGCCCTGCGCCTGGCCCGAGTGGCGGTCCGGGCCCTGGGTCCAGACTACCGGCTCCAGGCCGGCAAGCAGGTGGTGGAGATACTCCCGGCCAGCGCCAGCAAGGGTGCCGGCATCCGCCGCTTTCTGGCCAGCCCACCCTACGCCGGCCGCACCCCCATCTTTGTCGGCGATGACCTGACCGACGAGGACGGCTTTGCCGCCGTCAACGCCTTGGGCGGCCTGTCCGTTCGGGTGGGGGCGGGCGCCGACACCCAGGCCCACCATGCCTTGGCGGCGCCCGCCGATCTGCGCCACTGGCTTGCGGCCCTGGCGGCCAGCCTGAAGGCTTGACCAGGACCGATTGACCCCGGAGATGAGCATGAATCCCACGCACCCAAGCTGCAACCTGGACCTCGGCGTCATCGGCAATGGCACCCTGGCGGCCCTCATCGACCCGGCGGGGACCATCCTCTGGTGTGGCTTCCCCCGGCTGGACGGGGACCCCATCTTCTGCGCCCTGCTCGGGGGCACCCGCCCCTATCGTCCCCAGGAACCGGACAACGGCGGCTATTTCGCCCTGGAGCCGGCGGGGGGATTGGTCAGCAGCCACCAGGAATATCGGCTCAATTCAGCGGTGCTGGTGACCCGGATCGAGGACCGCGAGGGCAACGTCGCGGAGATCACCGATTTCGCCCCCCGCTTTCACCAGTTCGACCGCATCTTCCGCCCCCCCACCCTGGTGCGAATTATCGTACCGATCAAGGGTCTGCCTCGGCTGCGGGTGCGGCTGCGCCCGCGGTTCGCCTATGGCGAGGAAATACCCCAACTGACCCTCGGTTCCAACCATATCCGCTACGCCAGCCACTCCAACGCCCTGCGCCTGACCACGGATGCCGCCCTGTCCTACCTGGTCGAGGAGACCCCCTTTGTCCTGGATCGGCCGCTGCATTTCATCCTCGGCGCCGACGAGAGCCTGGGCGCGGGCATCGGCGATACGGCGCGCTCCTTTCTGGAGCGGACCCTGGAGCATTGGCACGCTTGGGTCCGGTCCCTGTCCATCCCCTTCGAGTGGCAGGACGAGGTCATCCGTGCCGCCCTGACCCTCAAACTCTGCAGCTTCGAGGAGACAGGGGCCATCGTCGCCGCCCTCACCACCTCCATCCCCGAGGCGCCGGGTAGCGAGCGCAACTGGGACTACCGCTTCTGCTGGCTACGCGACGCCTATTTTGTCGTCAGCGCCCTCAATCGCCTGGGCGCCACCCGCTCCATGGAGGAATACCTCGGCTACATCACCGACATCGTCGGCGAGAGCGTGGACCGGCGGCTGCGGCCCTGCTATGGCATCACCCGCCGCGCCGACCTGCGGGAACGCATCGCCCCCGGCCTGCTGGGTTACCGAGGCATAGGACCGGTACGCGTCGGTAACCAGGCCCATCTCCAGGTCCAGAACGACGTTTATGGCAGCGTCATCCTGGCCGCCACCCATGCCTTCTTCGACCGCCGCCTGCCGCTGGCCGGCGACCAGGTGCTGTTCGAGCGGCTGGAGGAACTGGGTCGGCTGGCGGTCGCCGTCTTCGACCAGCCGGACGCCGGCCCCTGGGAACTGCGCAACAAGCCCGCCATCCATACCTTTTCGGCGGTCATCTGCTGGGCCGGCTGCGACCGCCTGGCGCGCATCGCCACCCGGCTGGCCCTGCCCGATCACGCCGCCCAGTGGCGCCAGGAGGCCGATCGGCTGCACGCGGTCATCAGCCGCCGGGCATGGAATCCGGACCTCGACAGTTTCGTCGCCACCTTCGAGGGCGACCACCTGGATGCCAGCCTCCTGCTCCTCGGCGAACTGGATTTCCTGACGGCGGACGACCCGCGTTTTGCCGCCACCGTCGATGCCATCGGCCGCCACCTGATGCGCGGGGACCTCCTGCTGCGCTACGGCGTGGAGGATGACTTTGGCCGGCCGGAGACGGCCTTCACCATCTGCACCTTCTGGTACATCGACGCCCTCGCCTTATTGGGCCGCCGTGACGAGGCGCGCCGCCTCTTCGAAAGCCTGCTCCAGCGGCGTAACGCCCTGGGCCTGCTCTCCGAGGACATCCACCCGGAAACGGGCGAGCTGTGGGGCAACTATCCCCAGACCTATTCCCTGGTGGGGCTCATCAACTGTGCCATGCGCCTGTCGCGCACCTGGGACGAGGCGCTCTGAGCCTGGAATTTTGTAACAGTGCGGTAACACAGCGTAACACCTTGGGTCTTGATACATTAGAATCCACTGATATACTAACTCTCAATCCAACCCAACCCCCCCCTTTAGGAGAACAACAATGTTAGGTGTTATCGCTGCAATCGCTCTGGTCATCGGTGGCGTCTCCACAGGCGTCGTGGTCTCGGAAGAGAGTTCCCTTAACCCGTCCCAGGCCTCCGTGGTTTCGGTGCAAACGGCTAAGACCCAGGATTCGGTCTTTGGCAGTTGACAAAGCAAATCCACACCCTGTCAAAAAAGCCCCGCTTGCGGGGCTTTTTTATGAGCGGCTGACTGGCGTGCAGGACTTTGATGCCCGGATCTTGGCAGGGGCGAGCCAGCGGCATGGCAACCGAACCAGGGCGGGAGGGAGGTAAGAACGAGAACAAGTCCGATGGTGCCATGATCCCGGGGGATGGCCCCCAAAGCATGGCGGGAGGGGGTAGGGGCAGAAAGAGGGCTGGTCAAAAGGGTTACGGCGCGCTACCGTTACCAAGATATCACGCCGGCACATCAGGTTTGGCTTTCGATGGCCTGGCAGCCCAGCAATCTTGGCCAAACTCATGATTCAGATGGGGAATTTGGTGGGCGATACTGGGATCGAACCAGTGACCCCTCCCGTGTGAAGGGAGTGCTCTCCCGCTGAGCTAATCGCCCGAACAGAAAGGTGCATTTTAGGGACAGGCCATGGGGCCGTCAAATCGGTATTTTTCACCCCGGCCAGCCCCAGACAGAACCCGGTCATCCCACCCTGACCGGGGGACAAGAGTGATTGCGCCGCGGGTGGGACGGCGCGCGGCGCCGGCTAGTCTCACGGCTCAGGGTGCAAGCCGGTAGTGGTGAAAGGCCTCGTCATCGCGATAGTGGACGTCGACCCAGCACCTGGGCAGGGCCTCACCGGAGCAGAACACCAGATCGGCCTTGCGAAATTGCTCGGGATCCTGCAATTCCTCGCCGGCGTTATAGCGGCCAATGAGTAACTCGTGGATGGGGTTGAAGAGATCACGCAGACCCAGCACCTCGACGAGTTTGCCGCTGGCTTTGTGTTTCAGGAACATGGCTGGCCTCCTCTTGGTTATTGCTTACCTTCACTCGAAAGTATGGCTCTCCGAGGCCAGATTGCCAGCCAGCATCCCGCGCCCGGCGGGACTTGGCCGCCCTGCTCACTCCCCCTCCGGGCCCGGGATTTGGGCCTTGATCGAAAGGGCGTGGAGTTCGCCGCTCTCTAGCTGTGGCCTTACCGTGGCCATGACCAGGCGCTGCCTTTCCAGCGGGGTCTTGCCAAGGAAGGCCGCGCTGACCACCTGGGCCTCGAAGTGATAGCCGTCGCCGCTAACCTGGACCTGGGCGTCCGGCAGACCGGCACGAATCAGTTGCGCCACGGCTTCTATTTCCATCCTTCCTTATCCTCGTTCAGGGTATCGTCGCAAAAAAGGCGCCACGGTCAGAGTTCGCGGGTCGCCAGGAAACGGATATCGGGCCAGCGTTCCTGAATCAGACTCAGGTTGACGCGAGTGGGGGCCAGATAAACCAGTTGGTTATCACCATCCAGGGCCAGATTCTCGTAGGCCTTGTCGTGGAAGCGTTCCCGCATCTTGTCATCCGGGCAGACCACCCAGCGCGCCGTATGGACGCTCACGGGCTCTACCACGGCCTCGACACTATATTCATCCTTGAGCCGGTAGGCGGCGACGTCGAACTGGAGGTTGCCGACAGCGCCAAGGATGAGATCGTTGTTCTTGAGGGGACGAAAGACCTGGGTCGCGCCCTCCTCCGAGAGTTGGACCACCCCTTTTTGCAGGGCCTTCATCTTCAGCGGGTCTTTCAGCACCACGCGCCGGAAGAGTTCCGGGGCGAAGAAGGGAATGCCCAGGTACTTCAGTTCCTCACCCTCGGTGAAGGTATCGCCGATCTGGATGGTGCCATGGTTGTGCAGGCCGATGATGTCGCCGGGCCAGGCCTCCTCCACCAGGTGCCGCTCGTCGGCCTGGAAGGTGATGGCGTTGGCGACCTGGATGGTCTTGCCGATGCGGACATGCCGCATCTTCATGCCCTTGCGATAGCTGCCGGAACAGACGCGCAGGAAGGCGATGCGATCCCGATGGCCAGGGTCCATGTTCGCCTGGATCTTGAAGACGAAGCCCGTGAAGCCCTCCTCCGTCGGGCGGACCTCGCGCTGCAGGGTCGCGCGCGGCCGGGGCGGCGGGGCGTAATCGACAAAGGCCCGCAGCAATTCCTCGACGCCGAAGTTATTAATGGCGGAACCAAAGAAGACCGGCGTTTGCTCACCCGCCAGGTAGTCGTCCAGGTTCAGCGCGTGGCTGGCGCCAGCCACCAGTTCCATCTCCTCCCGCAGTTCCGTCGCCTGATCCCCCAATAATTCATCTAGGCGGGGATTGTCCAGCCCGTCTATCACCTCGCCGCTGCGGATACGACCACCATGCTGGGCGCTGAAGAGATGCGTTTTGCCATTGCGCAGATCGTAAACACCCTTGAAACGCTTGCCGATGCCAATGGGCCAGGTGACGGGGGCGCAGCGGACCTTGAGCACCTGCTCGATCTCGTCCAGGACCTCGATGGGGTTACGCCCTTCCCGATCCAGCTTGTTGACAAAGGTGAGGATGGGCGTGGCGCGCAGGCGACACACATCCATGAGCTTGATGGTGCGCTCTTCCACGCCCTTGGCCACGTCGATCACCATGAGGGCGGAGTCCACCGCCGTCAGGGTCCGGTAGGTGTCCTCCGAGAAGTCCTCGTGACCCGGGGTGTCGAGCAGGTTGACGATGGCCTCGCCATAGGGAAACTGCATCACCGAGGAGGTGACCGAGATGCCCCGTTGCTTTTCCAGTTCCATCCAGTCGGAGGTGGCGTGCCGCGCGGCCTTGCGGCCCTTGACGGTACCCGCCATCTGGATGGCACCGCCGAACAGCAGCAGCTTTTCGGTCAGGGTGGTCTTGCCGGCATCGGGGTGGGAAATAATGGCGAAGGTACGCCGCTTAGCGAGTTGCTCTTGGAGCTGGGCCATGAAACATCCGGTGGGAAGGCGCTCGATTAAGGCGCGAAATTATAACGGGCCCCTCTCGGGCCTGGCCACCGCGCCCGCGGCGCGGCTGACCGGGAAATGGACCACCAGGGTCT
>JADZBU010000024.1 GCA_020851955.1 Chromatiaceae bacterium | reverse complement strand
TGCGCGGATGGCGCGGGTGGCGCCCAGGCCGTCAAGGCCCGGCATCTGCAGGTCAATCAGGATGGCGTCGAAGTGTCCCTGGGCCGCCATCTCGACCGCCCGGTGTCCGTTCTCCGCCGTCTCGACCACCAGCCCCATCTTTTCGAGATAGGCCTTGACGATGAGCCGGTTACTGGGGCTGTCCTCCGCCACCAGGACGCGCTTCCCCCGAATGGCGGCGGTGAGCTGGTCGTAGCGCGGGGCGGCGGCCGGGGCCCCGGTTGGGGCGGCGGTGGCGGAGAGGCCCGGGTCCAGGCCGGGTTCATCCCCCGCCGCCAGTGCCCCCAGGCGGACGGTGAACCAGAAGGTGCTCCCCTCGCCCGGACGGCTGGCGACCCCGATCTCCCCGCCCATCAACGCCACCAGGCGCTTGCTGATGCTCAGGCCCAGGCCGGTGCCGCCGTACTGGCGGGTCGTGGACATGTCCGCCTGCTGGAAGGGGCGAAACAGGCGCTCGCGCTGCTCCGCAGTCAGGCCGATGCCGGTGTCGCGCACCGAGATTTTGAGCAGAACCTCCCCGGCCGTTTCCCCACCCGGAGCGGCGCGCTCGACCTTGACCTGGATCGCGCCCCGCTCGGTGAACTTGAGGGCATTGCCCACCAGGTTGTTGATGACCTGGCCGAGGCGCAGGGGGTCCCCCCGCAGGAGCGGCGGTACCTCGGGGGCCACCCGGAAGGCCAGGATCAGGCGCTTTTCGGCGGCGCGCAATTCGAAGAGGGCGCGCGTCCGGGCGAGGACCTGGGCCAGGCGCAGCGGAATCGCCTCGACCTGGAGGTGGCCGGCCTCGATCTTGGAATAATCCAGGATGTCGTTCAGGAGACCCAGCAGGGCGGTCGCCGCGTCGTGGATCTTGCCCAGATAGTCGCGCTGCCGGCCCGTCAGTTCCTCGTCGAGGAGCAGGTGCGACAGGCCGATCACCGCATTCATGGGGGTGCGGATCTCGTGGCTCATGTTGGCCAGGAATTCGCTCTTGGCGGCGTTGGCGGCCTCCGCCGCCCGCTTCGCGGCCTCGAGTTGCCGCTCCAGTTCCAGCCGCTGGCTGATGTCGATGACGAAGGTGACCTTGCGATAGCCCCCATCATCGCCCCGTACCCGGCAGGCGTCCGCCAGGATGGTGCGGCGCCGGCCATCCCGCGGCATCACGGTCCACTCCCCGCGCATCTCGGCGCCATGGAGCAGAAAATCCCGATGCAGGTCGGCCATCCGCTCCCGCTGCTCGGGCGGGACGATGAGGGTGAAGGGCTGGCCGATCAGTTCGGCGGCGCTGTAGCCGTAAAAGTGCTCGTAGGCCGGATTGACATACTCGAAGAGGCCTTCCCCCGTCGTGATGCAGATGGCCACGGGCGTGGCGTCGATGATGGTACGGAATTGATCCGTGGCGACCGCCAGGCCGGTCTCCGGTGGCGGCTCCGCCGGGGCGGTTGGATGGCGGCGGGGGTCGGTCACGGGACGCCGCCCCCGGCGGCCACGGGTCCGGGCCCGCCGGCGCCGGGCCGGGGTGTGGCGCCGGTCCAGCGCGTCAGCACCGCCACCACCTGCTCCAGCTCCAGGGGTTTGGTCAGGAGGTCGTTGACCCCGGCCGCGAGGGCCCGCCGCCGGTCATCCGGGAGCGCCCCGGCGGTGACGGCGATGATGGGCAAGGCCTTTAGGCCCAGGGCGTCGCGGATGGCGCGGCTGGTCTCGAGCCCGTCCTTGTCGGGCATCTGGATGTCCATGAGGACGGCGTCGAAACCCCGGGGCTGGGCGCCCAGCCGGTCCAGGGCCTGCTGGCCGCCCTCCAGGAGGGTGGCGCGGGCCCCTTCCATCCGCAGGAGGCGTTCCATCACCATGAGGTTGGTGGAGCTGTCGTCCACCACCAGGAGGCGCAACCCCGCCAGTCGGCCGCCGACGGGGGCCCGGGGGCCTGGGGCCGCTGGGGCCGGGCCGGGGATCGCCGGCGGGCGGCTGGCCCGCTTGAAGGGCAGTTCGAACCAGAAGGTGCTGCCGTCGCCGACCCGGCTCTCGACCCCGATCCGGCCCCCCAGCAACTCCACCAGCAGCTTGCTGATGGAGAGGCCCAGGCCGGTGCCGCCAAAGCGGCGGCTGATGCTGCTGTCGGCCTGGGTGAAGGGCGAGAAGAGGCCGGCCTGGGCCTCCGGGGTGATGCCGATGCCGGGGTCGCTGACCTCGAAGCGCAGCCGGATGCTCGCGGCGTCGCTGGCCAGGGGGATGACGCGGACCTCGATCTCGCCCTGGTCGGTGAACTTGATGGCGTTGCCGATCAGGTTGACCAGCACCTGTTCCAGGCGCAGGGGATCGCCGAGCAGGTCGCCCTCCAGGGCGGGGAGGGGCGCCAGGCGCAGGGTCAGGCCCTTGCCCCGGGCCGTGGTGCCGAGTAGATGCTCGACCTGACTCAGGAGGGGCGCCAGCCCGAAGGGGCGTTCCTCGATGGGGATCTGGCCGGCCTCGATCCGGGAGAAGTCCAGGATGTCGTTGATGATGAGCAGCAGGGAGCGGCCGGCGGTGTGGATCTGCTCCACCAGGGCGCTCTGGTCGGGGTTCAGGCCGGAGCGCGCCAGGACTTGGGTCATGCCGAGCACGGCATTCATGGGGGTGCGAATCTCGTGGCTCATGTGGGCCAGGAAGAGGCTCTTGGCTTCGTTGGCGGTCTCGGCGGCCTGCTTGGCGGCCCGCAGTTCCTCCTCCAGTTCGCGCTGCGCCGTGATGTCGCGGTTGACGCCCATGATGCGCAGGGGCTGGCCCTGGTCGTCCCGCTGTTCGATGATCGAGACCGAATGGATGTGGCGGACCCGACCGCCGGGCAGGACGATGCGGAAGACATCCTCGTAGGTGACCTGGTCGCGCAGGGCCTCTTGCACCTTGGTCACGGTGTCCGCCAGGTCGTCGGGGTGCAGGCGGGACCGCCAGAAGTCGTAGGAGATGCCCTGGTCCTGGATCTCCCGGGGCACCTGATACCAGTCCCGCAGGCGCTCGTCCCACTCCAGTTTGCCGCTGGGGAGGTCCCAGTTCCAGATGCCGATATCGGCGGCCTGGGTGGCCAGGGTGAGGCGATTCATGGCCTCGGTGATCTGGCGCCGGGTGCGCACCCGTTCGGTGATGTCGCGGATGATGCCGACGGCGTTCCAGCCATCCTTGAGGGCGACCCCTGACAGGGAGAGTTCGATGGTGATTTCCTGGCCGTCCTTGCGCCGGGCGGGCAGGGCGATGGTTTTGCCGACGGCCGCGCCCTGGCCGCTGCGCAGGAACTCGGGGAAGGCGTCGTTATGTCGGGCATGTTGGCCGGCGGGGGCCAGCAGGCGGTGCAGGTTTTGGCCGAGGGCCTCCTCGGCGTCGTAGCCCAGGATGACACGGGCGGCGGGGTTCCAGTAGGTGATCTCACCCCGGGGATTCATCATGAGGATGGCGTCGTGGGCCGTGTCGGTGATGCAGCGCAGTCGGTCCTCCGCGCCGCCCTGGGTGTGCAGACGTTGCTGAATCAGGGACATGAAGAGGCCCAGGGTGGCGAAGATGGCCAGCGGCAGTCCCTGGGCCAGGCCGGTGAGGGCGAGGGTCTGCCCGGGCTCCATGAAAAACCATTTGACCAGCACCAGGGAGAGGAGGGTGGCCAGGACGCCTCCGACCAGGCCCCCGAGCCAGCCGCTAATGAAGACCGCCGGGTAAAAAAAGAGCCAGAGGGAGGGGTTGATCACGGCGCCGAAGTGAACTTGCAGCGCCAGGGCCAGGAAGGGCATCAAGAGGGACAGCAGCATGCCCAGGTGACGACGAAACCCCAGCGATGGCGAGGGGAGGACCAGTGGCTTCATCTTGAGTTACGGCCAGTAGCTTGAGTAAACGGCGCTGGGGAAGGGCCTGCCCGCAAGGGTCGACGATGGCGAGGCCCGGTCCGGGTGGTGCCTGGCGGGGGACGCCGTGAATACTTCCCTGTAGGCTTGGCGACAGCATCCCTGCTGTCGACACCCCCGCCAGCCCCCACCCGGCCCGGGCGGCGGCGCCTGAGCAATGATCGGCGCCCGAGCAACGACAGGTGGCAGCGCCCGAGCAATGACGGGCGCTGGGCTTCTTGCTCCCTCCCCCCTCGCGGGGGAGGGTTGGGGAGAGGGGCTTGGCTAGGCATGGGCCGCGGCATCCAGGGTTCTAAGGGCTTCGTCGAAGCGCAGGGCGTCCATGGCCTCGGACAGGGTCTGGACGGTGGCGGCGCCATGGGCCTGGACGAGACTGGCTTCCAGTTCGGCGAAGAGCTGGCGCGCGGATCGCAGCCGGTTGGCGCCCAGGGCGGCGCGCAGGGCGGCGACCTTGTCCGGGTCCAGGGGGGCAGGGGCCTCCGGGGTGGGGCCGGGGGCGGGGGCGGGGGCCAGCCAGGGGGCGGCGGCTTGGAGGAGGGCGGCCAGGCGCTCGGTGAACTGGGCCAGGCGGTCTCCGACCGACGGGCTGTAGGCGTTGTCTTCGCGGAGGATGTCTTCCAGTTGACGGGCGGTCTGGGCCAGCTCCAGGGCGCCGAGGTTGGCGGCGGCGCCGCGCAGGCGATGCAGGCGGTCGGCCGCCCGGTCATGGGCGCCCTGGGCCAGATCGGCCTGGATCTCCCGGGGAACGCCGCTGACGTCGGCGATGAAGCCCCGCAGGAGGCGCCGGAAGAAGGCCGGGTCCCCTCCGGCCAGCAGGGCGAGGCGGTCGGGGTCGATCCCGGGGATGAGGGGGAGGGGTGTCTGCTCCGGGATGGCGGCGGTGGGGGCCTCGGGGGGGAGGGGGTCGGCGGCGATCCTGGCCGCGGGGGGGGCGGGGCGCACCCAGGCGGTCAGCACCGCGACCAGTTGCTCCAGTTCCACCGGTTTCGGCAGCAGGTCGTTGCAGCCGGCCTCCCGCGTCCGCTGCTGTTCTTCCCGCAGCACGCCGGCGGTGACGGCGATGACGGGCAGGTCGGTGAGCTTCAAGTCGCCGCGGATGGCGCGGGTCGCGCTCAGTCCGTCCAGCACGGGCATCTGCACGTCCATGAGGACGGCGTCGAAGCCCCGGGGCTGGGCGTTCAGCCGGTCCAGGGCCTGTTGGCCGTCGGCGACCAGGGTGGCGCTGGCCCCCTCCAGGGCGAGCATGCGTTTGATGACCTCCAGGTTCATGCGGCTGTCGTCCACCACCAGGAAGTGGCGGCCGGCCAGGCGGGCGCCGACGGGGGGCGCCACGGCGGGGTCCGGCGGGGCGGGGGCCGCCAGGCGCGCGGTTCGGGCGAAGGGGAGTTCGAACCAGAAGCGGCTGCCCGCTCCCACCTGGCTCTCGACCCCGATCTCGCCCCCCAGCAGATCCACCAGCCGCTTGCAGATGGACAGGCCCAGGCCGGTGCCGCCAAAGCGGCGGGTGATGCTGCCGTCGGCCTGGGTGAAGGGCACGAAGAGGCGGGGCAGGATCTCCGGGGCGATGCCGAGTCCCGTGTCGCTGACGGTGAAGCGCAGCCGCGCCTGGTCGTCCGCGGTCGGGAGGGGCTCGATCCGCACCTGGATTTCGCCCTGGTCGGTGAATTTGATGGCGTTGCTGATCAGGTTGAGGAGGATCTGTTCCAAGCGGAGCGGATCGCCGACCAGGTCCTCCTCGCCGATGGCGTTGGCTTGAATGCGGAACTGGAGGCCCTTGGCCCGCGCCGCGCCGCCTTGCAGGGCCTCGACCCGCTCCAGCAGGGGGGCGAGCGCGAAGGGGTGTTGGTCGAGGTGGAGCTGGCCCGCCTCGATCTTGGACAGGTCGAGGATGTCGTTGAGTAACCCCAGCAGGGACCGGCCGGCGGTGCGGATCTGTTGCACCATGTCGCGCTGGTCGGGGGTGAGGGGGGCCTGCTCCAGGACCTGGGTCAGCCCGAGCACGGCGTTCAGGGGGGTGCGGATCTCGTGGCTCATGTGGGCGAGGAAGTCGCTTTTCGCTCTATTGGCCGCCTCCGCCGCCTCCTTGGCGGCGCGGAGCTGCTCTTCCAGTGCCCGTTTCGCGGTCACGTCCAGGCTGGTGCCGACCAGGCGCACCGCCGCGCCCGCCGCGTCCCAGGCCACGGCCTTGCCGATGGTGCTATGCCAGCGGATGTCGCCGTCGCGGGTGACGATGCGGTGCTCGCTCCGATGAACGGGGCAACGGCCCGCCAGATAGTCATGCAGCCGGCTCAGGACCTGGGGGGCATCCTCGGGGTGGAGGTGGCTTTTCCAGAGGTCAAAGGTCGTCTTCACCTCGCCCGGGGCATACCCCAGCATGTGAAACCAGTGATCGTTGACCACCTCGTCGCCGGTCACCAGGTCGCTATCCCAGAGCCCCTCGCAGGTGACCTCCATGGCCAGGCGATAACGCTCCTCGCTGGCGCTCAGGGCGGCGGTGCGCTCCGCCACCTGGGTGACGAGGGTCTGCTGGGAGTCCTGGATGCGGTCGGCCATGCGGTTGAAGGCATCCACCATGATCCGCGTCTCGCGGCAGTCTCCCGGGGCCGGCTGGAGGCGGGCCGAGAGATCGCCGGCCTGCACTTGCTCGGCCACGCCGACCAGGGTGCGCAGGGGTCGGGTCAGGCGGCGGGCGGCCAGGCTGATCAGGAGGAGGGAACCCAGGGCGAGCACCAGCCCCGCCCAGGCCAGACGGCCGAAGTCGCTCCGCAAGGACGCGAGGACCTCGGCCTTGTTCAGGGCATAGACCAGGGTCCAATTCGGGGCGCCACCTAAATCCAGGGGGCGGTTGGCCACCAGCCAGTCACCGCCCCGGGCCTCCCTCTCCCGGCGCGACCCCGCCTCGCCGGGGGCGGCCGCTTCCCGGGGTGCCAGGGCCGACCAATCGGTGCCCTCGCCGTCGGAGTGGGCCAGCAGGTGTCCGTGAGCGTCAAACAGCAAGCGGATACCGGAGCGCCGGGGCGGGTTGGCCCTATCCTGGGTCTCTCCTCCCAGGAGCGACCGCGAATCCAGGGTGGCGATCAGGATGCCGACGACTTGGGTGCCGGGCGTGTCCTCCGCGTCCGGGGCCATGATGGGTCGCACCACGCCGAGCAGGGGCCGCCCCGGGGTACCGGGCAGTGCCTCGATCCACTCACCCTGCTCCGCCGGATGGGTCCGGGCCTGGTTGACCCGGTCCAGGAGCCCGCCGTCCCGGTAGGGCTGGCCCACCTCGGTGGGCTGGGTGCTGGCCCGGATCAGGCCATCGACCGGGTCCAGGACCGTCAGGCCTTCAAAGCGGCCCGGGTAGGCCCGTTGCAGGCGGTCGAAGAGGTGTAGCAGGCTGGCCTGGACCGCGGGGTCCTTCCTGGCCAACTGGCTGGTCAGGGTGCGGCTTTCCGTGACATAGAGGATATTGCCCCGCAGCGACCGCACGCCCTGGGTGATTTGGGCGGCCTGCTGATCCGCGGCGAAGTCCAGGTACTGCCTGGCCTCGGTCAGCCAATGGAGGCGGATGCCGCTCAGGCCGAGTTGGGGCAGGCCGAAGTAACCCAGGGCAAAGAGGGTGGCGCTGGCGGCGAGAAACAAGCCCCCGAACCAGGCGATGATGCGGCTTGAAAAGGAAAGGGGCATGACGGCGTTAAGGTCAGTCCTGAGGGTCGGGTGTCGCGGAGGAAAATGTCCGCCGCGGGGTCGGGACCTCGGCCAGGCCGTCCTCCGCGCGGGTGGCCGCAACCAGGGTTCCGGTTGCGGCCTCTGATCATCTTCGCCATAAAGTCCAGCGGCGGCAAGCGAGACGCCGCTGGCGCCAGGTGACTAGCGGCCCCTTTGATCCATGGGGACATAGTGGGCATCGGTCCGACCCGTATAGATCTGACGCGGCCGGGCGATGCGGCTGGTCGGGGCCTGATTCTGCTCCCACCAGTGGGCGATCCAGCCGGGCAGACGGCCGATGGCGAAGATGACGGTGAACATATTGGTGGGGATGCCGATGGCGCGCAGCAGGATGCCGCTGTAGAAATCGACGTTGGGGTAGAGGTTGCGCTCGATGAAGTAGGGATCGGAGCGGGCGATCTCCTCCAGGCGGCGGGCGATGTCCAGGA
>JADZBU010000023.1 GCA_020851955.1 Chromatiaceae bacterium | reverse complement strand
GCTCCTGAGGGGTGTCTTTTGCGTTCTGTCAATGATCCCCCAGCCGGGGGCGGATTCCAAGTGGAAACCGTGTCCTGGCACGGATTCCGGGAGGAATTCAGTGATCCCACATCACGTTCTTACCCCGTGCCGCCGCCTTGGTCAGCAAGTCGATCAGGGGCAGGGCGCGATTGGCCAGGCTGACATGGCGTCCGCTATCTTCCTCCTCTCGGCCGGCTGGGGGCGCCGGGTCCAGGGCCAGATCCGGATGTTCCGCGACCGCCGCTTGCAGTCGCGCCAGGGCCTGGGGAATATCCGCGGCCAACAGGGCCCCGGGGATCCGGCCACTTTGCCCCATCAGCTTGAGCAGCGTCAGGGCTACGTCACCGAACATGATGATGTCGGCATGGGCATCGGTTTTGAAAGTGACCAACATGGGGATATCCTCGTCGCGGAGATGGGGCAGGCTGCTGGCGGTTGGGTTTGGGCCCGCAAGGGCGATATTATCCGCGACCCCGGCGTGGCCGGTATAGAATCCTGTCATCCCCCTCGCCTGACCTCTGGTCTCTCGGTGTGAGCCCCAGGCCGCCCTGACCTCATTTTGGAAGCGCCCATGAAGAAACCCGAACTGCTATTGCCTGCTCTCCTGGTCCTCGGCATCCTGCTCGGCCCGCTCCCGGCGCTGGCGGAGATCCCGGCCACCCCCGTTATGACCCTCTATAAATTCAACGGGCCCAGGACCAACCCCTTCTATGACGCGGACGATTTCGCCCGGCGCGGCCCCCAATCCCCGGCGGGCCAGCTCACCCAGGGCAGTTCCATCATCCCCTGCCTGGTAATCCGCAATGGCAAGCCCCTGGTGGATGACAGCGGCACCCCCTACGTCGGCTTCGAGGTCGTCGTGGATACCGCCAAGGCCGGGCCCGAGGCGACCGATAAATTCAAAAAGGTACTGGCCGAGCGCAAGGGCCTGAAGGTTGAGAATCACCACTGTCCCCCCGGAATCAAGCGGGTCATCAGTGTCCGCGATTTTTATGCCATGACCAAGGCCCCCGCCTTCGACCCGCCCAGGACCGGCAAGGGCCAGAAAACCGAGGGCGGCGGCACCCTGGACCGGCTGGTGCGCGGCTTCCATAATTCTCCCCAATGCGATCAGGTCAACGACGATCTGGTGGGTCGTCGGGGCGCCCTGGCGCAGGCCTGGGACAGCTATATCGCCGCCAACCAGGGCCGCGCCTCGGCGGCGGATCTCAAGCGCGCCAAGCACTTGGATTACGTCATGCGCACCGCCCTCTTCGAGGGCCATCTTGGCCGCGGTTGTAACGCCTATGGCGCCTGCGAGCGCAATATCATTGCCCTGTCCATCCGTAACCGGGCCGTCGGCAAGTGCCAGGCCGGTCAGGGTTGCCGACAACCGGGCGATTTCCAGGGCGCCTCCTCCTCCGTCTCCCAATACAACATCTGGGATGAGTTTCTCACCCAGGTCTCGGGTCTCACCTCCTGCTATTTGCGGGATGACCTCGGCAGCGCCGGCAATGCCCGCAGCGGTGACTATTACGACAAGCTTCAGGCCATGCATGCCCAGAGTGTCGGCGATGTCGAGCGCATCATGTACGGGGACGAAGCGGCGCTGCGTGACCTCTTCCCCGGCAAGTCCGTGCGGGATATTACGGGCCTGCGCCACTACTACCATGCCCCGGCCATGGGCAAGTGTTTCCCCAACCACAAGGGGGTCGAATACATGTCCGGCGCCATCGCCCGCAAGGGCGGTGATTTTGCCCTCATCGCCAACACCCGTATCCAGATCGAAGGTAAGGAAGGCGAGGGTTATCGCTTTCGCGAGTTCCTGGTCACCGAGGACGAGGATGCCGACCGCATCCGCCTGGAGGACAACTTCCCCGGTTTCGTCGTTGACGCGCGCAAGGTCAGCGGCAAGCCCCCCGCCGCTTGCCCGGCCTATGGCATCCCCGGGGGCTGCCGTCACGACAAGATTGGTCGCCATCGCAAGGTGCCCTCCTGGCTGGCCGAGGGCAAGCCCCTGGAACTGAAGTGTCAGATCAAGGCGCGGGGCGAAAGCTGCAAGTCGGCTCCCGCCACCCAGTCCGTGAGCATTGGCGGTGTCTGCGATACCCAGATGCGGCCCGTGGCCCATGTCGATTAGGCTTGTCCCCGCGGGTGTCGGTCAACCGGGCAAACGACTCGGACCCGGCCGTGGTCCAGGGCTGATCCGCTAGCGAGCAAGGTGCCATGACGACGAGCTACGACATTCACTTTTCCGGTGACTTGCGGCCCGGGGCGGATCCGGCGGTGGCGAGGGCGCGGATTCAGGGCCTGTTCAAGCTCTCCGACGAGGCAGCGGCGCGGCTTTTCAGTGGTCGGACGGTAGCCTTGAAGCGGGGGCTGGACCTGGCCCGGGCGGAGCGGTTGCGGCAGGTCTTTCTGGAGGTGGGGGCCCTGGTACGGCTGGTGGAGCAGGGGCCCGCCGCCCCCCAGCCGCCCCTGACCACCGCAGCGCCGCCCCCGCTGCCCGCCGCGCGGGCGGCCCCGCCGCGCGAATGGGACCTGGCGCCACCGGATGGCCGACCCCTGGAGCCGGACCCGGGTCTGGCGCCGCCGGCGGTGGATATCAGCCACCTGAGTCTGATGCCCGGCCAGGACTGGAGCCTGGCGGATTGCGATCAGGGCGCCGAGCCGGTGGTGGTGCCGGATATCCGTCATTTGCGCATGCTGCCGCCGGAGTCCAGGGTGGACCCGTACTCGGGTGCGGGCCAGGTATGAGGGCTTTTGGGCGCCGACGGGCTCGCTAAGGCGGCGGCCCAAGGGTGCTGTCGGCGCCAATCCAGACAACTTTCGCGGTGGGGCTAGGGTGGTTTTATGAGCGAGGCTTTCGAGCATATCGTGGTGGGCGGTGGTAT
>JADZBU010000022.1 GCA_020851955.1 Chromatiaceae bacterium | reverse complement strand
TCTTCAAATCGCATCTTCCGGATCTCCTGTAGCAGTTCTGTTCGGTTCATCTCGTACCTCCTCGGATACGAAATAAACCGGACACATCACGTGCTACAACACCGGACAGACTATCTGCTCTCTACAGCTAAAAGTCGTTTTTCCCGGCCCTGTGGGGCCGACGACGCCTGATCAGATAGAGGATCAGGCTGATCAGAAGTAAGGCGGTTAAAGTCAGACCCGCAGGCCCGAGGGGCTTGAGGAAGGCGACAATGGCATGGAAGTCCTCCTTCAGCAGATAGGCGCCCAGACCGAAGGTCCCCACCCACAGGCTGGTGCCGATCAGGGTGCCAAGCAGAAAGCGCCACCAGGGCATCGCCAGGAGACCCGCAGCCAGGTTGCTGGTTTGGCGGATGCCATCCAGGAACCGGCCGACCATAAGGAGGCCCATGCCCCAGCGCGCAAAGAGGGCCTCCGCCCGCTGCAATCGCTGGGGCGGCACGGCCCCGGACCCGAGCAACCGCTTGAGGCCCCAGCCGCCGATCAGGAAGCCGATGATGTCCCCCAGTTGGGTCCCCACCCAGGCGACGGCGAGAACGCTGGCGAGATCCAGGTCGCCCGACGCGGCCATGAGGGCACAAGCAATCAGCAGGGTCTCGCCCGGGAGTGGGATGCCAAAGCCCTCCACCAGGCAACTGACGAACAGGGCCCACAAGCCGTAGCGATCCAGGATCGGCTGAACGCTGGCAAGATGGGCCGTCAGGGAGGAGACCAGTTCGGCTTCGAGACTCATGCCCGCGCCGCTAGGCCTGCTTCGCCCGCAACAACCGCAGGGCCTCTTGAAGGGCGGCCAGACGCTTCTCGACCCGGTGGCCCGTGGGCACCTCGGCGATGATGCCCTGCTTGGTCAGCATGTCCTGGACGGGTTTGCGCGTGCCGACCAGAAAGACCTCGCGCCCCATGGACTTGGCGTCCGTCACCATATCGAAAAGGGCGCGCGAGGCGGTAAAGTCGATCTGGGGCATGTCGGTAAGCTCCAGGATGAGGCTGTCGTACTCATCGAACTGGGCCAGGAGCCGGGCCATGCCCTTGGCGGCGCCAAAGCTCATGGGTCCACCCAGGTGGACCAGAAGGATACGGCCCTGGGCCGCCCGGAAGATTTCCGCCTCCTCCGGCGACAAGGGGGTGTCCTCGTCCACCTCGCGGATGGTCTTGATGCTCTGGAGTTGCAGATCCGTGTGGCGTTTCATGAAGACCATGCTGGCCATGACCATACCCGTGGCCACGGCAATGATGAGATCGACGAAAACGGTCATCACCAGCACCACCAGCATCATGGTCACGCCGGCCTTGGGGGCATGGCGCAGGTGCTTGAGATAGTCCCAGTCGATGATGTCGATGCCGACCTTGATCAGGATGCCCGCCAGCACGGCATTGGGGATATTGCTCGCCAGGGAGCCGGCGCCGAGGGCGATGGCCAGTAGGACGACCGAATGCAAGGCACCGGAAAGGGGGGTCTGGCCGCCTGACTTGACATTGACCACGGTCCGCATAGTGGCACCCGCGCCCGGCAGGCCGCCGAAAAATCCCGCGATGGTGTTGCCGATGCCCTGGCCGATGAGTTCCCGGTCGGACTTGTGATAAGTACGGGTGATGTTGTCCGCCACCAGGGAGGTCAGCAGGGAGTCGATGGCGCCCAGGGCCGCCAGGGTCAGGGCGGACTGGAGCATCATGGGCAGCAGGGTAAACTCGAAGGTCGGCATCCGGGGCTCCGGCAAGCCGGTGGGAATCTGACCAAGAATCGAGGCATTGCCGCTACGCAGGAACAGCATATAGACCAGGGTCCCCACGATGAGGGCCACCAGGGGCGAGGGGACAAGGCGTCCGATCTTCTTCGGCAGAAACAGGACAATGGCCAGGGAGATAGCGCCCAAAATGACGGCGTCGAAAACGATATGGTCGAGGGCCAGCGGCAAGACCTCCGCCGAGGCCAGGGGGCCGGCCTGGGTGGGGTAACCCAGCAGGGGCGGCAGTTGCAAGAGGATGATGATGACCCCGATGCCGCTCATAAAGCCCGAAACGACCGGGTGCGGTACCAACTCGATGAATTTGCCGATCTTGAGGAAGCCAAACAAAATCTGGAATAAGCCGCCCAGCATGACCACGGTAAAGGCCAGGGCCGCGCCCCGCGCCGGGTCGTCCGGAAACATGGCGGTGTACTGGGTGAAGATGGCCGCCATGACCACTGTCATGGGGCCCGTGGGACCCGAGACTTGAGCGGGGGTGCCGCCGAAGAGGGCGGCGAAGAAGCCCACGAAGATGGCGCCATACATCCCCGCGATGGGTCCGGCGCCGGAGGCGACGCCCATGGCCAGGGCTAAGGGCAAGGCCACCACGCCGGCGGTAATGCCACCGTAGATATCCCCGCGCAGGTTTCTGAAATGAAGGCCGTTGATCAAATTCATTTAGGGTGGTCCTACAACATTCCCGGCGGGCTGGCCAGGCAAGGACAGAAAAAAAGCGACCCGTCGCAACGCCAGGCGACCGACCGCGGGTGGGTGGCAAATCCTAGCGGCGAGAGACCCCGTCGCGGGAAATGCCGGCTGGCGAAACGCGCCATGAAGGTTTAGCCGTCATACCGGGTTATGCGCCGTAATTATGATAGCACCCTCCCCCTTTACCCGGCGGGCTGGAGATGGTCGGGGATCTGAAAGCAACCGGTGACCGTGAGGCGATCGGCACCCGCCAGCCCGCCGATCCGGCGAGGGCTTAATCGGGATGGTGCCGCTGGGCGGTCACCCCCGGCATCGCCGCCGCGAGGGACAGGGTCCTATGTTATTCTCGGAAAATCAAGGCACCCCCAGGCCCACCAAGCTGGTCTCCTGGCGCAACCAGCCCCACCAAGACGAACCCCGGTTCGCCCGAGCCCCTTTATGGAAAGCCTCCTGGCCATTTTTATCCTGCTCCTCATCGGCTGGTACTGGCTCGATAGCCTGCGGGCGCGGGAGTTGGCCCTCGGTATCTGCCGCGCGGCCTGCGAGGAGCGCGAACTCCAGTTTCTCGATCAGACGGTGGCCCTGCGCCGCCTGCGGGTGCGCTGGACAACCAATGGCCTGCGGCTGAGACGCACCTATCGTTTCGAATTCAGCGAAGAGGGCTCGGGACGCCAGGGGGGCTATCTGACCCTGGTGGGCCTCTACCTGGAGGAGATCAGCTTCGGACTGCCGGGGGGGACTTGGGATGCCTGAATCGGCGGCAATTTGACGACCCGCGGGCTGGGTCGAAATTTATCGGCCGGCTTTTGCGAAATCTCCGGTAGCAGCCAGGTCACGACCAGACCCTGGCGGGCTAGGGCGATGAGCCGGACAAGCTCACACCGCCACTTCCTTAAGCAAAAAACGCACGACAAATTGTTCTTGGCTCTCCGCCACCAGCGCTATCACATGATCCATGCCGACATTCATGTAGTCATGCACGATGCGGTTTCGTAAGCCGATAATGGCATTCCACGCCGGGAGATCAGCCGGTTCTATGAGGTTGCTATTGGCCAAAGCCTTAAAGGCGTCATAACCAGACACGGGCACGGGTTGTGCACTGGCATTGAGCAATTGCTTGGCTTTGCCGATGGCGTTTTCAATGAGGATTTGCAGGGCATGCAGCACTCCGCCCTGCTCCAGGGGCGTCAGTGCTCTGCCTTGCTGGAGGATGGCCCGGGCTTGCGCCAGCAGGGCACTTTGCTCGGCGGCGATGCGCGCTGTCTCTGCCTGGTACAGGTCAAGCCGCATGGCGTCTCTCCCAGTAAAAATCCTCCAACTCGCGCCAGGTGCGTTGTAAGAAGCGCATCCAGGCTAAAGACTCTTGTCCGCACAAGGGCAAGCCCTCTTCAGCCACGCTGGCGCGCATGGCCAGGTTGGCCCGGCGCAGTTCGATCAGGTCGATAGACGAGGGGGCAATGTGCAGGGCTTCCGCCAGAGCGCTGCGCAGGGTTTCGGTCTTACTCAGTACGGTCATCCAGTCCAGTTGCGGCGACCACTGCAGGGCGATATCCCAATCGCTGTGGGCATGAGCAGTCCCGGTAGCACGACTGCCCACCAGCACGGCAAACTGCAGTTGTGGCTGGTCGCCCAGTATTCTGGCCAAGGTTTCCGTTGGTGGCATCGGCATTGCGGTCGAAGGCGATGGCTGGCAAGAACAAAGCCTCATTATAGGCAAGGCGAGCGATAAGGATGCGCCTGATACCCCCCCGACCATCTATCCAGCCTGGCGACTGGCCAAGCACATACCTCGGTGAGCCGCGCCCGGGATGCCTGCCGAAACAAAATCTCGGCCTTGAGTCGCCCGACACAAACGAGGTTATCTAACGCCGCCAGGCTCATTAGCGTCTCCGATCAAGGGCAAAACCGGCTGAGACAACACCCGGTTGACAAAGGAATCCGGCTCCAGACGGCGCGCGGCATATTCCTCGGGCGAGAAACAGGTCGGGTTGATCCTGCGCCCAAGGGCTGCTTCCATGGGGATTAGCTGTTCAAGTACCTCGCCAAGCCGCAAATCCTGACCCACCAACATCAGATCGATATCGCTGCTGGCCGTATCCGTCGCCTTAGCAACCGAACCATAGATCCAAGCGGCCTGCAGGCGGGGCAGCAAGGGACCTAGTGCATCTTGCAGCATGGGCCCAATGCCCAATGTCTTCCTGACCACGGCAACCAACTCATCGAAAACAGGGCTCTTGCGATTCGCCTGAAAAAGCCGCAAATTGCCGGCGCGTTCGGTGGTCACCAACCCCGCGCCAGCCAGGCGATTGAGCTCTCGCTGCAAGGATGCGCTCCCTAATCCGGTCAGGCGGCGCAGTTCGCTCAGATGAAAACCCCGATCAGGATGCCCAAACACCCAGAAGAAAACCCGGGACTGGCTATGGGTGAAAAGGGCGGAGGCGATAGACATGGCCAAATATTAGCATGATTATGCTAAAAATTAGCACGAAGGTAGGTTCAGGCTAGTCTCTCTGGCCTCGTTACCATTTGGCACCTGCCGCGACCCCGCCTGAATGACAGCGGAGGTGGCAAGCTAGCATCGAGTTGGTCAGGCGAAAGGTCCAGGGTGGGCATCTAGCCGGGCAAACCGCAGGGCCGAGCAGACCCATCGGTGACCCCGGGATGCCTGCCGGAACTATAGAGATTATTTGACGACCCGCAGGTTGGGTTTACCGCGCTTGGGTTTCAGGGGAGTTGGGGGGCCTTTGTCGGGCGGAGATGGTGGGTTGGCGTCCCCCTCCTCGTCGGGAAAGAGCATGCCATGGCCGTTTTCACGGGCATAAATGCCCATGACGGCCTCGACCGGGACCAGGACATCCATGGGACGGCCGGAGAAGCGGGCGTTGAAGACGATCTCGTCGTTACCTAACACCAACTCGCGCACGGCACCGGGGCTGACGTTGAGGACGATCTTGCCATCCTGGACGAACTGGGAGGGCACCACGGTGGGGGAGCGGCTGGTATCCACCAGCAGATGCGGCGTCATGTCGTTGTCCAGGATCCACTCGTAGAGGGCCCGGATGAGATAGGGACGATTGGATGTCATGGCGGGGACCGGCTCGCGATGAGGAGATCAGCGGCGCGGGGGCTCGTGGGGCATCTCCCGCTCGATCTCGGTGAGACTGTGGCGGAAGGATGGCAGTTCGAAAATGCGCTTGATGTACTGGTGGATGGCCGTCGCGTTGGGCGGGATCTCCACCCCCAGGATCGGCAGCCGCCATAGCAAGGGCGCTATACAGCAGTCGACGAGGGAAAACTCGTCGCTCATGAAGTAGGGCTTGGCGCCGAAGACCGGGGAGGTGACGATCAGGCTCTCGCGCAACTCCTTGCGGGCCTGGGCGATATCGGCATCCTGGGTGCCCTTGAGGATGCGGCCCATGAGTTGGTACCAGTCCTGGTCCACCCGGTACATGAAGAGGCGGGCATTGGCGCGGGCGATGGGGTCCACCGGCATGAGCGGGGGGTGAGGAAAACGCTCATCCAGATATTCCATGATGATGCGCGATTCCCAGAGCCGCAGGTCGCGATCGACCAGGGTGGGCACGGTGCCATAGGGGTTGAAGTCCATCACCTCCTCGGGGAGGTTCTGGGCGTCCACGTCAACGACTTCCACCGCGATGCCCTTTTCGGCAAGGACAATACGGACACGATGGCAGAAGGGGCAAGCGGGGTCTGAGAAGAGAGTCATCACGGATCTTCGGTTCGTACCCACGGATATTTGTCCTGTGCTCCAACGAAGGAAAGCCCCTCGCGCGGAGCCCCGATTTTTTGCAGGGGCCGATTATAGCCGAGATTCTGGCTTGGCGATCATGGATTAGCGCCGGGCCCAGCGGCAAAAAGCCCCGCGAGCGCGGGGCTGGTCATCCCTTCGGAGCCCGGGGCCGGCGCCTGGAAGGGCCGGCCCGGTACCCGGGTCAGTGAACGTCTTTCCAATATTCCTTCTTCAGGGCATAGGCGACGACAAAGAAGATGGCGAGGAAGATGAGGACATAGATGCCCAGCTGCTGACGCTCCAGCTTCATGGGTTCGCCGGCATAGGTCAGGAAGGCCGTCAGATCGCGGGCAAAGGTATCGAACTCCTCGGCCGACAGGGTGCCGCCTACCGCATGTTCGATCCCCACCACCCGCTGGACGACCTGGCCGTCCGCGCTTTTATGTTCCTCGAACTTGGGCTGTTGAACCCCCTGCAGCCCCGCCAGGACATTCGGCATACCGACCTGGGGGAAGACCAGGTTGTTGACGCCATAGGGACGGCTTGGATCGGCATAGAAGGTCTTGAGATAGGTGTACACCCAATCCGGGGAGCGCCAACGGGTGACCAGGGTCAGATCGGGCACCGCGATATCCAACCACTTGGCGGCGTTCTCCGGGCTCATGGACGAGATCATGAGATCGCCGGGCTTGGCGCCGGTGAAGATCAGATTCTGACGCAGGGTGGTGTCGTCGATATCCAGATCCTCGGCCATGCGGTTGTAGCGCATGTATTGCAGCGAGTGGCAGCCCATGCAGTAATTGACGAAGTGCCCGGCCCCGCGTTGCAGGGACGCCTTGTCCTTGAGGTCGATGTTGGCATCCTGCAGGGCAACACCTTCGCTTGACGCCGACGCCAAGATAGGGGCCAGAAACAGGACGGAGGCAAGAATCAGCTTTCTCATTTCGTCACCCTCTCCGGAACCGGCAAGGTTTTGTCCAGCTTGGAGTAAATCGGCATCAAGAGGAAGAACAGGAAGTACAGGACCGTGAAGACCTGGGCCATGAGGGTCGCGATGGGCGTCGAGGGCTGCATGCCCAGATAGGCCAGGACCACGAAACTGACGGCGAAGATGCCCAGGGCGACCTTGGAGATGATGCCCTTGTAGCGGATGGACTTGACGGGGCTGCGATCGAGCCAGGGCAGGAAGAACATGATGATGATGGCCCCAAACATGACTACGACGCCTGGGAACTGGGAACCAAACATAGGTGGCACGGCCCGCAGCATGGCGTAGAAGGGCGTGAAGTACCAGACCGGGGCGATGTGCGCCGGGGTCTGCAGGGGGTTGGCCGGCTGGAAGTTCGGACCTTCGAGGAAGAGGCCGAAAAAGTCCGGGATAAAGAAGACGATAACCGAGAAGAAGGCGAGGAAGACCGCTATGCCGGCAATATCCTTGACCGTGTAGTAGGGGTGGAAGGGGATGCCATCCAGGGGGATGCCGTTCGCGTCCTTTTTCTCCTTGATCTCGATGCCATCGGGGTTGTTGGAGCCCACCTTGTGCAGGGCCACGATGTGGATGAAAACCAGGGCCGCCAGCAGGAAGGGCACCACGAAATGGAAGGCGAAGAAGCGGTTGAGGGTGGTATCGGAGATGACGTAATCACCGCGAACCCACACCGAGAGGTCTTCGCCCACGCTAGGGACGGCCGCGAAGAGGTTGACGATAACCTGGGCACCCCAATAGGACATCTGGCCCCAGGGCAGCAGGTAGCCAAAGAAGGCGGTGGCCATCATGGCCAGATAGATGATGATACCGATGATCCACAACAGCTCCCGTGGCTTACGGTAGGAACCGTACATGAGGGCCCGGAACATGTGGAGATAGACGACGATGAAGAAGGCCGAGGCCCCGGTGGAGTGGATATAGCGGATCAGCCAGCCCCAGTTGACATCGCGCATGATGTATTCGACCGAGGCGAAGGCATCCGTCGCCGAGGGCTTGTAGTTCATGGCCAGCCAGATTCCGGTCAGCAACTGGATGACCAGCACCAACATGGCCAGGGAGCCAAAGAAATACCAGAAATTGAAATTCTTCGGGGCATAGTACTGGGCAAGATGCTCGTTCCAGACCTTGGTCAGGGGAAAGCGCTTGTCGACCCAGCCGAGGAAGCCCGGGGATGTGGTTTCAGTGCTCATCAGGCGGCTCCTCCGTCTTCACCCACCACGATGACGGAATCAGACACAAATTTATGCTTGGGGATGACCAGATTGGTAGGGGCTGGCGAACCCTTGAAAACCCGGCCCGCCAGATCGAAGCGGGAACCGTGGCAGGCGCAGAAAAAACCGCCCAGCCATTTGGGGCCCAGATCGTCGGGGGCGACGTCGGGTCGGTAGGTCGGCGAGCACCCCAGGTGGGTGCAGATGCCGATGGCCACGAAGTACTGGGGCTTGATGGAGCGCTGCTCGTTCTGACAGTAGGCGGGCTGCTGGGGGACGGTCGAGTTCGGGTCCGTCAGGGACGCATTGAGCTCGGGCAGACTGGCCAGCATGGGCTCGGTGCGGCTGACGATCCAGACAGGCTTGCCGCGCCACTTGACGCGCAGCAGGGCGCCCGGCTCGAGCTTGCCGATATCCGCCTCGACGGGAGCGCCGGCCGCGCGGGCCTTGGCGCTGGGATTCCAGTAGCTGAGGAAGGGGACGGCTACATAGCCAGCGCCCACGGCCCCAACCACGCTAGTAGCGGCGATTAATACGCGCCGCCGGTTCTTGTCAACGCCTTGTGCGCTCATCTTTATTACAACCCCCGGTTGACTCGGCGGGTTCGCCTCCGCGATGGAAGCGCCACCCGTTCGAGAAGGCAAAAGTCCCACTCCGTCGAAGCAACGAAAACCGACGTGGAATTCTCACCCATCGTCCCCAATGGGTCAAGGTATGCCTTGGGATGGTAATAGGTAATTTTGGGGTAGGGACCCTGCGCCGCCCTCCATCAGGCCGGGTTGTCGATGTCCAGAAAATGGTGATCAAGGCCAAAGTGAGCCGCCAGGCAATCGCCCAAGGCCTGGACTCCCAGGCGTTCCGTGGCGTGATGACCGGCGGCGAAATAGTCGATGCCCAACTCCCGGGCCAGGTGGGTGGTCTGCTCGGAAATCTCGCCGCTGAGGTAGGCATCGACACCCAGGGCCGCCGCCTCCTGGATAAAGCCCTGAGCGGCGCCGCTGCACCAGGCAATGGCGGCCAGGGGGCGGTCCCCGGCCGGGATACGCAGGGGCCGCCGCCCCAAGGCGACCGCGACCTGCTCGGCAAAAGCCTCCCCCGACAGGGGCCGGGCCAGTTGGCCGCGCCACACCAGGCCATGGCCGGCCCCGGTCGGCTCCGGCGCCGCGATATCCAGCAGCCGCGCCAACTGGCGGTTGTTGCCCAACTCTCCATGGGCATCCAGAGGCAGGTGATAAGCCAGGAGACTGGCCCCCGACGCCATCAGGGCCCGGACCCGGCGGCCCTTGAGGCCGGTCAGGCAGGGCGCCTCCCCCTTCCAGAACCAGCCATGATGAACCAGGATGGCATCCGCCCCCGCCGCGCTGGCCGCCTCGATCAGAGCCAGGCTGGCCGTCACGCCGGTGACCAGGCGACCAATGGGCCGGGTGCCCTCCACCTGAAGCCCATTGGGGCAGTAATCGTCGAAGTCCCGCGCGCCCAAGAGGGCGTCGCAATAGGCCGCTAGTTCCAGCGCCGGGACCATGACCGGGGATCAGTTGTTCTGGATGACGATGCGCGGGAACTTGGCGGCGTAATCCTTGGCCTGGAGCGACAGCTTGGCCGCCGTCTTGCGGGCTATCTCGCGGTAGATGGCGGTGATCCGCGACTCCGGCTGGGCCACGACCGTGGGCTTACCGCTGTCGGTCTCAACGCGGATGGCGATGTCCAGCGGCAGGGAGCCGAGGAGATCGATGCCATACTGGTCGGCCATGGATTGACCGCCCCCGGACCCGAAGATGTGCTCCTCGTGGCCACACTGGGAGCAGATGTGGGTGCTCATGTTCTCGACGATACCCAGGACCGGCACCTCCACCTTCTGGAACATCTTGAGACCCTTGCGGGCGTCCAGCAGGGCAATGTCCTGGGGCGTGGTGACGATGACGGCGCCGGACACGGGCACCTTCTGGGCCAGGGTCAACTGGGTGTCGCCGGTGCCCGGCGGCAGATCTATGACCAGGTAGTCGAGGTCCGCCCAGTTGGTATCGTTGAGCAGTTGCTCCAGGGCCTGGGTCACCATGGGGCCACGCCAGATCATGGGTGTCTCCTCGTCGATGAGGAAACCGATGGACATGGCCTGGAGATGATAGGAGTTCATGGGCTCCAGGCTGTTACCGTCATTGGACTCGGGCCGGCCGGTGATGCCGAGCATGCGCGGCTGGGAGGGGCCATAGATATCGGCGTCCAGGATACCGACGCGGGCGCCCTCGGCGGACAGGGCCAAGGCCAGGTTGACGGCGGTGGTGGATTTACCCACGCCGCCCTTGCCAGAGGCGACGGCGATGATGTTCTTGACGTTATCGATGGGCTTGAGGGACTTCTGGACGGAGTGGGCGACCACCTTCCAGGTCACGTCCACCTCGGCGGCGGTGACGCGGGGTACCGCGGCGATCCGCTCCCGCAGGGCCGCGGCGATCACCTCGACCACGCCCTTGGCGGGAAAGCCGAGGACGACCTCGACCTTGACCTTGCCGCCCTCGATCTGGATCCCCTTGACGCAAGCGGCACCGATCAGGTCACGGCCCAGGCTGGGCTCGATGTAGGTCTTGATGGCGGCTTCGATGGATGCTTTCGTGACTTCTGACATGGAATACTCCGTTAGGGGGTCCCGCTCCCGCCGCCCCTCGGGGCTGGACCCGGATTGCAGGCCGGTTTTCGGGATCGATGCAAGGGTTGTGGTGGAAGATATCGCCAAGCGGCTGGGTACGGCTTAGGGTTGGGGCCGAATTTGGTCTTCGCCACCGGAATTTCAAGCCCGGGGCCCGCCCGAAATGGCCCCTCATGCCCCATAATGCGCTCCTCGTCCCGCCGCGCCCGCTGGCGACGAGACACCCGCGGCCCACCCCCAGCAGCCAAAGTAACCGCAGCATGAACGACAACAGAGACATCCTGGTCACCAGCGCCCTCCCCTACGCCAATGGCCCCATCCACATCGGCCACCTGGTGGAATACATCCAGACGGACATCTGGGCGCGGTTTCAGAAGATGCGCGGTCATCGCTGCTACTACGTCTGCGCCGACGACGCCCACGGCACCCCCATCATGCTCCGGGCCCGCCAGGAGGACATAGCCCCGGAAGCACTCATCGCCCGGGTCGCCCTGGAGCACCAGGCCGACTTCGCCGCCTTCCGCATCGGCTTCGACAACTATCACTCCACCCACTCCCCGGAAAATCGCCACTTCGCCAACCTCATCTACGAGCGCAACCGGGACCAGGGTCACATCGCCAAGCGGACCATCACCCAGGCCTATGACCCGGTGGAACAAATGTTCCTGCCGGACCGCTTCATCAAGGGCGAATGCCCCAAGTGCGGGGCGGCGGACCAGTACGGCGACAACTGCGAGGCCTGTGGCGCCAGCTACTCGCCGGCGGAGCTCAAGAACCCCACCTCCGCCATCTCCGGCGCCAAGCCCGAGCAGCGCGAGTCCGATCACTACTTTTTCCGCCTCGGCGACTTCGAGGCCATGCTGCGCGACTGGACCCGGGGCGGCGCCCTGCAAAAGGAGATCGCCAACAAGCTCGACGAGTGGTTCGATGCCGGGCTACAGGAGTGGGACATCTCCCGCGACGCCCCCTACTTCGGCTTCGAGATCCCCGACCACCCGGGCAAGTTCTTTTATGTCTGGCTGGATGCCCCCATCGGCTACATGGCCAGCTTTCAGAATCTGTGCGACCGCACCCCGGGGCTGGATTTCGACCACTTCTGGCGGGCGGACTCCACCGCCGAGCTGTACAACTTCATTGGCAAGGACATCGTCTATTTCCACGCCCTCTTCTGGCCGGCCATGCTGCATGGCGCCGGCTTCCGCCCGCCCACGGCGGTGCTGGCCCATGGCTTCCTCACCGTCGATGGCCAGAAGATGTCCAAGTCCCGCGGTACCTTTATCCGCGCCCGCACCTACCTGGACCACCTCAACCCCGAATACCTGCGCTATTACTTTGCCGCCAAGCTGGGCCCCAACGTCGAGGATATCGACCTCAACCTGGAGGACTTCACCCTGCGGGTGAACGCGGATCTGGTGGGCAAGGTGGTGAACATCGGCAGCCGCTGCGCCGGCTTCATCACCAAGCGCTTCGCGGGCCAATTGACGTCCAGCCTGCTGGAACCGGACCTGTTCGCCGATTTCACCGCCGCCGGCTCATCCATCGCCGAGGCCTACGAACGACGCGAGTTCAGCCGCGCCACCCGCGAGATCATGGCCCTCGCCGACCGCGCCAACCAATGGATCGACGAACAGGCCCCCTGGGTGGTTGCCAAAGCCCCGGACCGTGAGGGTGAGCTCCAGGCCATCTGCTCCCAGGGGCTCAATCTCTTCCGGGTGCTCATGGGCTACCTGAGCCCGGTCCTGCCTGGCACCGCCGCGGCCGCCGCGACTTTCCTGCGCATCCCGGCCCCGACCTGGTCGGACCTGGCCCAGCCCCTGCTCGGCCATGACATCGGCGAATTCACGCCCCTCATGACCCGGGTCGATCCCAAGCAGATCGAGGCCATGCTGAATGCCAGCAAGGAGGACCTGGCTGCCCGGGATGTCAAGAAGACCAAGCCCCATGAGATCCATAGCGAGGGTCACCTGACCCGCGACCCCCTCGCCGAGCCCATCGCCTTCCCGGACTTTGCCAAGGTCGATCTGCGCATTGCCCGGATAAAGGAGGCCAGCCCGGTCGCGGGCTCGGACAAACTGATTCGCCTCCTGCTCGACCTGGGGGGCGAGACCCGCACCGTCTTCGCCGGCATCCGCACCGCCTACGATCCCCAGGAACTGGAGGGACGCCTGACGGTCATGGTCGCCAACTTGGCGCCACGCAAGATGCGCTTTGGGGTCTCGGAGGGCATGGTCCTGGCCGCCGGCCCCGGCGGCGAGGACATCTTTCTGCTCGCCCCGGATGCCGGGGCCGAGCCGGGGATGCGGGTGAAATAGGG
>JADZBU010000021.1 GCA_020851955.1 Chromatiaceae bacterium | reverse complement strand
CTACACCAGAGGCTTCAGCCGCTTCGTTACCTCCACGACTGCTCCAGTTGCTACCGGCCGGAGCGACAGTTGCCGGGCAGGATTCGCACCTGCTGAAAGACAGCGCCTTATCACGGCGCACAACGAACCCATTTTGCCAGCCGCGCCGCCCTCCCCTCCCGGGATTCGGCACCAACCCGGGTGGCGGGACCGGTTGCTCATGGTTGACGCTATCGCGCAGGTTCTACACATTAGTTATTCCTGATGCGCCTACCGTGCTGGTAATCTTGGACCCCCCCTCTCCCCAACCCTCCCCCGCCAGGGGGGAGGGAGCAGCTGCGACTTATGCCGGTGCGGCGGTCCAACGGTTGGTAGGAGTCTGAAGGATGACAGGGGCTTGAGACAACCCGCGCTTTTTTTGAGGTACTCATGAGCGAACTACTTTCCCTGCTAGGCATCGCGGGGGCGCTGGCGGTCGGCACGGTGACGCCAGGGCCGAGCTTTGTCATGATCGCTCGCACGGCCGTGGCGGCGGGCCGGGCGGACGGCCTGGCGGCCTCCATCGGCATGGGCATCGGCGGCGTCACCTTCACCCTCCTGGCCCTGATCGGCTTGCAGGGGCTGATGCTGAACCTGCCCCTCCTCTACTTCGCCTTTCAGATCGTGGGCGGCGGCTACCTCATCTATCTGGGTTTACGCATCTGGCGGGGCGCGACGGAGGCACTGCCAGAAACGCTCACGCCGAGGGTGGTCAGCCGGCATTCCCTGGCCCGGGCCTTGGTGCTGGGCCTGGCCACGCAACTCAGTAATCCCAAGGCGGCTATTGTTTACGCGGCCATTTTTGCCGCCTTCCTGCCCCAGGGCACGACCCTGGAAATCGGCAGCCTGATCGTCGTCCTGGTCTTCATCCTGGAGACGGGCTGGTACGCCTTGGTCACCCTGGCCATGTCCGCGGAGGGGCCGCGCCTGGCTTATCTGCGCGGCAAATCCTGGATCGACCGCTTGGCGGGTGGCGTCATGATTTCATTGGGATTGAGGCTGGCGCTCTATGCCGAGAGTCCCGGCGGGGGATGAGGATTGACGGAGACCCTGAGGCCGGCCCGGTCAGGGCAGCCGGCGGATGGCCTCGGCCACCTCGCGGCTGAGATCGCCGAGGGCGGTGCTGAGGGCGGCGACTTGGGCATCGGGGTCGGCCTTGGCAAAGGGCTGGCGAAAGGAGGATTCGCGCATGGCCAGGGCCACCTCGGCGCTGGGGTCGATGAGGGCCCAGCGCGCCTTGAGCAGGACCTGGCCATCGCTCTCGGCCTCGAACCGCAGGACATCGACGACCAGGCGATACTGGACGGGTAGCTTGACCTCGGCGGGCAGCATGACCACCCGGCTGGTGCCGAGCAGGTGGGCCAGATTTTCACACAGGGTGTTGGCGATGTCGGCGCGCAGGGAGCCGCCCCAGCGCTGGTATTCGTCCACTTCGATTCGCTGAGTCCCCAGGCCAGACACCCGCTGGGGTCGGTCCAGATAATCCGGCAGGGTGACGGGGCCTATGCCCAGGCTGACCCCGCCCTCGACCAGGGTCTCCTGGCGGGCCTTGGCCTCCGGCAGGGGCGAGAGGATGTAGAAGCTGGACTCGGGCGAGGAGGCGCAACCCGTGAGCAGGGCCAGGCCGGCCAGCGGCAGCTTGATCATGACCATCCCGCGCCTCATCTTGCCCCCTTGCCCTTGATCAGGGCCTCCGGATGTCGTGCCAGGTAGTCGGCCATCTCGCGGATGGAGCGGGCGGCGGTGGCAACTTCCGTCAGGGCCCGCTTGAGGTCATTGTAGAGGGCGGTATCCGGGGCGATTACGCCTTGGGCCGACTTGAAGGTAGCGCGCACCTGTTCCACCGCCGCGCCCAATTTGGGCAAGGTCTGCTCGTCCACCCTGCTGGCCGTGACGCGGAACTGCTTGAGCGCGCCATCCATCTCGGTCAGGGCGTTGGTCAGGCCCGCGGAGGTGAGAAAGCCCTTGGCACCCTTGATGGCATCGCGCAGGTCGTTGCCGATCTCTTCCAGGGGCAGGGTCTCGAATTTTCCCAGCAGGACGCTGACTTTGTTGGTAATGGCGTCGAGGGGGGCGCGCACCGTGGGCAGGATGGTCAAATCCCCCCGCTGACCCAGGCGCGCGGGCGGGGCGGTGGGATGGAAGTCGAGATCCACGTAGAGCTTGCCCGTCAGCAGGCTGGTGGATTTGAGTTGGCCACGTAGGCCGTTGGCCACCAGCTCCGCCATCATGTCTTCCTGCTCCAGATCCTGGATATCCTGAACCTCGTCGATGCGTTCGGGTTCCAGTTCGATGAGGACGGGGATGAGGAAGTTGCGGTTCTCCACATCAAAATCCAGCCGGATATCCAGCACCTTACCAATCTTGATACCGCGCACCATCACCGGGGCGCCAATTTCGAGGCCATGGACCGAGCCTTCGAAATAGAGCAGATAGTTGACCTTTTGGGAGTAGATGATCTCGCTGGCCTGGGCCTGGTTGCCATAGAGGGGAAAGGTGTCATTATCCTGGGCCGCGCCGCCCTGATCCTCCAGGGACTGGATATTGTCGAAGGCGACGCCGCCGATGATGATGGACAGCAGGGATTCCGTATCGATCTGGATGCCGTCGGGGGTCAGTTTGACGTCCAGACCGCTGGCATTCCAGAAGCGGGTATTGGTCAGCACCAGGCGCTCGTAGGGCGCCGAGACGAAGACCCGGATGCTCACCCCCTGGCCATCCTCGTCCAGGTCGTAGCTCACCACTTGCCCGGCCTGGATGGAGCGATAAAACACCGGCGAGCCGATGTTCAGGGACCCAAGGGTGGTGGCGTGCAGGATGAAGTGCTTGCCCGGTTCCGAGGTCGTCACCAGGGGCGGGGTATCCAGACCCACGAATTCCCGGGTGGACTCCCCGGCGAGCACCGGGTCGATGGCGATATAGGCCCCGGAAAAGAGAGTCTCCAGCCCCGTCACCTCGGTGGCGGAAATCCGCGGGCGGGCCACCCAGAAACGGGTCTTGTCCTTGAGGTAGCGTTCACTGTCCGCCAGCAGGCGGGCCTTGACCAGGACGTGGGTGAGGTCGGGGCTGACCGAGATACTGGTCACCTGGCCGACTTCCACGTCCATGAACTTGACCTTGGTCCGGTCCGCCTGCAAGCCCGTGGCGGACTTGAAGGCGATCTGGATCTCGGGACCCCGCTGACTGTAGCTCTGCCAGGCCAGCCAGCCGCCAATGGCGAGGGCTAGCAGAGGTATCAGCCAGATGGTGGAGAGCCGCCACGGGAGGACGACCTCCGCCTCCGGCAGGGGTTCGGGATAGGGATCGATGGCGCGCTCTTCCAGCATCTTGATTCAAGGTCCGTGGGGCGGCAATCCCTGACCACCCAGGATGAGATCCAGGCGAACCTCGATCAGTTGGCGGGGATGGGCGCGGTGGGGACGCTG
Source organism: Chromatiaceae bacterium (assembly GCA_020851955.1). GTDB lineage: Bacteria > Pseudomonadota > Gammaproteobacteria > Chromatiales > Chromatiaceae > M0108. The sequence goes on along the minus strand of JADZBU010000021.1, from coordinate 3,269 downwards.
GCGTCAAGGGGGCTGGCTTGGGGACCCGGACCCGAGCCAAAGCCAGTCCCAGGTCCCCAACCCGCTCCCGGACCCCGACCATGACCACAGCGGCCCAGGCCGCGACCGCTGGCCTTGCCGGCAGGGCCTTGACCGCGCCCCTGCATCATCTGGTCATGCCGGGCACGCTGTTCCGGGGTGAGAACCGCATCCACCTGCTCCTTCATGGCATCGCGCATGGCCTCCCGCATGGCTTGGCGGGTGGCCTCCTGGACTTCCAGAATGGCCCGGATCTCGGCCTCTTGTTCTGGATTCAGTCCCAGCATGGCCTTCATCCGCCCCAGGTGGGCATCCACGTCCCGGCCTGGGCCAGCCCCGCCGGGACCACGGCCCCCGCCCCCCATGGCGGGACCCGGTTGCATCATGCCGCAATTCGCCGGCCCCTGTCCCTGACCGGGACCAAAACAACCACAGGCCTGCGCCGTGATACTGCTGGTCATCGCCATCAGGCCCAGGGCACTGGCAATGAGGGTCACTTTCATCTTCATGGTCGAACTCCGCTGGTGATTAGGTTGGCTCGAGTCGGTGGGGCGCCGTGCCCTGACTCTGGAAACTAGCATAAGCTCCCAGCCGCGCGGTTAGGTGCAGCAAGCATGGAAAAAGGATGCATCCCTGTCCTTATTGGGCCGCCGCGGCGAAGAGGGCGTTCACCCGCTCCCAGTTGACCACTTGCCACCACCCCTTGAGGTAGTCACCCCGCTTATTCTGGTGCTTGAGGTAGTAGGCGTGTTCCCAGACATCGTTGGCGAGGATGGGCGCGCCCTTGACCTCCGCCAGGTCCATCAGGGGATTGTCCTGGTTGGGCGTGGAAATGACCTGCAGACGACCATCGCTCCATACCAGCCAGGCCCAGCCCGAGCCGAAGCGCTTGAGGCCGGCCTCCTCGAAGGCCGTGACAAATTTATCCCAGGAGCCAAAATCCTGGTCGATCCGGGCCCGGAGGGCGGCGGATGGCTCACCTCCCTGCCCCACCGGGGCCATGAGGGTCCAGAAGAGGCTGTGATTGTAGTGGCCACCGCCGTTATTGCGCACGGCCGCCGGCAGGCGAGAGGCGTTGGCCAGCAAGGCCTCCAAAGACTGTCCCTGGAGCGCCGGATCCGCCGCTACCGCCTGATTGAGGTTTTTGACGTAGGCGGCATGGTGTTTGTCATGGTGGATCTCCATGGTCTTCTGGTCGATGACGGGCTCCAGGGCATCGGTGGCATAGGGCAGCGGGGCCAGGGTGAAGGCCTCGGGTGGGGATGCGGTGGCGGACATCACCAGGCCGGCGGGGGCAAGGGTGACCAAGCCAAGGGCAAACATCAGGGTGCGTAAAGACATTTGGGTTGGTCCTCTCGTGGCCAAAGCCCGGGATAGGGGCTTCGGCATCAGGCTGTTGAGTGGGTGGTGGACCGAAGATGGGGGCTTAAGGGCAAAAACTAGGCTGTTGATGCCTGGCTCCGCCGATCCCAGATGAGTCTGGGATCAAAACTCATGGAGGCCAGCATGGTCAGCACCACCACGGCGGCAAAAAAGAGGGCTCCCGGCTGGGCGATCACATTGGCGAGATTGCCCAACTGCACCAGGGCTACCAGGATGGTGACCACATAGATATCGACCATGGACCAACGTCCCACCAGTTCGAGGATCCGGTAGAGCTGGGTCCGCTCCCGGGGGCGCCAGGTCCAGCGCCAGCGCACCGAGACCAGCAGCAGGATGAGGATCAGAAGCTTGAGCATGGGTACGAAGATACTGGCGATGAAGATCACCAGGGCCAGGGGCCACATGCCGGTTTCGATCAGATAGAGGGCGCCACTCATGATGGTATCGGTCTGAATGCGACCCAGGGAGGTAACCTGCATGATGGGCAGCACATTGGCCGGGATGTAGAGGATGAGGGCGGCCAGGATGAGGGCCGTGGTGCGTTGCAGGCTACGGGGCTTGCGCCGATGCAGGATTTCGCCACACCGCGGACAGCACTGGCGGCCAAGGCGGCGGTGGGGACTGGTTGCCGGCACCACCAATTCGCAGACGGGACATGACAGGGTCGGCTCCCCGGCTTGATAGGGCCCGCGGGTGCGATCCGGCAGGCGCGACCAGACGATATCCGGGTCCAGGGAGGCCTGGGCGGCCGCCAGGACAAAGATCAGCAGCCCAAAGGCATAGAGACCGGTGCCCGGGACAATGGCGGCCATGGCGGCCAGCTTGACGGTCGAGACCAGTATGCCCAGCATGAAGACATCCATCATGCCCCAAGGCGCCAGGGTGCGGACATGGCGGAACAGGAAGGCAAAGCGCGCGGGCAGGCGGCCCAGCTTGAGGGGGACAAGGACGATCAACAAGAGCGCGAGTTGCAGCCCCGGGGCCAGGATGCTGGTAACGAGCACCACCCCCGCCAGGCCCCACATGCCCTCCGCGTAAAGGTCGATAACCCCGGTGGCCAGGGTGGTGGCGCGGACCTGGCCCTGCATCTCCAGGGAGAGGAAGGGAAAGCTGTTGGCGACCAGGAAGAGGATGAGGCCGGCGAGGGTCAGCGCCAGGGTGGGTTCCAGGCTGTCCGGCCGGTTGCGGTGCAGAAGAGCCCCGCAGCGGCCGCAGTGGGCCGCCGCCCCCCGGGGGAGCAGCGGGTTGAGCTGCAACAGGTCACAATCCGGGCATTGGGTCAGGGTATCGCGGGCCATGCGGGGAGTCGCGCGCGCCGCTCAGAAGATCCAGGCAATCAGCAGGGTCAGGATGGCGAAAAAGGTGAAGAAGGCCCCGAACATGAAGGGCAGTTCACCGAGCAGGCCATCCCCCGCCACCAGGGCGAAGAGCAGGAAGAGGACGACGGTGGTGCCGAAGCCCCAGAGGGTCGCGGTCTTGAGCCCGATGCCGGGCGCCAGGGCAGCGCTGGCCTCCGCCACCAGAGGCGCCCCCAGGTAACCCAGGAGTCCGATGATCGCCAGGGCGGCCAGGGTCAGGAGGCCGAACAGCTTGAGGTCACCAGAGGGGGCGCCCATGGCTCAGTTCCGTTCCGAGGCGCTGGTGTATTGACGCAGCTTCTCCGGCTCGGGCAAGCCCCGGATCAGCACCTCGGGCATGTCGCCCGCCGTGTAGATGAGGACGTCGCCAGCACCCATGAGACGTTGCAGGATGGATTGCTGGACGCGCACGGTCCGGATCGAGGTCTGGGCGATCTCCGTGTACTGTTTGCTCAGGAGACCATGGGTCCAGACGATCTCGTCCGCCTTGATGACCAGGTGATCCATCTT
>JADZBU010000020.1 GCA_020851955.1 Chromatiaceae bacterium | reverse complement strand
GGCGATTCATGGCGCGCTCGGCAGCCACCCGCGCGGCCGTATCCGGGTGATGCAGGGGCGCCAGCAGGGCCAGCACCCGGGCATCGTCTTGCCGGCACTCGATGCCGACGGCCCCCTGGCCGATGGCCGGCAGGCTCTCGTCGATGCTCAGACGGGAGCGGATGCGCGCCTCGAAACCCAGACGCATCAGGCCAGCAGCGGCCAGGAGGATGGCATCGAACTCGCCACTGTCGAGCTTGGCCAGACGGCTGTTGACGTTGCCTCTCAGGGGCTGAATGTCCAGGTCAGGCCGCCGGGCGGTGAGTTGGCACTGGCGGCGAAGGCTGGAGGTGCCGACACGCGCCCCCTGGGGCAGATCGGCCAGCCGCTCGTAGCGTTGGGAGACGAAGGCGTCGCGGGGGTCCTCGCGCTCCAGAATGACCGGCAGAAAGAGGCCCTCGGGCAATTCCACCGGCACGTCCTTGGTGGAATGGACGGCGATATCCGCGGACCCATCCATGAGACCCTGTTCCAGTTCCTTGACAAAGAGGCCCTTGCCACCAATCTTGGCCAAAGGAGCGTCGAGGATTTTATCCCCACGCGTACTCATGCCCAGGATCTCGACCTGGAGACCAGGATGAGCGTGGCGCAAGGCCGCGGCCACATGCTCGGCCTGCCACAAGGCCAGGGGGGATTTACGGGTGGCGATGCGGATTGTCTCGGGCATCTTCTCGATTCCAGCGGAAAACGCCATCCTAAGCCGCCCTGGCGGGCCTGGCAAATTTTGGGGTGTTTCGATTTTGCGTAAAGCCCAGAGCCTTCAGGCCTCAGCCGTTGGCGAGTAGGGTCGGGTGGTGGCTGGGGGTTTGCGGGGGTGTCGACAGCAGGGATGCTGTCGCCAAGCCTACAGGGATGTATTCACGGCGTCCCCCGCCAGCCCCCAGCCATCGCCCGACCCGGGCCAGCTACCGCTTGCACGCACCGATATGCCAAATTGCCGCCGGTGGGCAAGGCTGTTGGGTTTAGAATCCTTGCATCTAGTGGGCTCTCGGGCCCGACAACCCTCATTGCCCTGCTAACCTGGAACCGCCCGCCGCGATGAATGATCAGAACCTCAACGCCCCGCCTGCCAGCTTCAAGCCCTGGGCCGGGCGTTTCAACGAACCCACGGACGCCTTTGTCGAGGCCTTTACCGCCTCCGTCGATTTCGACCGCCGGCTCTACGCCTACGACATTCAGGGCTCCATCGCCCATGCCACCATGCTGGCGCGCCAGGGCATCCTGAGCGAGGCAGAGCAGGCCGCCATCGTCGCCGGCCTGGAGCGTGTTCGGGCTTGCATCGAGGCGGGTGATTTCACCTGGTCCATCCCCTTGGAAGATGTCCACATGAACGTGGAGGCGGCCCTGACGGCCGACATCGGCGAGGCTGGTAAGAAGCTTCACACCGGGCGCTCGCGCAACGACCAGGTGGCCACGGACGTGCGCCTCTGGCTGCGGGCCGAGATCGACCTCCTGGCCGCGGCCATCGCCCGCCTCCAGGCGGCCTTGCTGGCGCTGGCCGAGCGCGAGGTGGAGACCGTCATGCCGGGCTTCACCCACCTCCAGGTGGCCCAGCCCATCAGCTTCGGCCACCACATGCTGGCCTGGTTCGAGATGCTGGAACGGGATCGGGAGCGCCTGGCCGATGGTCGTCGCCGCCTCAACGTCTTGCCCCTGGGCGCCGCCGCCCTGGCCGGCACCACCTACCCCATCGACCGGCACCTGACCGCCGAACTGCTCGGCTTCGACCGACCGGCGGAGAACTCCCTGGATGCCGTCTCGGACCGGGACTTCGCCATCGAATTCACCGCCGCCGCCAGCATCCTCATGATGCACCTGTCACGCTTCTCCGAGGAGTTGATCCTCTGGTCCTCGGCCCAGTTCGGCTTCGTGGACCTCTCGGATTCCTTCTGCACGGGCTCCTCCATCATGCCGCAGAAGAAGAACCCGGACGTGCCCGAGCTGGTACGAGGCAAGACCGGGCGCATCTTCGGCCACCTGATGGCACTCCTAACCCTGATGAAGGGCCAGCCCCTGGCCTACAACAAGGACAATCAGGAGGACAAGGAACCCCTCTTCGACACGGTGGACAACCTCAAGGGCTGCCTCAAGGTCTTCGCCGACATGATGGCGCGCCTGACCTGCAATCGGGAGCGGATGCGCGGGGCGGCCCGCCAGGGCTTCGCCACCGCCACCGATCTGGCGGATTATCTGGTGCGACGCGGTATCCCCTTCCGGGACGCCCATGAAGTCGTTGGCAAGGCCGTGGCCCTGGGGGTGCGGGAGGGGCGCGATCTCTCCGAGCTCAGCCTGGCGGAGCTCCAGTCCTTCTCGCCCCTGATCGGCGCGGATGTCTTCGGCTTTCTGACCCTGGAAGGCTCCCTGGCGGCCCGCGACCACATCGGTGGCACGGCCCCGCGGCAGGTGCGGGCCGCCCTGGTCCGCGCCCAGGCGCGGCTGAGGGAGGCCGGCTTCTAGATGGCCAGGCCAAGGCCCCCGTCGCAGCCTGACTGCCGCCGTGGATCGGACACCCGCCTGGGCCTGCCCAGGCGCGCCTCCCAGCCCGGTGCCCCTTTTTGCTTACCCTTTGCCACGGATCAAGTGGGAATTCCTCGCCATGCCTGACAGCCTCGACGAACTCAACCGCCGTCTCCTCGCCTTCGCCCGGGCCCGCGACTGGGAGCAATTCCACTCGCCCAAGAACCTGGCCATGGCCCTGGCGGGCGAATGCGGCGAGTTGCTGGAACACTTTCAGTGGTTGAGCGAGGCCCAGAGCGCCGAACTGGCCGAGGACAAGAAATTCGCCGTTGGCCAGGAAATGGCGGATATCCTCATCTACCTGATTCGCCTGGCGGAGCGCCTGGACCTGGACCTGATCGCCGCCGCCGAGGCCAAGATCGCCCACAACGAGCAGCGCTATCCCGTGACCCGGGTCCGGGGCGACGCGCGCCGGGCGGAGGAATACCCGGACTGACGGCCCGAGCCAGGTTTCAGGGGTGTTTTGTGAAAGCGGTGGCTTACTCACCAGGCGATGATGCCGGTATCGTCCCTCTTCCGAGCTTAGGGCATATAAGCCGCGTTGCGGCCCTGGCATTGACGTGGAGGCGCCGGTTTCGCCCCAATCCAAGCCTAAGGGGCACGGGGTCCCTGATGGACCTGGTTGCAGTCAGATGTTGCAGGTAGCGGCTAATCCATGCTTGACGGCCCTAGTACCGGCTCATTCGCCACCCCCTTAAAACTCGGTCATCGAGGGAAACGCTTCATGCATTGCCATTTTGCCCTGCCGCGACGGCTGGCCATCCTGCTCCTGCTAGCCGCGAGCCTGGTCCTGGCCGCGGGGGTCGGGGCGGCGCCCACCGACATGCCCGTCCCCATACCCCGCACGGCGATCGCCGCCCTGGGTCGGGTGGAACCGATCTCGGAGGAAATCCGGATCGCGGCGGCCATGACCGGGCGACTGGCGGATGTCCCCCTGGAGGAAGGCGACCCGGTCCAAAAAGGCCAGGTGGTGGCGACCCTGGAAAACGCGGATCACCTGGCACGGGTGCGCGCCGCCGAGGCCAATGTGGCGATCGCCCAGGCGGGTCTCGACCGGGTGATCAATGGCGCCCGCCCCGCGGAGCGCGCGGAGGCGGCCGCGGCGGTCCGGGAGGCCGAGGCCCTGCTGGTACGGGCCGAACGGGAATTAAACCGCCAGCAAGGTCTGGCGGAAAAGCGGTTGGGCAGTGGCCAGGATCTGGACAATGCCACCAGCGAGCAGGATGTCGCCCGCGCCCGCCTGGCCCGCGCTCGGGAGCACCTGGCGGTGGTGGATGCCCTGGCCCGGGAGGATGAGCGCGCCAAGGCGGAGGCCGAGGTAGCGCTAGCCGAGGCGCGACTGGCGGAGTTTCAGGCCATCTACCAGAAATCCTTCGTGCGCAGCCCCATCGATGGCGTGGTGCTGCGCCGCATCCGCCGTGCCGGGGAGCAGGTCACCGAGTTGGGGGATACGCCCATCCTGGCCGTGGGCGACATCTCTCGCCTGCGGGTACGCGCCGAGGTGGACGAGGCGGATATCAGCCTGGTGCGCCTCGGTCAGCAGGCTCTTATCCAAGCCGATGCCTATGAGGATCGGCGCTTCCGGGGCCAGGTCGCCCGCATTGGCAATCTCATGGGGCGCAAACGGGTGCTCTCGGAGGACCCCGGGGAACGCCAGGATACCCGGGTCTTGGAGGTCCTGCTCGATCTTGAGGCGGATGCCCGCCTCCCCGCGGGCCTGCGGGTGGATGTCTTCATCGAGATCGGGGACCCGGAGTAGGGAGCGGCATGAAACCTGGTCCCACCCGATCCGCCCCCTGGGGCAGCCGCATGGCCTGGCTGCTCGCCTGGCGCAACCTGGCCCATGATCGCTCCCGGTTCGTGGTGACGCTGGTCGGCATCGTCTTCGCCGTCGTCCTGATCGCCATGCAGATCGGCCTTTTCCTGGGCTTCTCCGATGCCACCACCGTCATCGTCCGCCACACCCACGCGGATTTCTGGATCGTCGCCCGGGGCGCTCAGAACTTCGAGATCTCCCTGCCCATGAAGGACCGCGAGCTCTACCTCGCCCGCTCCGTGCCGGGGGTGGCCCAGGCGGAGCGACTCCTGGTGCAATTCGTCCCCTGGAAGAAACCCGGCGGCGGGGACGAGAGCATCATCATCGTGGGCTTCGATCTCAATTCGGGTCTCGCCGGCCCCTGGAATCTGGTGGCGGGCCAGCTGGAGGACCTTCGCCAGCCAGACGGGGTCATGGTGGATCGGGTGTACATGGAGAAACTGGGCATAGCCAGCACCGGGACCGAGCTGGAGATCAATGGCCGGCGGGCGCGGGTGGTGGGTCTCACCCAAGGTATCCGCTCCTTCACCACTTCCCCCTGGGTCTTCGCCTCCTTCCGCACCGCCCAGGGTTTCTCGCGGCTCGCCGAGGACGAATCCAACTACGTCATCGGGACCTTCGCGCCCGGGGCGGACCCGGTGGCGGTCCGCGCCGCCCTGGCCGAGGCCCTGCCGCGCAGCGATGTCTATCTGAGCGACGATTTCGCCGCCCGCACCCGCGATTATTGGATGTTTACCACCGGCGCCGGGGCCTCGGTGCTCGTCTCCGCCCTCCTGGGGCTGCTGGTCGGCTCCGTCATCGTGGCCCAGGTGCTCTACGCCACCACGGTGGACCATCTCACCGAATTTGGCACCCTCAGCGCCATGGGCGCCCCGCG
>JADZBU010000019.1 GCA_020851955.1 Chromatiaceae bacterium | reverse complement strand
TGGCCGCCGATCTCCTGCCTGGCAGCGCGGAACCCCGCGAGCGGCGGGACTGGGCCGAGTGCGCCCGGCGCCTGGGCATCAAGGCGATCCATATCGCCGAGCGGGACACCCAGACCTCACTTACCCCCAAACAGCCCGGGGAGTTCGTCAATACCTGGTCGATCGAGGGTTTCGCCGGCGAGGCCTGCCAGCCCGCCGAACTGGGCTGGGGCAGTCATGAGCGCTACTGGCCGGCGAGTGCGCGGGGTCATGATTTCGGCAGCCGGGCCGCCATCTGGCTGGAGCGGCCGGGTGCCAGTACCCGGGTGCGGAGTTGGACACCCCTGGCGGGTCCTTATCACGGCTTCCTGATCACCCACGAGGAATCCCTGTCCATCGCCGAGTACCTGACACTCCGGGCGGGTGACGAATTGCTTTACCGTCCGACCGTGCACTATGCCTATTACCCCTGCGACGACGCCGTGCTGTCGCTGCACGAGTTGGCCGGCGGGAACTGGCGCCTCCAGCCGCGTCAACGCCTGCTGACCGCGGACGACATCGACTCCGGCATGGACGAACTCGGCGTACTCCTGTTGGGCCATGCCCGCCAGGCCTATTGGTACGGCTCCCGCCTCACCATCGACCAGGCCCGCTCCCTCTGTCCCCACAACACCGCCACGACCCTCCAGACCGCGGCGGGGGTGCTGGGTGGCTTGGTATGGGCCATGAATCATCCGCGCGCCGGCATCCGGGAACCCGACGAAATGGACTACGGCGAGGTCATGGCGGTCGCCTTGCCCTATCTCGGCGACATGGCCGGTGTCTACAGCGATTGGACCCCCCTCGCGGATCGCAACCTCCTCTTCGCCGAGGACCTGGTGGCCGACGACCCCTGGCAGTTCAAGAACGTCCTGGTGGACTGAAGCAATCAGGGGGCGGCGCCGGGGTTGATGCCTCCCCTGGGCTCGCCTCAGGGCTGTTGGTCCCCGGGGCTAAAATCCCACAAGCGATGCGCGTCGAGCCGCAGGCGATAGCCCGACTCCAGGGCCTCTAGCTGGCTGACGCGGGCCGTGAGCTGGGCCTCATTGGCGATGCGGCGGGCCGCGAGGAGATCGATCATGCTGCCCTCGCCGAGTTGATAGGCGCGGGCGGTCATGTCCGCGGCGTGGGCGAGGCGCGTGGCGGCCTGACTGGCGGACTGCCAGGAAATGCGCGCGGCCCGGGCCGTCTGATAGAGGCTGGCGGCCTCGGCGGTCACCTTCTGCATCGCCGCCGCCTCGCGTTGGTTGGCGGCCTCCGCCTCCGCCAGGGCGGCATCGGCCTTGGCGCGGCGAGCGCCACCGGGCAGGTTGATAATGACATAGGCCCCAATGATGTTCTCCTCGCCATCGCGCTCGCTGGCCAGGTGCAGGCCGAAGGTCGGGTCGGGCAGGCGGTCACTGTCGGCGCGTTTGACGCCGACCCGCGACTGGTGGACATCACCCTGGGCCAGGCCGAGCTCGTGGTTGTGCTGGACGATGGCGGTGATCCATTCCTCCGCGTCACCCTTCAGGGCCGGCGGCTCGACAATCCGCTTTTGCTCCTCCAGGGGCAGGTCCGGATAGCGGCGGCGCAGATCCTCCGCGGCGGTATCCCGGCGTCCCCGCGCCTGGGCCAATTGGGCCTCGGTCTGGGCGAGGGCGGCTTCGCCCTGCACGGTTTCGAGGCGAGCGGCATCCCCCAGCTCCTGACGGCGTGACACGGCCTTGGCCTGCTTCTTCAGCAGGGCGACCTCCGTTTCCCACTGGGCGACGGCGGCGCCTTCCTTCAGCCAGGTAAACCAGCTCTTCAGCAGGTTGCGTGCCGCCTCATGCTCGGCATCCTCCCGCCGCTTTTCGGCTTGATGGACCCCCAGGCTGCCGAGTTCGCTATCAAGGGCGGCCTTGCCCGGCAGCCGCACCTGGCGTTGCAGATCGCCATTCCATTCCTGAAAGCGATCATCGGGGCCGCTGGTGGGGTTGACACGGCGTTGCTGTCCCCCGAGGAGCAGGGTCCACTCGTAGTCGCCCGCCTCCAGCCGTGAACGGTTGGCCTGCTCGACGGGGATCTGGCTGTCCACCGCCCGCACCCCGGGGTTGGTGCGCAGGATCTGGGCCACGATCCCGGGGGGTGGCAGATTGGGGGTCGGCTCCGCGGCCAGGACGTCCAGGCTCAGGGTGGCGCACAGGAGGGCGAGGGGCAGTCTTTTCATAGCCGTCCCTGCTCCAGCACCGGCACCAGCCAGTAAAAGACGTTGGCGCGGGGCAGTTCGGTCTTGATGAGCCGCAGCAGCTCCCGCATGGCTTCGTCGTCCCCCACCATGCGCATGATGACCCGCGCCGAGTGGCCGGCGACCAGTTCCGCGGGCGCCACCAGGGTGGCGGCGGAACCGTGGCCCTCGGCATGGCTGGAGGTAAAGCCACGCACCAGGTCCGGCCGGGAGAGCAGCAGGTCCTCGACGAGTTGCGCGACGTCCGTGGGCATGGCGAGGGAGAGCAAGACGTCAGGCATGGGCATTCTCGGCGAAAGCGACGTTGGGTTTGACCCCAAAGCGGCGGAACAGGATGGGCAGCAAGACCAGGGTCAGGGCGGTCGAGGAGACCAGGCCGCCGATGACGACGATGGCGAGGGGGCGCTGGACCTCCGAGCCCGGTCCGGTGGCGAAGAGCATGGGTACCAGGCCGAAGGCGGCGATGTTGGCGGTCATCAGCACCGGTCGGAGGCGGCGGCGGGCGCCCTCGACGACCACTTCGGCCACCGGCAGGCCCCGGGTCAGCAACTGATTGAAGTAGGTGACCATGACCACGCCGTTCAGCACCGCGATGCCGAGCAGGGCGATGAAGCCCACCGAGGCCGGCACCGACAGGTATTCCCCGGCGATGAAGAGGCCGAAGATGCCGCCGATCATGGCCAGGGGGATGTTGGACAGGACCAGCAAGGCCTGGCGCACCGAGCGGAAGGTCGAGAAGAGGAGGAAGAAGATGAGGGCCAGGGCCACGGGCACCACGACCATCAGCCGGGCCGCCGCCCGCTGCTGGTTTTCGAACTGACCGCCCCAGGCCAGCCGGTAGCCCTCCGGCAGGGGGACGTCGCGGGCCACCGCCGCCTTGGCGTCCTCGACAAAACCGACCAGGTCGCGGTCGCGCACGTTCGACTGGACCACCACATAGCGCTGGGCATTTTCCCGGTCCACCTTGACCGGGCCATCGATCCGGTCGATGCGCGCGACGCTGGTCAGGGGCACGCTGCCGCCATCGGGCAGGCTCAGGCGGAGCGCCTCGAAGTCGGCGGGCGTGGCGCGCAACTGTTCCGGCCCGCGCAGGATGAGGGGGATGCGTCGCCCCTGTTCGATGACGGTGCCGACGTCGCGTCCCTCCAGCAGGGCCTTGAGATCGTTCTGAATATCATCCACGTTGAGCCCGAATCGCCCGGCCGCCAGCCGGTCGATCTCGATCTTCATGTATTGGACGCCATTGTTCTGCAGGGTGAAGGTGTCCTCGGCGCCCGGTACCTGCTTGACCCGGGCCTCGACCTCGGCGGCCAGCCGGTTCAGGGTGTCCAGATCGGGGCCATAGATCTTGATTGCCAGGTCACCCCGCACACCGGTCAACATCTCGGAGACGCGCATGTCGATGGGTTGGGTGAAGGAGAAGCCCACGCCGGGAAAATCGGCCATGACGGCGCGCAGTTGGTCCGCCAGCCAGGCCGGGTCCGGATTGCGCCAGGTGTCCCGTGGCTGCAGCACCATGAAGGTATCGGTCTGATTGAGGCCCATGGGGTCCAGACCCAGTTCGTCGGAACCCGCGCGGGCGACGATGGCCTTGATCTCGGGTACCTGCGCCAGGATGGCCTCTTGCACCCGGGTGTCGATGACCAGGGTCTGGTCGAGACCGATGGAGGGTAGCTTCTCCAGTTGCATGATGAGATCGCCCTCATCCATGGTCGGCATGAAGCTCTTGCCGAGCAGCATGAAGACGCCGCCACCCGCCATCAGGGCGAGGAGGGCGATGGCGACGAAGACCCGACCATGGGCGAGGGCGGTCGTCAGGACCCGATCGTAGAGGGCGGACAATTTGCGCACCAGCCAGGGCTCGTGATGCACCCCGCGCCGGATGAGATAGGAGGCCAGCACGGGCACTACGGTCAGGGACAGGACCAGGGAGGTGGCGAGGGCAAAGACGATGGTCAGTGCCACCGGCCCGAACATCTTGCCTTCCAGCCCCTGGAGGGTGAGCAGGGGTAGAAAGACCAGGATGATGATGATGATGCCGGAGGTGACCGGCGCGGCGACATCGCGGGCGGCACGGAAAATCAGATGGAGGGTGGGCAGGTTGTCCGGCGCCTCCGCTAGTTCGCTCTCGATGTTTTCGACGACCACCACCGCCGCGTCCACCAACATGCCGATGGCGATGGCCAGGCCGCCCAGGCTCATCAAATTGGCCGAGAGTCCGAAGATGCGCATGAGAATGAAGGTGGCCAGGGCCGAGAGGGGCAGCATGACGGCGACCACCAGGGCCGCGCGCAGGTTGCCGAGAAAGGCGAGCAAGAGCAAGACCACCAGCACGATGGCCTCCAGCAAGGCCTTGGACACGGTGCCGACGGCCCGATTGACCAGGTTGCCGCGATCGTAAAAGGGCTCGATGGTGACGCCCTTGGGCAGGGTCGGGGCGATCTCGGCCAGCCGGGCCTTGACGCCCTCGACCACCGAGCGCGCATTGGCGCCGCGCAGGCCGAGGACCAGGCCCTCGACGGCCTCCCCTTTCCCGTCCTTGGTGACGGCGCCATAACGGGTCAAGGACCCAAAGCGCACCTCGGCTACGTCGCCGACGCGCACCACCAGGCCGTCCTTGGCCTTCAGGACGATGGCCTTGACGTCGTCCACCGTGCGGATGGCGCCCTCGGCGCGCACCAGCAGGGCTTCCTCGCCATCGGTCAGGCGGCCGGCGCCGTCGTTGCGGTTGTTGGCCTCCAGGACCTGCCGCAGATCCTTGAGGGCCAGGCCCCGGGCGACCAGGAGTTGCGGGTTGGGCACCACCTCGAAGGTCCGCACCTCGCCGCCCAGGCTGTTGACATCGGCCACGCCCGGTATAGTGCGCAGTTGCGGGCGGATGACCCAATCGAGGAGGGCGCGCTTCTCGGCCAGCGGCAGGTCGCCCTCGATGGTAAACATGAACATCTCGCCGAGGGGGGTCGTGATGGGGGCCATGCCGCCCGTGACCCCGGGTGGCAGGTTGCCCATGGCCGCGGCCAGGCGCTCGCCGACTTGCTGGCGGGCCCAGTAGATGTCGGTGCCGTCCTCGAAATCGATGGTGATGTCGGTCAGGGCGTACTTGGAGGTCGAGCGGAGCAGGCGCTGATTCGGGATGCCGAGCATTTCCTGCTCGACGGGGACGGCCAGGCGGGTTTCGACCTCCTCCGGCGTCATGCCGGGGGCCTTGAGGATGATCTTGACCTGGGTCGTGGAGACATCGGGAAAGGCGTCGATGGGCAGGCCCAGGAAAGCCTGAATTCCCGCCGCGACCAGCAGGACTGTCAGGACCATCAGCAAGAGGCGCTGGGTCAGGGAAAAGCGAATTAGGGCGGCCAGCATTATTCGCCCCCGGCGCCGGACAGCATGGCCTTGAGGCCGGAGACGCCCTTCAAGACCACCCGGTCGCCCGCCTGGAGGCCCGCGACCCGCAGGCCTTCGCCACTCTGGCCCATGACCTTGACCGGCCGGGCCTCGAAGCTGGAGCCCTTGTCATCGCTGGCGATCTGCACGAAGGCGTAGGTCTGGCCCCCTTGACGCACCACGGCGGCGGCGGGCAGGCGCTGGTCCTGGGCGCTGGCCTGGGCGATCTCCACCTCGACCGATTGCCCCGGCGTCAGTTGCTCGGCGCCCTCGTCGACCAGGGCCCGCAGCAGCCGGGTTTGGCTGGCCGTGTCGATACTGGGCCCGATGGCGATCACGCGACCCTTGATGTCGCTGTTGGCGATCCGGACGGGGGTTCCTAGCCGAAGCCCCTCGAAAATCGTGGTCGGGGCCTGGATTTCCAGCCAGAGGGGCGCGAGTTGGGCGATCCGGTAGATGACCGCCGAGGCCTCGACCCGCTGGCCCAGGGCCGCTCCCTGTTCGAGGACCACCCCATCCATGGGCGCGGTCAGGGCCAGGGGACCGGCGCCTTTACCCGACACGCCGGCCATCTCCAGGTGCTGCTGACTCTCGCTGGCCCGCGCGGCGGCTTGGCTGGCGGCGGCGCGGGTGGCCTGGAGACGGGCCTCGGCGATCAGGCCTTCCGCGTACAACTGCTCGTCGCGTTTGAGGTTTTGCTGCTGGAGGTTGGATTGACTGGCGGCCTCCATGGCGTCGCGCTGCAAGGTGAGGGCCTCGGGGCTGGAGAGGCGCGCGACGACCTCGCCCCGCTTGACCTTGAAACCCGTGGCCACGGTCAGCCGCTCCACCAGGCCCGAAACCGGGGCGGAGACGAGGCGGATCTGATCGGTGGGCACCACCACGCGGGCGGGCAAGCGGCTGGGGCGCGCCTCCAGGGTCTGGCCGATGACCAGGGTTTCGATGCCCAGGGATCTGATTTGCGATGCTTGCAGGAGCAAGGGCTCGCCCGCCGACCAGGCCAGGGTCGTCGGGAGCCAGAGGAGGAGGAGCCGGAGCGGGTGGATCTTGGACATCGGGAGCATCCGTTAAGGGACAGGCGGCGGTGGGGGCGAATAATACCAGGGTCCGCCTTAAGGCCAGCTTAAGGGATTTTTAGGCCTGGTGGTCCTGGGTAGGGCCGGGAGCGGGCAGGTCTGGCGCTCTAATCCGGGTCCGGGCCCATCGGCGGGGCTTCTAACGATCCAGCGTCTGGTCCGCTTGGGACAGGGGGTCCTCGATGGGCTCCAGATGGGTCAGGACGTGGGCATGGGGCAGGGCGGCGCGCATCTCGGCCTCGATTCGCTCCACCAGATCGTGGCCCTCTTTGACCGTCCAGCGGCCAGGCACCAGGACATGCACCGAGATGAAGACGCGGGCGCCGGCCTGACGGGTCCAGAGGGCATGGAAATCGATGCCCTGGCGCCGATGCGGCTCCATGACCGCGGCCAGGGCCGCTTGCTGGTCCGTCGGGAGGGCCGCGTCCATGAGGCCAGCAGCGGAGCGGCTCACCAGCCTCGCCCCGGTCCAGACGATATTCGCCGCCACCAGGAGGGCCAGGAGGGGGTCCAGCCATAGCCAGCCGGTCAGCCAGACGGCGGCGACCCCCAGGATCACCCCGACGGAGGTCCAGACATCGGTGAGGAGGTGATGGGCGTCCGCTTCGAGGGTGATGGAGCGGTGCTCGCGGCCGGCGCGCAGCAGGACGAGGGCCGTCAGCAGGTTGATGACGGAGGCGATCACCGAGATGCCCAGACCCAGCCCGACCTGTTCCAGCGCCTGAGGATGGAGGAGTCGCTCCACGGCGGCCCAGCCGATGCCGATGGCCGCGACCAGGATCAGTAACCCCTCGAAGCCACTGGAAAAATATTCCGCCTTGCCGTGGCCATAGAAATGATCGTCGTCCGCGGGCTGGGCCGCGATCGTCAGCATCCACAAGGCCATCAGGGCCCCGGCCAGGTTGACCAGGGATTCGATGGCATCGGACAGCAG
>JADZBU010000018.1 GCA_020851955.1 Chromatiaceae bacterium | reverse complement strand
TCGTCGCGCGAGCGGGGGTCTAATTGAATGGCGGCAATGTCCACGACACCGAGGGCTAATTGCGGCTTAATAATCTGGCGCATGGCATGATGACCCAACGAAGTTTTTGCATCCCCGGGGGGCGCAGTGTCGCCACCCAGGCTGACGCCGCGCTGCGATCAGCAGAATCAGCGGTTTGCTCATGCCAGGGGGGCGGTACCCGGTGGCAGGTGCCAATCTTCAAATCGCGATTGCTATGATAACATGTTGTTTGATATAACTAAAGCGGATTCCGTTCAGGCACTAATTAGTGTCAGTGCCTTGGACATAGAATCCATCGGTGGCGTTGTAATACACGTAACCGCCCGCGCGGTAGGCGGGTTTGCCTTCCGGTACAGCCAGAGTGAAGGTAGGCCCACCGTTGTCGCCCATAGCGCCGAGATCGCCCGAAGTATAGTTTGTGGTGATACTGGGGGAAGTGGCCTTGGTTCGTGCCGCCCCGCTGGGACTGAACCAGGAGTAATAGGCATCGAGCGGACTGCTGTTGTAGACATTGGGAGCGGTCAGCGCCGTGTTATTCACCAGAATGGTATTGGCGGCATAGCTGTAACCTGAGCCGATATAGAGTCCGCCGCCCGTATTGGCTGAGTTCCCCGCGATGGTGGCGTTAACCAGATACACGCTGTTTTGTGACTGATAAAGACCGCCGCCCCATTGGGTGGCGACGTTCCCATGGAGGGTCGTATTGATAATACGGGCGACGTTACCACTGCCACGGACATACAAGCCTCCGCCATAAGTCGCCTGATTATCGCGAATCAGGCTGTTCTGAATGACGAGCAGAGTACCTGCCGCCCTAATACTGCCGCCATAGTAGGCTTTGCCATTGGCAAGGGTCACGCGATCCAGGGTCAACTGGCCCGCAGCGAAATCGATGACGCCACCATCGGCGGTCGTTCCGAGATTACCGCCCTTCATCGTCAGGTTGGCGATTTGAATCGCCTTTCCGGAAGCATTGACCTGCATGACCCGCCAAGCCGAAACCCCGGGACTTGTGACTTGCAGGATGATGGGAACGCCGCCGTTCGCGCCATTGATGCTCAGCGCTTTGGTGATCTGTAACTGGGAAGCAAGCGTGATCGTCTCGTTGC
The DNA here is from genome assembly GCA_020851955.1 of Chromatiaceae bacterium. Taxonomy (GTDB): domain Bacteria; phylum Pseudomonadota; class Gammaproteobacteria; order Chromatiales; family Chromatiaceae; genus M0108. Next base: position 9,282 of record JADZBU010000018.1, on the reverse strand, counting down.
CAGAACCCAGGTTGAAAACGATTTCGTCACCCTCCGCGGCGTCGGTTATGGCTTGCCGCAAAGAACCCGCTCCGGAATCGGCGTTATTCGTCACCGTCAGTGTCGCGGCCCATCCCGTTACGACCCAGACCGCAAGCACGCCCGCCACACACCACCGCAGTGCCCAAGGCAACCGCCCATCGAGCCAACGCGGCCTACTTGTAAGTAATTGATTAAAATACATCGCCTGCCCCCTTGCGCCATGTCCCCGACGGTTTGGGGACATCATACACGAACGCCCCTCCCCCCCGCGAAACTTGCAGTTTCTTACAATTCCACTTTTCCGACATAAGCTTCGCAACGTGACTGCGGGCATAATCCCCGCCATGACCGCCTCCGCCTGCTCTGCCGGGACTGTCTCAAAGCTGGGGTCCAGGCTATGATGGCCACCCTCATAAGCCATGCGGAAGTAAAGGATCATGTACCTGGCCCGCGCCGCCATCACCACCGCGTTCGAGCAGGCTGCGGCGGACTCCCTGACCTCCGTGGCCAAATGCGATCATGGCCGCCCGCCGCTGGCGGAGGGCATCGCCGCCTGGCGAGCGGGTGCGGTCTTATGAAGGACATCGCCCGTTTTATCGCCGGTTTCAGGCGCTTCCAGGAAAAGTACTTCAGCGAGGACCGGGCCCTGTTCGAGCGGCTGCGGCAGGGGCAACAGCCTAAGTCGCTCATCGTGGCCTGCGCCGACTCCCGGGTGGACCCAGCCATCTTGATGGGGGCGGAACCAGGCGATGTCTTCGTGGTGCGTAACGTGGCGAATCTGGTGCCGCCCTATGAGCCGGGCGGCAGCTTCGCCAGTGTACCGGCGGCGCTGGAATTCGCCGTGCTGTCGCTCGCCGTCGAGCACATCATCGTGCTCGGTCATGCCCAATGCGGTGGCATCCACGCCTTGATGAGTGGAGCCGGACCGGGCGGCGAATTCATCGGCAAGTGGGTCGGCATCGCGCAACGGGCGCACGATCGCGTACTGACCGAGTTGCCCAACAAGCCGCCCGCCCTGCAGGCGCGGGCGTGCGAGCAGGCCGCCATCCTGGTATCGCTGGAGAACCTGATGACCTATCCCTGGATCGCGCAGCGTGTCGCGACCGGCGCGATGCACCTGCATGGCTGGTATTTCGATCTGGCGGAGGGTTCGCTGTGGCACTACGATCCCGCGCATCTGGCCTTCGAGCCTATTGGGGTGGATACCTTAGGGCAGGCTGCAAGTCAGGAATGAGGGCAAGCGAGGCCCTATTGCCATCGGCCCGCAGTGGGGGCCCTTGCCCAGGCTGACTTCAGCCTTCGGCGCGTTCCGTCACCAGAAAGTTCAGGAAGGTCGCGGCGGTTAGGCTCAGGTGCTTACCCTGCAGGTGCACGGCATGCCACATGCTGCGTAAGGGGAAGCCCTCCACGTCCAGCATGGCGATACGACCGACTTCCAGTTCCAGGGACATGCTGCTCATGGACTGCACCGACACCCCTAGCCCCGCCATGACGGCCTGCTTGATCGCCTCGCTCGACCCCAACTCCATGTAAATGTTCGGCTTGATGCCCCGCACGGCGAGCAGGCGCTCGGTCGTGAGACGCGTGCCGGAACCCGGCTCCCGCATCAGGAAACTTTCCGCCGCGAATTGCTCCAGGGGTATCCGGTGTTCGTGTGCCAGGGGGTGGTCCGGGTGGGCGATCGGCATCAGGCGGTTTTCCATGAAGGGGTGGACATTCAAGGACAGATCGCGCGGCACCTGGCCCATGATGACCAGATCGTCCTCGTTGGCGATGAGGCGCTCGATCACCTGCTCGCGGTTGGTCACCTTGAGCAGGGGCTTGACCTCCGGGTATTCGCGCAAAAACCGGCCGAGAGAATGCGGCAGGAAAAATTTAGCGGAACTCACGGCGCCGACGCGCAGGGGCCCGGCCACCCGGCCCTTCATGTCGTCAATGGTGCTGGCGAGCAGCTTGAGGCGATCCGCGACCTCGCTGCAGGTGGCGTAAACCTCCTCGCCGGCGCGGGTGAGAAAGAGTTTCTTGCCGACCTGCTGGATCAGGGGCATGCCGATGCTTTCCCCCAGACGTTTGATCTGGATGGAGACCGCCGGCTGGGTCAAATGCAGTTCTTCCGCCGCTCGCGTGAAGCTGCGGTGCCGCGCCACCGCCTCGAACAAGCGCATCTGTTGCAGAGTCCAGTGATGGATCATATGCAGGAGTTAATGCTAAGCATATTTATATATTATTGTTGTTTATATCTTAATCGACTTATAGTCTACCAGGTCGCGCATCGACGCCTGACTTACCCAAGCCTGAGGTTGGCGCGCGCGCACCACTGATCCACTGACTCTTTGAGGAGCGAACCATGGCTGTGAAGACCTATAACGCTGGCGTGAAGGAATATCGCCAGACCTACTGGACTCCGGACTACACCCCGCTGGATACCGATATCCTCGCCTGCTTCAAGGTTACCCCGCAGCCGGGCGTGCCGCGTGAAGAAGTTGCCGCCGCCGTGGCCGCCGAATCCTCCACCGGTACCTGGACCACGGTCTGGACAGATTTGCTGACTGACCTGGACTATTACAAGGGCCGCGCCTATCGCATCGAAGACGTGCCGGGCGACGACACCTGCTTCTACGCCTTTGTCGCCTACCCGATCGACCTCTTCGAAGAGGGCTCCGTCGTTAACGTGCTGACCTCGCTGGTCGGCAATGTGTTCGGCTTCAAGGCCCTGCGCGCCCTGCGTCTGGAAGACATTCGCTTCCCGATTGCCTACGTCAAGACCTGCGGCGGCCCGCCGGCCGGCATCCAGGTTGAGCGTGACCGCATGAACAAGTACGGCCGTCCGCTGCTGGGCTGCACCATCAAGCCGAAGCTGGGCCTGTCCGCCAAAAACTACGGCCGCGCCGTGTACGAATGCCTGCGCGGTGGTCTCGACTTCACCAAGGACGACGAGAACGTCAACAGCCAGCCCTTCATGCGTTGGCGTGACCGTTTCTCCTTCGTCCATGAAGCCACGCTGAAAGCCGAACGCGAAACCGGCGAGCGCAAGGGCCATTACCTGAACGTCACCGCGCCGACGCCGGAAGAGATGTACAAGCGCGCCGAGTTCGCCAAGGAAATCGGCGCCCCCATCATCATGCACGATTACCTGACCGGCGGTCTGACCGCCAACACGGGTCTGGCTAACTGGTGCCGCAACAACGGCATGCTGTTGCACATCCACCGCGCCATGCACGCCGTGCTCGACCGCAATCCGCACCACGGTATCCACTTCCGCGTCCTGACCAAGGTGCTGCGTCTGTCCGGTGGCGACCACCTGCACTCCGGTACCGTGGTGGGTAAGCTGGAAGGCGACCGCGAGGCGACCCTGGGCTGGATCGACACCATGCGTGACAAGTTCATCAAGGAAGATCGTTCCCGCGGCCTCTTCTTTGATCAGGACTGGGGCTCCATGCCCGGCGTGATTCCGGTTGCCTCGGGTGGTATCCACGTTTGGCACATGCCCGCTCTGGTCGCCATCTTCGGCGACGACTCCGTCCTGCAGTTCGGTGGCGGCACCCTGGGCCACCCCTGGGGCAACGCCGCCGGCGCCGCAGCCAATCGCGTCGCGCTGGAAGCCTGTGTCCAAGCCCGCAACCAGGGCCGCGCCATCGAGAAGGAAGGCAAGGAGATCCTGACCGCCGCCGCCGCGCACAGCCCGGAACTCAAGATCGCCATGGAAACCTGGAAAGAGATCAAGTTCGAGTTCGACACCGTCGACAAGCTGGACGTGTCCCACAAGTGATCTGGTGCCTGTGATGCCATGATCTCCCGGATGCGCGGCACCGCCGCCCCGGGGGTATCGATACCCAATTGAAGAGGAAGTGAAATGTCTGAAGTTTTGGATTACAAAAGCCGCTTGAGCGATCCCGCCAGCCGCAAATTCGAGACCTTCTCCTACCTGCCGGCCATGGACGCGGCCAGCATCAAGCAGCAGGTCGAGTACCTGGTGAAGAAGGGCTGGAACCCGTCCATCGAGCACATCGAGCCCGAGTACATGATGGATTCCTACTGGTACATGTGGAAACTGCCGATGTTTGGCGAAACCGACGTGGATCTGGTGCTGGCCGAGGCCGAGGCCTGCCACAAGGCCAACCCCAACAACCATGTGCGGCTGGTCGGCTACGATAACTTCAAGCAGTCGCAAGGCGCGGCCATGGTCATCTTCCGCGGCAAGACCGTTTAAGCGCGCCAGCCTTGACAGCCCCAGGGCCCCCGTCTCGTGGAAACGTGACGGGGGCGTTTTGTCGGTCGGCAGGGGTTTGTCGCCCCTGATTTGCCCACGAATGGCGCCACGGGTTGTGTGGGCGTCATTCATGGACACATCTGCGTAGTCACCCGGGAGTCCCTCATGAGCAACATTGTCGATCAATACCGCATCCCCCAGGAACCCTACTACCGCGCCGTCGCCGACGAGGTGGAACTGTTCGAGGCCGCCTATTCCGTCCGCATGCCCATGATGCTGAAGGGCCCGACCGGCTGCGGCAAGACCCGTTTCGTCGAATACATGGCCTATAGGCTCGGCAAGCCGCTGATCACCGTGGCCTGCAACGAAGACATGACCGCCAGCGACCTCGTGGGCCGCTTTCTGCTCTCCGCCCAGGGCACCGAATGGCAGGACGGTCCCTTGGCCATCGGCGCCCGCCACGGCGCCATCGTGTATCTCGACGAGGTGGTCGAGGCGCGCCAGGACACCACGGTGGTGATCCATCCCTTGACCGACAACCGCCGGGTGCTGCCGCTGGAGAAAAAGGGTGAGCTGGTTCACGCCCACCCCGATTTTCAGCTCGTCATTTCCTATAACCCCGGCTATCAGTCGCTGATGAAGGATCTTAAGCAGTCCACCAAACAGCGTTTCGGGGGTTTGGACTTCACCTATCCCGAACATGCGATCGAGGCCGAAATCGTCATGCACGAATCCGGGATTGCCGCGGAGGTGGCCGGTAAGCTGGTGTCGATCGCCGAGCGTTCGCGCAACCTCAAGGGCCACGGACTGGACGAAGGCCTCTCTACCCGCATGCTGATTTACGCCGGCAGCCTGATCGCCAAGGGGGTGAAACCGGAGGCCGCCTGCCGCGTCGCCCTGGTGCGACCCATCACCGATGATCCGGATATGCGCGATGCCCTGGACGCGGCGGTAACGACCTTCTTCTGATTTCCGGTCCGACAACCTGCCTGCCGAGGTGAACCATGTCGATCAATCTCGCTGACTATGCCGAACTCCTGGAGGACCTGTCACCCCACAGCCAGGAGGCGTTGCAGGCCAATTGGCACGATGCGACCAAGGTGTTCTCGCCCCGCGGGCTGGACAATTACCTGAAGGGTGCCTCCGCGATTCGCGGACTCGGCAAGGGGGACGCCCTGGTCGAGGCCTGGATTGTGGAAGTGCCGCAGGTGGCCAAGGAGATCGGCGAGGATGTGGTGGGCGACCTCGCCGCCGCCTCTCTGGCCCTCGCTTCCAGGACCTCGGGCGCGGTGATCGAACTGCTCCTTGCGACGGCGCCCAGCGCTGCTCACCGGCTGGGTGACGCTCAGTTATTCCTTAACTATTTGCAATTCATCAATACCCTCATCGCCCAGGCGCCGCGCGGCGTGCGGCCGATGCTCAACAAGCTGGAAGTCCTGTTACAGCAACTGACCCTTGGCGGCCTGCGCCGCTGGGCCCTGTGGGGGGCCCACGCCCACCGCACCAACTACGAGGAGCAGATCAAGTATTTCAGCATCGAGTCCAAGGAGTCGCTGGCGATGCTGCAGAAGGAGCGCAAGGGCACCCTGCTGGTGGACGTGCAGCGGCGCATCAATATGTATCTGCGCGCCCTCTGGGCACGGGATTTCTTCATGCGCCCCACCGCCGGGGATTACGAGACTCGCGAGGGTTATCGGCCCTACATCGAGGATTACCTGCTGCATCTGCCGGATGCCTTTGATGATTTCGCCCCGGAGGGCCAGGAGCCGGTTTCGGGTCTGGAACTTTACCGCGCCACCGCCGCCCATTGCGCCGCCCACCTGGTCGAGACCCGCCAGCCCATCTCCGCCGAAGCGCTCAGCCCGATGCAGATGGCGGTCATCGGCGTGATCGAGGATGCGCGCGTGGAAGCCCTGTCGATCCGGCGCTTTCCCGGCCTGAAGCAGCTCTGGAGCAAGCTGCACGTCGCCACCCCGGGGATGAATAGCAGCGTTGGCGACTACCTCAACCGGCTGGCGCGCGCCCTGCTGGACGAGGGTTATCAGGATGGCGACCCTTGGATAGGCGAAGGCCGGGCCCTGTTCGCGCTGGCCCACGACCAACTCGACAACAATCACCTCTCCTGGGATATCGGCGTCACCCTGGCGCATAGCCTGATGCAGCGGCGGATCCCCTTCAATGCGCGCACCGATCTGCTCACCGCTCCCTATCGCGATGACAACCGCTATTTTTGGGAATTCGAGGAATTTGATTTCAACAAGGCCGCCAGCGCCGGCTACGAGACCATCAAGCAGGTGCGCAAGTACGTCAGCGTCATGGAGATGGCTAACGAGATCGATGTCGAGACGGCCGGGGATGACGCCGAGGAAATCTGGGTGCTGGGCACCGAGCTGTTCCCCTACGAGAACATCGGCGACGAAAGTGGCGGCAAGTCCTTCAACGAGCTGGAGGGCCTTGAGCCGGTGTCTGATCCCTTCCATTATTCCGAGTGGGATTACCAGATCCAGCTTGAACGCCCGGCCTGGGCCACGGTGCTGGAAAAGCGTGCCAAGGCCGGCGATCTGGAGGTCATCGATGCCATCACCGCTCAATACAAGCGCGAGATCCATCGTATGAAGTTCCTGCTCGATGCCATGCAACCTCAAGGGGTGCAGCGTATCCGCAGGCTCGAGGATGGCGACGAGATCGACATCAACGCCGCCATCGCCAGCCTCATCGACATCCGCCTTGGCAACCAGCCCGACCCGCGCATCATGATGCGCAGCGTGCGCAAGACCCGCGATTTTTCGATCCTGGTACTGCTGGATCTGTCCGAATCCACCAACGAAAAAGTTCAGGATCAGGAATATTCGGTACGCGAACTCACCCAGCAGGCCTGTGTGCTGTTAGCCGATGCCATCAACAAGGTCGGCGACCCCTTTGCCATCCATGGCTTTTGCTCCGATGGCCGCCACGATGTCGAGTATTACCGTTTCAAGGACTTCGAGCAGCACTGGGACGAAACGCCCAAGGCCAAGCTGGCGGGCATGACCGGCCAACTCTCCACCCGCATGGGGGCGGCTATTCGACATGCCGGGCATCATCTTCAGTTGCAACGCTCGGCGAAGAAGCTGCTCATCGTCATCACCGACGGCGAGCCCGCGGACGTGGATGTGCGCGATCCCCAGTACCTGCGCTATGACACCAAAAAGGCAGTGGAGGAGGTCGCTAAGCTTGGCGTCACCACCTACTGCATGAGCCTGGACCCGCGCGCGGATAATTACGTCTCCCGGATTTTTGGCCAGAACAACTACATGGTGGTGGATCATGTGCAGCGACTGCCCGAAAAACTGCCGCTGCTCTATGCCGGCCTCACCCGATAGGAACGCAAGATGGCGAGTGTTTATGCAGGTCTTCAGAACGACAACCATGGCATGACCCAGTTGGGCCGCATTGTGTTGGACGGCTGGCTGTTCGGTCTGATCCCGGAAACGGAGGATGGCCGGGGTTGGGATCTCGGCCGCATGCAGGGCCTGATGGAAGCGGTCCAAAACGAGTGGGACAAGTACCAGAGTCTGCCCAGCCGCTTGCCCCCCGAGCTGCAAAAGCGTCACGCCGAACTCTACGACCGGGCCATTCAGACGGCCAGAGCCAAGGGCTGGGACCCGGAATTGGGCGACGACGAATAGGGCGATGGGTAGGGCTTAACCCTTGTTGGCCCGGGCGGGCCTTGGCACCGGGTCATCTGGACTTGGTCGGCTTGCCTGTGTGCCAGGTGGCGTCTATCATGATGCCATATGGCTGAGTTGCTGCGGGGGTCTGATGATGGCGCTGATGACAATGCTCGAAGAGGCGAGGGTGGCCGACCCACCCGCTGATTACCTTGGCGTATTGCAGGCCCCGACCGAGTCACTGGTCGAACGGGTCCGCGCCGGCTTCCCCTTTCCGGAATTGGAGGCCTTGCGGGAGCGGTTGGGGATGTCCCTCCAGGAGGCAGCCAGTCTCGCCGGGATCCCGGGGCGTACCCTGGCGCGCCGGAGGCAGGCTGGACGGCTCGGGCCGGCCGAGTCCGAACGGGTGCTGCGGATCGAGCGTCTGTTCGCCCTGGCGACCCAGATGCTGCGCGACGGCGACCGGGCGCGCGACTGGCTGAAGTCGCCTAAGGCGGCGCTGGCGGGACAGACGCCCTTGGCATACGCGGACACCGAAGTCGGGGCGCGCGAGGTGGAGCACCTCATCGGTCGGTTGCGTCACGGCGTCTTCTCTTGAGGTGCTTTCGTCTGGTTGATGAGGACTTTCTGGAGGCGGCCTTTAGCGGGGAAGGGGCGCGTCTCTACGGTGGGCGCTGGAATTCGCCAGGTGTCGCGGTCGCCTATACGGCCCAGTCCCTATCCCTGGCGCAGTTGGAACTGCTGGTCCATCTGGAGGCGGAAGCGGTGCTGCGGGGACATTGGCGGTATTTTGCCGTGGATGTCGCCCCGCGGACCATCATGGCTTGCGAGTCCTGGATCGATCTTCCGCCGGATTGGGCCGCTTGGCCGGCATCCGCCGCCACGCAGGCGATCGGCGACCGTTGGATCGCGGAGTCCGTCTCCGTCGCCTTGTCCGTTCCGAGCGCGGTGACTCCGGGTGAATACAACCTCTTGTTGAATCCAGCTCATCCCGAATACGCAGCCGCCGTGCTGGTCGCCGCCCCTGAAGCTTTGCGATTGGACCAGAGACTCATCAAGGGCTGAACCTCCTCCCCGCCCTGCCTCCTTTCGTTTGAGGTGATGCACCTATTTTCATCCAGTACCCAGAGGGAGGGCGACATCTACCCCTGGCATCGGGGCCCTATCGGGCCGTTAAGCAGGGCCAAAGGATGCCCCTCAGTCATCAAACCGCATGCTGACCGTGCATTGACCCTTGTTCACTTCCACCTTGATGCCGTCCGTCTGGCGTCTGATCAAAAAGCCGGCCAGGTCGGCCAGGGCATCCTGATCATCCAGCAACCGCTCCGGGTCGGGACGCTCCGTGGCGAGGCGCAGGGGGCGGCCGGTATAGGTGACGCGGATCTGGCATTGGTATTCATC
>JADZBU010000017.1 GCA_020851955.1 Chromatiaceae bacterium | reverse complement strand
TCGCCCTCGCGATGGTAGGTCACGTCCTTGACCTCGGGCAGCACATCGCCCGTCTTGGCGATCTGGCCCTTCTGCTTGCGCTCGCCCGCGTACTCGGAATAGGTGGTGGAGCCCCCCGCGTCGGGCACATCCATGGCGTCATCGAACTTGCCGGAGACCAGATCCGGCGGGAGTTCCAGATTTTCTCCCGCCTCGCGCTGCTGCTTGTACGCCAGGGTGTGATCCGGTAGATACTCATCCACGCTAAAACTGCTGCAGGCCGTGACGAACGGCAGGATCGGCAGGAAGGTGACGAGGGCTTGGCGTATGTGCATGGGCATGAGGGGGCTGCTTAGGTTTGCGGGATGAGGGGCGCCGAATCCTGGGGGCGAATCATTCGATGCCGGCCTGGCGCATGGCGGTACGCACTGCGGGGCGCGACGCCTCGGTCAGCCAGGTCAGGGGCAGACGTATACCGGTGGGGCTCAAGCCCATCTCGGCCACGGCCCACTTGACCGGGATCGGATTGGACTCCACGAACAGCTTGTGGTGCAGACCATCCAGTCGGGCATTGATGGCCCGCGCCTCGTCCGCGTCCCCGGCCAGGGCCGCCGCGCACAGGGCATGCATCAGGCGCGGCGCCACGTTGGCGGTCACCGAAATCACGCCATTACCGCCCTGGAGCATGAAGTCGCAAGCCGTGGCATCGTCACCGCTGAAGAGGGCGAAGCCGGGCCGGCACTGGGACCTCAGTTGCGCCACCCGGCTCAGATCGCCGGTCGCCTCCTTGATGCCGATGATATTGGGTATCAGGGATAGGCGCGCCGCCGTCGCCGGTTGCATATCGCAGGCGGTGCGGCCCGGCACGTTATAAAGGATCTGCGGGATAGCCACGGCCTCGGCCACGGCCTTATGGTGCAGATACAGGCCTTCCTGGGTCGGTTTGTTGTAGTAGGGCGTTACCAGCAGGGCGGCATCGGCACCCACCTCCTGGGCACAGCGGGTCAGGCGGATGGCCTCGGTGGTGGAGTTGGCGCCCGTGCCGGCGATGACGGGGACGCGCCCGGCGGCGTAGTCCACCACCTGACGAATCACGCGGCAGTGTTCTTCCTCATCCAGGGTGGCCGACTCGCCCGTGGTGCCAACGGCGACGATGGCATCGGTACCTTCCTCGATGTGAAAGTCCACCAGGCGCCGCAAGGCCAGGTCGTCAAGGCGGCCATCCGCGTGCATGGGGGTGATGAGGGCAACGATACTACCGCGAAACATGGCCACTACTCCAACCGCTGTGGAAAATTAGGGATATTATCCGGGCTATTCCGGCGAAAACAAGCCGCTGATTCGCACGGCTGGATGCGAGAGCGGCGAAAGGGCATGCTAAACTCTTTGACCATAGGCCCCGGGTACTGGCGATGCGGACCTGTCTCTGGATACCCGTCGGCCCTCCACAAACCTCAAGCCTGCCTGATTGGATACCATGACCGCCCAAACCAAGAAGACCTATCTCGTCATTTCCGCCCTCGGCGAAGACCAGCCTGGCATCGTCAACCGCCTGTCCAAGGTGCTCCTGGACCAGGGCTGCAATATCGAGGATAGCCGCATGACGGTCCTCGGTGGCGAATTTGCCGTCATGCTCCTGGTCGAGGGCAAGTGGAACACCCTGGCCAAACTGGAAATCGTCCTGCCGGAACTGGAGCGCCAGTTGGGCATGACCATTATCTTCAAACGCACCAGCGAGCGCGCCACCGGCAAGAACCTGCTGCCGTACGGCGTGGACGTGGTCGCCATGGACCACCCCGGCATCGTCAACAATCTGGCGGAGTTCTTCGCCGAGCGCAACATCAATATCGAGGACATGTCCACCTCCTCCTATGCCGCGGCCCACACGGGAACGTCCATGTTCTCGGTGCGCATGACCGTGGGGGTCCCCGCCGACATCCACATCGCCGGGCTGCGGGAGGAGTTCATGGACTATTGCGACGACCTCAACCTGGACGCGGTGCTGGAGCCGCTGAAAGGCTGATAGCCCACCCGGAGGTTTCAACCGTGACCCCAACCCTTGGCCAGCCCATTGACGACCTGGAATTCAGCCTGACCGGCAACCGGCGTGCCCACCTCTCGGACTACCGCGGCCACCACCTGGTGCTCTATTTCTACCCCAAGGCCAGCACCCCGGGCTGCACCCAGGAGGGGCAGGACTTCCGCGACGCCTTCGCTGACTTTACCGGGCTCGACACCCTCATCCTCGGCGCCTCCCGTGACGGGCTCAAGGCTCAGGAGAATTTCAAGGCTAAGCAGGACTTTCCTTTCGACCTGGTCGCCGACACGGACGAGGCCCTGTGCCGCCTCTTCGACGTCATCAAGCTAAAAAAGCTTTACGGTCGCGAGTCCCTGGGGGTCGAACGCAGCACCTTCCTGATCGATGGCGATGGCATCCTGCGTCGCGAGTGGCGCAACGTCAAGGTCAAGGGCCATGTCCAGGCGGTCCTGGAGGCCATCCGTGAATTGGCTGCTCGCCCCTGATCCAGCCCTGTAGCTCACGCCCCCTCAAGCCCCCGCAGCCATCATGATCAAGCGCGACCCAGACAAGCCCCTCCTCTTCGTCCTGGACACCAATGTGCTGATGCACGATCCCACGGCCCTCTACCGTTTCCAGGAGCATGACATCTACCTGCCCATGGTGGTCCTGGAGGAACTGGACCGAGGCAAAAAGGGCATGTCCGAGGTGGCCCGCAACGTGCGCCAGGTCAGCCGCTTCCTCGACGGCCTGATGCGCGATGCCGACAAGGCCGAGATTGACGCCGGCCTGCCCATCCACCCGCTGCGCGAAAACATGGGCGGCCATGCGCTTCCCGCAACCGGCCGCCTCTTCTTCCAGACCGAGCAACTCGAGATCGGCACTACCCTGGGCGGCGCCTTGCCCGGAAACAATCCGGATAATGCCATCCTCGGCGTCGTCCAGGCCCTGCAAGGGCGGCACCCCGACACCACCGTCATCCTGGTCTCCAAGGACATCAACCTGCGCATTAAGGCGGCGGTGCTCGGCATCCCGGCGGAGGATTACGCCAACGACCAGGTGCTGGAGGACGTGGACCTCCTCTACACCGGCGTCCTTGCCCTAACACCGGGATTCTGGGCTGACCACGCCCGGGAACTCGACGCCTGGCGCGAGGAGGGCCGCGCCTTCTACCGGGTTCATGGCCCGGACGTGACCACCTGGTTCCCCAGCCAGTGCCTCTACCTGGAGGGCGAGGCGGGTATCGAGGCCCTGGTCCGCGAGAAACCCACGCCGGACGAGGCCATCATCGAGGTCGTCCAGGACTACCGGGCCCAGCGCCACAGTGTCTGGGGCATCACGGCGCGCAACCGGGAGCAGAATTTTGCCCTCAATATGTTGCTGGACCCGGATCTGGACTTCGTTACCCTCCTGGGCACCGCTGGCACCGGCAAGACCCTGCTCGCCCTGGCAGCCGGGCTGGCCCAGGTGCTGGACAAGCCGATTTACAAGGAAATCATCGTCACGCGCGTGACGATCCCGGTGGGCGAGGACATCGGTTTCCTGCCCGGCACCGAGGAGGAAAAGATGACTCCCTGGATGGGCGCCCTGATGGACAACCTGGAGGTTCTCTCCCACGGCGCCAAGGGCGGCGAGACGGGGGATTGGGGCCGCGCCGTCACCAACGACCTGGTACGCAACCGGATCCGCATCCAGTCCCTGAACTTCATGCGCGGCCGCACCTTCCTCAATAAATACATCATCCTGGACGAGGCCCAAAACCTGACCGCCAAGCAGATGAAGACCCTCATCACCCGCGCGGGCCCGGGCACCAAGATCGTCTGCCTGGGCAACATCGCCCAGATCGACACGCCCTACCTCACCGAAACCACCTCGGGCCTCACCTACGTGGTCGACCGCTTCAAGCCCTGGCCCCATGGGGGCCATATCACCCTCATCCGCGGTGAACGCTCCCGACTAGCGGATTTTGCCTCCGAGGAGCTGTGATCGCCAGAACCAGGCGTTTCGGGGCCAGTCCTGGCCTAGGAAAGCCTGGTTCAAATTTGGGATTGAGGGTCACGCCCCGCCAGCCACCGGCCGACCAGGGCGCGTAGGGGTTAGCGCCGCGGCCCTTCAGCCCGCGAGATGATAACCCTGGATACGCTCCACCTCGGACCGGGAGCCCAGGATCACGGGCACGCGCTGATGCAGCCCCTCTGGCTGGAGGTCGAGGATACGCTCGCGGCCCGTGATGGACAGGCCACCGGCCTGCTCGACGATGAAGGACATGGGATTGGCCTCGTAGAGGAGGCGCAGCTTACCGCCCTGGCCCTTGGCCGCCATCTTGCTGTCCATGGGGTACATAAAGACGCCGCCCCGGGTGAGGATGCGGTGGACCTCGGCGACCATGGAGGCAATCCAGCGCATGTTGAAGTCCTCGCCGCGAATACCCTCGCGACCCGCCAGGCATTCCTCCACGTAGCGGCGCACCGGTGGCTCCCAGAAACGCAGGTTGGAGACATTGATGGCGAATTCGCGGGTCTCGGCGGGGATCTGGATGTTGGGATGGGTCAGGATGAACTCGCCGATGTTCTGGTCCAGGGTGAAGCCGTTGACGCCGTTGCCCGTGGTGAGCACCATCATGGTCGAGGGCCCGTAGATGGCGTAGCCGGCCGCCACCTGCCGGGTGCCCGGCTGGAGGAAGGCCTGCTGGCTGGGTTGATCGCCCTCGCCGGGACAACGCAAAATGGAGAAGATGGTCCCCACCGAGACATTGACATCAATGTTGGAGGAGCCATCCAGGGGATCGAAGGTCAGCAGGTACTTGCCGCGCGGATAGCGCGCCGGAATGGGATAGATATCATCCATCTCCTCCGAGGCCATGGCCGCCAGGTGACCCGCCCATTCGTTCGACTTGATGAAGACCTCATTGGAGAGGATATCCAGCTTTTTCTGGGTCTCGCCCTGAATATTCTCGCTCCCGGCGCTGCCCAGGACCCCCACCAGGGCGCCGTGGTTGACCATGTTCGAGATGACCTTGCAGGCGGTAACGACATCGTTGAGCAGGGAGGTGAAATCCCCCGTGGCACCCGCGACGTGACGCTGCTCCTCAATGATGAATTGGGTGATAGTGGTACCGTTGTGCATGCACTGCCTCCAGTTGTGGCGAGCCCCAAGGCGGGGTGCGAAATATATTAGCGAATATTGATATTACGCACACCTCGATTATGGATACTCTGCTCGATTTCCTGACCTTCAGGCACTTCCTGGCGCCCTATGCCCTGCCGCTTTTCTACTACCTGGGCGCCCTGGGGGTACCCTTCGCCGCCTGGGCCCTGCTGGTCTGGCTACGCCGGCGATTTGGCCGCCTGGACCAGGCCATACAGTCCGGTGGCGAAATGGCCCGCCGTTATACGCGGCGGCGGGACCGAGTTGCCCTCGCCCTGCTCTTTCTCGCGGCCTTTCTCTTCATGGAATTCCTGTGGCGCCTCCTCTTCGAGTACCTGATCGCCTTCCTGCAGATGCGCGAGGCCCTGCTGATGCTGCAGACAAGGGGCCTGGGGACATGAGCTCTCGGCGCATGACTCGCACCCTGGGAAAGGGGCAAAATAGCCCTAACGAGACAGCCAGGGTCAAGCCCATGCCCATCACCGCCCCACCCCCAGGTCCCGACCTGGTCGACCCCTTTGGCCGGCGCATCACCTATCTGCGGCTGTCGGTGACGGACCGCTGCGACTTCCGCTGCATTTACTGCATGGACCCGGATCAACGCTTTGCCAGCCGCGACCTCACCCTCGGCCCCGCCGAACTCCTGGCGGTGACCCGCGCCTTTGTCGGCCTGGGAGTGCGCAAGGTGCGCCTGACCGGCGGCGAACCCCTGGTGCGGCCCGACCTGATCGAGCTCCTGAGCGCCATCCACGCCCTGCCCGGCCTGGCGGAACTGGTCCTCACCACCAACGGCTCCCAACTTGCCGCCCGCGCCCACGCCATCCGCGCCGCCGGGGTGCGGCGCATCAACATCAGCCTCGACACCCTGAACCCCGAGCGCTTCCGCCTCTTGACCCGCAATGGCGATCTGGACCGGGTGCTGGCGGGCATCGACGCCGCCATCGCCGCCGGCTTCGACCGCATCAAACTCAACACCGTCATTCTGGGCGAGCGCAACGGCGACGAGATCCTCGACCTGGTGCGCTTCGCCCTCAACAAAGGCATCAACATCAGCTTCATCGAGGAGATGCCGCTGGGCGAGGTCGCTTATCGCCCCACCACCCACTATTCCAGCGAGCAGATCCGCGCCCGGATCGCGTCCCGTTTCACCCTGATCCCCACCACCGAGACCACGGGCGGGCCCGCCCGCTATTACCGCATTCCCGACAGCCCCACCCGCGTCGGCTTCATCTCGCCCCACAGCCACAATTTTTGCGCCGACTGCAACCGAGTCCGGGTCACCAGCGAGGGGCAATTGCTCCTCTGCCTGGGGCGCGAGGCATCGCTCGACCTGCGCGCCATGCTGCGCAACCACCCGGGTGACGACGCCCGGTTGCGCCAGGCCATCAGGGAGGCCTTGCGCATGAAGCCCGAGGGGCACAGCTTCGCGAACGGGATGCCTACCGTCATGGGGCGCCAGATGAACCGCATCGGGGGGTAAGGCCAGACGGCCAAGGGCAACACCGGGAAATGCCCGTTGGCCACCGTGACGCCCCGGCCTATAATTGGTCTATCAGTCTTTCTTGATATACCGGAGCGCTTTCCATGCCTACCTACGACTATCGCTGCGACACCAATGGCCAAGTGGTCGAGGTGAGCCATCGTATGAACGAGACCATCACCCAGTGGGGCGAACTCTGCGCCCGCGCCGGGGTCGAGCCCGGGGAAACGCCCACGGATAGCCCGGTGCATCGCCTGGCTACCGGCGGCAACCTCATCTCCAAGACCAGCTTGGGAAGCGGCATGGCCCCGCCTGCTTGTGGCAGCGGTGGCTGCTGCCCCTCGGGGATGTGCGGCATGATGTAGGGGCCGCGACGGGGGGGGGCTGGCAAGATGCCGGTCGCCCCTGTGTTTAGGGCGTCTTTCGGCCTTGCAACACCACCCCGACCTGGCGGGTTTCACCCGCCCGATCAAGGGTGAGAATGACCTGAGTCCCAACCTGGTGACGTTCCAGCAGGTCGATCAGCTTCCCCAGACTATCCACGGGCTGGTCGTTGACGGCCAGGATAATGTCGCCCAAGGCAATACCCCCGCCCCGCTCGGCCTTGGTCCCCCGGAGGCCCGCCTGTTCCGCCGCCGAGCCAGGCTCCACCTGTAACACCAGCACCCCGGAATGGCCGAGTTGGCCCAGGACCCGCTCGCTGATGGCGTCGTCGGCCTTGATACCCAGGGTCGGGCGCTGGAAAAGGCCATGGGCGATGAGTTCCGGCACCACCCGGTTGACCGTGTCCACGGGCACGGCGAAGCCAATGCCGGCAAAGGCACCGGAGGGACTGAAGATGGCGGTGTTGATGCCGATCAGGCGCCCGGCGCTATCCAGCAGGGGCCCGCCGGAATTGCCGGGGTTGATGGCGGCGTCGGTCTGGATCAGGTGCTGAATCGACTGACCCTTGTCACCCTGGATGGTGCGGTCCAAGGCCGAGATGACGCCGGTGGTGAGGCTGTAGTCGAGGCCGAAGGGATTGCCGATGGCCAGCACCTTCTGACCCACGCGCAGATCCTGGCTGGTGCCAATGGGCAACGGCATGGGCCGCGAGGTCGGCACCCGGATGCGCAGCACGGCCAGATCATGCTCCGGGCTGGCGCCCACCAGGTCGGCGTCGTAGGTGCGCTGATCCCAGAGCCCCACCCGGGCCGAACGGACGCCCTTGATGACATGGTAATTGGTGACGATGTGCCCCTGGTCGTCCCAGACAAAACCCGAACCCGTGCCCCGGGGAATTTCGGTGATGTCCCGCGTCCAGATATCCAGTACCTGGGCGGTGGTGGTGATATAGACCACCGAGGGGGTGGAGGCCTCGAAGATGGCGATCGTCGTCTGTTCGTCCCCGCCCAGGTCGCCACGTGGGGCGATGGCGCGCGGCACGGCGCGAAAGCCGATCAGCACATCCTCGACCCAGGGCCGCAGCGCGAGAGCCAGGAGCAAGAAGACCGCGAACCAAAGCAAAAAACGGGGCAGGGTGAAGGAGCGCATGGATCAACCCCCATAGGCGCCAGGTTAAGAGAAGGGGATGAGCAAGCGCCCGCC
>JADZBU010000016.1 GCA_020851955.1 Chromatiaceae bacterium | reverse complement strand
TTCGTGCGCCAGGAATAGCCCCCAGAGATAGCCATGAGCGTGTCCGACGTCCTCTCCCCCTTCACCGCCTGGAAAAACCTCTTCCGCGACCCGGTGACCATCCGCGACCCGCTCCGGGACCGCCCCGGCGCCCCCCGTTATCGCGGCTTCCACCAGAACGATCTGGAGAAATGCATCGGTTGCGGGACCTGCGAGGCCATTTGCCAGAACGCCGCCATCGACATGGTGCCGGTGGCGGGCATCGAAACCAAATTAGGCGACTCGGGCCTGCGGCCCCGTATCGACTATGGCCGCTGCTGCTGGTGCGCCCTCTGTGTCGATGTCTGCATGACCCAATCCCTGTCCATGTCCAACAGCTACACCTGGGTGGATGGGGACCCGGACGCCTTCCGCTTCACCCCGGGCCTGGACAACCAATCCTGGGACCAGGAGGCCCTGGGCTATCACCGCCCCGCCGGCCACCGGCTGACCGCCGCGGCCCGTATCCCGATGGCGGAGCTGGCACCCGCGGCGCGGATTGAATCCTTCGCCGAGATCGTTGCCGGCTACGACCGCGAAGCGGCACGCCAGGAGGCCGATCGCTGCGTCTCCTGTGGCCTCTGCATCGCCACCTGCCCCACCCACATGGCCATCCCCGACTATATCGCCGCCGTGCGTGATGGGGACTACGAGCGGGGGGTGCGCCTGCTTTACGAGACCAATCCCTTCTCGGCGGTCTGCGGCCGGGTCTGCACCCACAAGTGCGAGACGAGTTGCGCCGCCCGCCACGAGGGCGACCCCATCGCCATCCGCTGGCTCAAGCGCCACCTCCTGGACCAGGTGACCCCGGATCGGGTGCGCGCCATCGTCGGCGGCCCAGGCCCGGCCACCGGCCACCGGATCGCCATCATCGGCGCCGGTCCGGCGGGACTCACCGCCGCCTTCGACCTGGCCCGCCAGGGCCATGGGGTCACCGTCTTCGAGGCCCAGGATCAACCTGGCGGCATGACCCGCTGGGGCATCCCCGAGTACCGCCTGCCCTACGCCGCCATCGACCGCGACATCGACATCATCCGCTCGGTGGGGGTGGATATCCGCTGCAATTGCCCCGTCGGCGGGGATCTCACCCTGGCGGACCTGCGCGACCAGTACCATGTCGTGCTGCTGGCCCTGGGCCTGCACCTGGGCCGCGCCACCCGTATCCCCGGCAGCGACCACCCGGACGTGCGCAAGGCCGTGGACCTGCTGCGTCAGGCCACCGCCGGCGAGGACTTCGGCACCCCGCGCCAGGCCCTGGTCATCGGCGGCGGCAACGTCGCCATGGACATCGCCCGCACCCTGGCGCGCCTGCAGCGGCGGACCTACGGCGAGGTCCGGGTCATCGTCACCGCCCTGGAGGACCTGGAGCACTTCCTGGCGGACCCGGAGGAGATCCGCGAGGCAGGCGAGGAAGGCATCCAGATCCTGGCCGCCCGCGGTCCCCGGGAGGTCATGATCCAGGACGGCCGGGTAACGGGCATCAAGACCTGGCGGGTCAAGGCCATTTTTGATGACCAGGGCCGCTTCGCCCCCACCTACGATGCGTCCGACGAGCAATACCATCCCGCCGAGATGCTGGTGGAGGCCATCGGCCAGATGACCGATACTAGCCTGCTAGGCGAGGAACTCACCGAACAGCTCGCCTGGCAGCGCGGCCGCCTCCAAATCGATGACGGCGGCCGCACCAGCGAGGACTGGCTCTGGGCCACCGGTGACATGGTGCGTGGTCCGGACGTGGTCACCGCCGTGGCCGACGGCCACCGGGTCGCCGCCAGCATCCATTCCGCCCTCAGTGAACGGGAGATCCGCCGATGAATGAAGGCACCCACGGTATCGATCTGTTGCTCGGCAAGACCAACCTGGGCGAAATCCTGGCGGTCGCGACCTCCTTCGAGGCCTCGGCCCGTGACTTTTACACCGACCTCATCCCCAAGGTCAGCAAGCGCATCCGCTACCTGGTCGAGGAATTGGCCGCCGAGGAAGAGGATCACCACCGGCTGTTTCGCAACCTGGCCGAGCGCGACGACCTGGCCCAGCAGATCCAGGCCGAGGTCCAGCGCACCGCCAACGATAGCCGGTTCTCCGACTGCATCCACCTCCCCGAGCTGGGCGACGAGCCCGACGATCAGGCGGTACTGCAATACGCC
Source organism: Chromatiaceae bacterium (assembly GCA_020851955.1). GTDB lineage: Bacteria > Pseudomonadota > Gammaproteobacteria > Chromatiales > Chromatiaceae > M0108. The sequence continues at coordinate 4,200 of JADZBU010000016.1, read as the reverse complement.
CTGGGCCGCGAGCACGCCGCCATGCTGCACTATGCCGAACTCGCCGAGACTACCCCCGAGGGCCCCATCCGCGACCTTTTCCGCTACCTTGCCAGCGAAGAGACCAAGCACAAACTCGCCCTGGAGAAACTCTACTACGAGACCATCCATCGCGGCGGCGGGGTCTGATACCGACCGCCAGTCGCTCCCGGTCTCGCGGCCGGGCCGCGATTGATAATTATCATCCTTATCGGGAATTGTTCTGACCTGGCGCAAGAAAATCCCGGCTTGAGCGCAAGCGTCCTCGATGAACGCCTAATATAATTCATTACTAATTCTTCCTCGGGAGGCGCCGCCTTGGACGACACCCTGAAACGACTGCTGGAAGCCGAGATGCGTGCCGAAAGCCTGGCGCAGCAGGCGGAGGAAGAAGCGGAGCGACTGGTTCAGGCGGCGGTGGCCGAGGCCAAGGCCCAGGAAGAACGGTTCCGGGCCCGCATTCCGGACTTGCACCGGGGCTACATCCAAAAATCCGAGGAGCGCGCCGAGCAGACGATCGCCGAACTCAAGCGGCGCTATGACGAACGCCATGTCCAGTTGCGCAATATGGCGGAGGAACGGGAGGAGGATGCCCTGGTGGCGGCCTTCGACCTCCTCCTAGCGGCGGACTAAGGGGGACTGATGCCGGATTCGCCCCGACGGGTCTCCTGAATCAGCCACACGGCAGCCATGCAACACTCGGCGCACCAGGCCTATCTCAACACCCGCGTCTCGGCGATGGCGACGCGTCTCTTCGCGCCTGGCACCCTCGCGACCCTGGCCCATCGCCCCCTGGAAGAACTGGCGAAGACCTTCGGGCTGACGGCGGCCCTGGACAGCCAGCTCCCGGTCAAGACCCGCAGCCGGGCGGTGGAGCAGGCCTTGATCAAGACCCTGCTCTCGGAATTGCGCATCCTGATCCTGCCCATGGCGGCCATCGAGCGCACCCTGGTCCTCGACTGGGGTCGTCACTATGCCCTGTCCAATCTCAAGACCCTCATCCGCGGCAAACTCTTCGACCTGGATCGCAAGGAGATCGCCGCCAACCTCTACGAACTCCCGCCCAACCTGCGGCTGCCCCAGCAGGATCAGCTTTTCCAGGCCGAGAATGTGCTCGAACTGCTGCGCCAGTTGGAGGGCGGCCCCTACAGCATCATTGCCCGCCAGGCCCGGGAGGTCTATGAGCGCAAGCACGAACCCTTTGCCCTGGAGGCGGCCATCGACCAGCGTTATCTGACCGGTCTGGTCCGCGAGATCGCCCCCTTCGAGGCCACGGGTGCCCATTCCCTGCGTCATCTGATCGGGGCCGTCCTCGACCGGGTGGATATCCTCTGGCTGCTGCGCTTTCGTTTCTCCTACAAGCTCTCGCCCAGCGAAACCTTTTTCCAGTTGGTCCCCTCCCTGGGGCGGATGCACCGCGACCGCCTGCTGGCCCTGGTCAATCTGGGGACCTTCGCCCAGGTGCTGGCGGCCCTGCCGGCGCCCCTGGATGCCAAACTCGCCGGGAGCCTGGATCTGGTGGATGTCCAACGGCGGCTGAACGCCCATGTCCGCGAGGAGGCCCGGCAGGTCATCAGCCGCGGTCATTCCGGCGTGGCCCGCGCCCTGGCCTATCTGATCCAGCGGGAACAGGACCTGCTCGCCCTCTTCTCTCTCTTCCAGGGACGGCTGCTGGAGCTCCCCACGGAGTTGGTGGAGATCGCCATCGAGGTGGCGAATCCCCGTTGCCCCATGAACACCGGCAGGGCGACCCGCGCCATGGACAACGCCACCCTGTCCCCCAGCCGGCACCCAAGCCAGGGGTAAAAGCGGATGTTGCGGCCAACCCCCATGAAGCACGTCCGCATCCTGGTCCTGGGCGAGGATCTGCCCCAGGCCTCCCTGACCCTGGCGGAACTGGAGAGCTTCCACGCCGACGCCCGCGCGCCGGAACATGAAGACCTGGGTGACCAGCCCGGCCTCCCCTATCGCGACACCTGGCGGCAAGCCAGTTCCCGCCTGGAAAAGATCACCAAGTTGATCCCCCTCCCGACCGAGGGCGCGCCGCTCAACCCCCGCGTCATCCCCGAGGAAGAGTTGGTGGAGACCAATAACTGGCTGGGCGGCGTCTGGGAGGAGACCTCCCACTACGAAGAGCAATTCCGTGCCATCGATGACGAGGATCGTCTGATCCGGGAACAACAGTCGGCCCTGAGCAATTTCGAGGATCTCAATATCGACCTGGGGATGCTGCGCAGCAAGACGCGCTTCCTGGATTTCTATGTGGGTGTGGTCCCCTACGCCAACGTGCGCCAACTCGAAGGGGCGGTGGGCCTGGCGGATCACCTCCTCTTTCAGTACATGGTGACCGGCGATGATGCCCATGTCGTCATCGTCGGTCCCAGCGGGGACAAGGAGGCCCAACTCGAATCCGTGCTGCGCAGCGCCGGCTTCCGCCACCTGCCCATCCCCCCGGAGCTGGACCACGAGCCCCAGGTGATGCGCGCCGAACTGACCCGCCGCCGCGAGGCCACCACCGCCCAGCGCCAGGCCTTGAGCCAAGGGCTGGCGGACTGGTCCGCCGGTCTCCTGGAGCGCCTGCTCGCCAGCCGCGAGATCCTGCGTCTGGCGGAGCCCCTGGTCGAGCTGGATGCCGCCATCCGCGGCCGCGGCGCCCTGGCCCATCTCACCGGCTGGGTCCCGGCGGCGGCGGTGAAGCAACTGGAGACGCGCCTGCGCGAGACCCTGAGTCTGCCCTTTGCCCTCACCAGCCGCGACCCCCTGCCGGAGGAAAGGTCCCTGGTGCCGACGGTGCCGACCCGCAAGCGCCTCCTGGCCCCCTTTGCCCTGCTGGTCCATCAATATGGCATCCCGCGTTACGGCGAGGTCGATCCCACCCCCCTCTTCGCGGCCACCTTTCTGCTCATGTTCGGCACCATGTTCGGCGATGTGGGCCAGGGCGCCGTCATTGCCGGGCTGGCCTGGTATTTTCGCGCCCGCCTGGGGCGCTTCTACCTCTTTGGGCTCATGGCGGGTGCCTCGTCCATGCTCTTCGGCCTCCTGTTTGGCAGCGTCTTCGGCTTCGAGCACTGGCTGCCGGCCCTTTGGATGTCGCCCCTGCACGACCCCCTGCTCATGCTGCGGCTGGCCCTGGGCTGGGGCGTCCTCTTCATCGCCCTGGCCTGCGTCCTGGCCATCTACAATCGCGCCGTGATCGGCAACTGGCTGGGGGCCCTCTTCGGCCAGCACGGCCTGGTCAACCTCATCTTCTACCTGGCCCTGGCCTGGGGTGGACTGAACGTCGGCCAGGGTCAGAGCTTCGGTCCCGGCCCCACCCTGCTGGTCCTTCTCTCCCTCGGGGCCCTGGCCTGGCACGGCTGGGGGCACCTGGAGGCACCCGTCTCGGAAAAGGTGCTGGTGGTCTTCATCGAGACCCTGGAGACCATCGTCGGCTATGTCTCCAACACCCTGTCCTTCCTGCGCGTGGCGGCCTTCAGCCTCAACCACGCGGCCCTGGCCCTGGCCGTCTTCACCCTCGCCGGCATGATGGGGCCCTTCGGCCATAGCGTGACCCTGGTCTTGGGCAACATCTTCATGATCGTCCTGGAGGGGGGCATCGTCCTGATCCAGGTGCTGCGTCTGGAGTTCTACGAAGGGTTCGCGCGCTATTTCTCCGGCGATGGCCACGCCTTCACCCCGCTGCGGCTGGGCCCTGCCCCGGGGGAAAAGCCATGAAGAGAGCCCCGGCACCCCTATCCCCTTTTGGCCCTAACCCGCTCTAACCACACAGGAGTTCATCATGTACTGGCTCGTCGGCCTCATGTCCTTCGCCATTCTCGGCCTCATCATCGGCGGCCTGGTCCTCGAGTTGCGCCCGGCCCTCGCCGGCCGCATGCGACCCTGGTACGCACCGGCCATGGGCACCCAACTCGTGACCTTCGTGCTGGCCCAACTGGGCCTGCTGGTCCTGGGCATCAACGACGCCTTCGCCCAGACCGGCGAGGTGGTGACAGTGGTCAACGAGATCTCCACGGGCATGGGCCTGGCCATCATCGGCGCCGGCATCCCCACCGCCCTCTCGACCATCGGCGCCGGCATCGCGGTGGGACCCATCGGTGCCGCCTCCCTGGCCGCCATCACCGAGAAGCCGGAGAATCTGGGCCGGACCCTCATCTACCTGGGCCTGGCGGAGGGTATCGCCAT
>JADZBU010000015.1 GCA_020851955.1 Chromatiaceae bacterium | reverse complement strand
CCGCCGAGAATGGCGAAACGGTGGTGGCGCTGATCAACGGCCAGCAGGTGACGCTCAAGAAGTTTTATGTGGAAGCGCAGGGGGTCCGCCTGCAGCCGGCTAATCCCGAGATGGCGCCGCTGTACCTGCGGCATGATGAGATCGAGATTTTGGGGATCGTTTCTGGGGTGGTGCGGATGACGCCCTGAAGCGGGCCATGAGGCCCGGCGGGCGGACGCCCATGGTTAGGGCAGCATCCGCAATGACGAAGGCCCGGGGTACGTCCAGGGGGCCATAGACGACGCTCTGGCCTAGATCGGCCCCTTCTAGCAATGTCAGCGGGGCGTCGCCCCGTCGTTTATAAAAGGCGCTTCGCGGCCGAGCATCCCGCACGACCCGCCGCGGGTTTCGCTGGGCGTCCCATCCCACCCCCAGACTGCCCGACTCAGCCGCAAACTCGTTTGCCCGGTGTCGTTAGCGCGGCTATGATCAGGGGCATATCCGGTCTCGGGAGGTTAAATATGAGAAGACTATTTCTGGTAGCGGCCTTTCTGGCTTCGACGTGCGCCTCGGCCCAGACTCATTGCCTGCCGGGCGAGACAGTTCTCCTCAGCGGTCGGGTCGGCACTCTCACGGAGGGGGGATTCAGCGGGGAAAAGATCCTATCCCTGTGCGCCGACAGGTCCAGCCCCCCCTTCGACCAAGTCTCCTATCGCTTCGGCCCCCAAGGTGTGGTCGAGTTGGAATTCACCGCGCTACGCGACGGCTTCTTCTTTGCCGATGACCAGTCTCCCCTGCCCCGAGCGACGATAAATTCTCTCTATTTCCGGAAAGGCAGGATCACCTATGCTGTGACCGAGTGCATGGGAATGCACTGCGGCATGCGGGGAGTCAAGTTGATGGTCTTCGACGGCAAGAGGAAGATCGCCTCCCTCGACGCCGAGCCCGACAGATTCGAGGTCAACACCTCCGTCTATGAAATCAAGGGCCGGATCGTCAAGACAAGGCAGAGCGGATTGAACTACGACGAGAACTGATCCGGGGTGCTGCCGCCAATGACCTGACCCGCTACATCCTGGAAGCGGAGATCGACGTCACCGGCCAGGGCGACTTGATGAACCTGGTCGTCAACCATTGGAAGTCGGGCGGCGCCAATGCGGATGAGTACCGGTGCGCGATCGAAACGCAACGCATGGCGCAGGTGGTCGCCCGGATGGCCGCCGACCCCCCCTTTGTGCTGATGGGCGATGTCAACGCCGATGTCCGCGATGGCGCACCCACCCCCAGCGTCTTCACGGCGGAACCGACGGCTGACCTGCCCACGGACTTTGTGACCGGCGCCGACATCCGCGCCCAGTTCCTCTCGGGCGGCTTGCCGAACGACCCCTTCCCGACCCTGGCCAACCTGGCCCGGATGCTGGACGCCCAGCAGGTGGACGGCAACTATGCCACCCGGCCCAGCTCCGGGCGCCGTCTGGTCGAGATCCTCGGGATGGCTGTCGGGGTGGTGCGAATTTAAGCCTTTATCGTTCTAAGCGTATACCAGCGTAAGGCTGAGGACCCGTTCCTTGTCCGCCAGGTCCCCACTTGGCATGAGCAGGGTGCCGTATAAGGCATCGTCCGGTACCAGGCGGCCTAGCAGATCACTCACCTCATCATGCTCCGCCAAGTCAAAGTCAAGGCTACAGTTAAACAGCGCTAGCGCACCCGTACAGGATGGTTTTGCTAACCGGCTGATAGCCTGGGTAATTAGGGTTTCTGGCGGCTCGGGATACGTCCAACGGATCGCCGTCGTTTGGGCGTGTGTGCCGGTACTTAAAATCGATCCCAGATCAAATACGTCATAGCGTATCAAGCTCGCACCCTGCATAAACGCAAAACCCGGTAGCAGGGCCAACGCCACGCTGATCTGATCCGGTAGGGACTCGTCCTGGTAGACCTCAATATAGGTCGCGCGCAGGGCTTGTAACCACTGGTCCTCGCCCCGGTTGACCGTGGCATTGAGGATCAGGGTGGTATGCAAGTAGACCCCGGCTGCCGCAAAACGCTGCGACCAATACCCGGCCTGTTCCCGGGCCAGGGGATCAGCCGCATCCACGATGACTAAGGCATTCGCGGTTTTGGCAAGGCGCTCCTCCAGCCGGGAGATGGGGGGTTGCGGACCTGGTTGGCCACTGCGATAAAGCCCGGCATCCGGCGACAGCGTGAGGCGCTCCGGGAGATAGTCGATCAAGCTCTCCGCCAGGGGGCCGAGACCGATCACCAGGGACCAGTGAAAGCCCTCGACGGTGGGTAGCTGGTCATAAACCGGGTGTAAGGGTAGCGGTGACATGGTAGTGCCCCAATGCGTAGGGGTGCATCTTGCCTAGTTGGCTGATGAATTGGGTTTAAGCTGACTATTATCCTGCCGATTGGGGCGCTACCCCTCTTCCGTGGATAGGGCGTCGCCCGCCAGTTCGCGCTCGATCTGCTCAATGCTGGGCAGGCTGGTTTGCAGCTCGGCGGGCAGGGATTCGAGCAGCTTGTATTCGGCAATGCCCATGGGCTGGGTCTTATCGCCCAGGGCATATTCGGCCACGATCTTGTTTTTGCTCTTGCACAGCAAGAGGCCGATGGTGGGGTTGTCCTGCTCGCTTTTGACCTGGCGATCCACCGCGGTCAGATAAAACCCGAGCTGGCCCAGGTGCTCGGGCTTGAACTTGCCGCCCTTGAGTTCGATCACCACATAGCAGCGTAGCTTGAGGTGGTAGAACAGCAGGTCGATGAAAAACTCGTCGCCGCCCACGTCCAGCAGCACCTGCCGCCCGACGAACGCGAAACCCGCGCCCAGTTCCAGCAGGAATTCGGTGACATGCTTGACCAAGGCGTTTTCGATCTCGCGCTCCTGCGCCGCGTCGGTCAAGCCCAGAAAGTCGAAACGATAAGGGTCTTTCAGTGACTCACGGGCCAGGTCGGACGGGGGGCTGGGCAGACGGGCCTCGAAGTTGGTGACCGCCTTGCCGCTCCGCTCCCGCAGGCGGGTTTCGATCTGCATGACCAGAATATTGCGCGACCAGTTGTGCTCGATGGCCTTGGCCGCGTACCAGCGGCGGGTTGCGGGGTCGGGGAGTTTGTCCAGCAGCGCCAGTTGGTGATACCAGGGCAATTGTGCAAGCACCCCTTGCACAAATTCCGCATCCGGCCACGCCCCGGCGAAAGCGCGCATGTACTTGAGGTTGCGCGGCGAAAACCCCTTCATCGCGGGAAAGGCGGTGCGCAAATCGTGCGCCAACCGCTCGATGACTTTCGCGCCCCACCCTTGGTTGGCCTGCCGCTCCAGAATGTCGCGCCCGATCTGCCAATACAGCAGCACCAGCTCGCGGTTGACCCCCAGCGTGGCGCGCTGCTGCGCGGTGTGGATGCGGCTTTTGAGATCGGCCAGCCAGTCGGCATAGCCTTCCGGGGGCGGAGTCAGGCTGATCGGGCTATCGCTCATGCGCTTTCCCCTTGTCGCTGGCGCGGGGGGTTGGGCCCCAGGGCTGGCGCGGGTGCCGGGGCGCCCGCCAGACCGACATCCCGGGCAGGAATCCCACGCCCCCGCGCCAAAAAGTAACCCGCCGGTTTGAGGGTACGCTGACGCGCATAGCCTTGGCGGGTTTTGTTAATTTGAGTATAGGTTTCAGGCTGGAGGTAAGCAAGTTGCGGGTGGTTGCTGCTGGGGCTGGGCGCTGCTTGGCGCGTGAAAGAGCCTTACCCCGCCCCCGCCATGCCCTATACTCTGGTTCCCGTAACATCAATCGGAAAACCCAGATGCCAAAAGGTGGTGCCCGCCCCGGCGCGGGGCGCAAGGTCGGCTCGGGCCGCTGGGGCGAGGCGACCCAGGTCATCCGGCTGCCCATCAGCCGCATCCCCGAAATCCAGGCCTGGCTGCAAGCGACCCCTCGCCTGGGACCGGAATTGGCGGACCTGGAACCGGCCCGTCCCGGTCCGCCCCTAACTCGGCCCCTCTTCAGCTCCCGGGTCCCCGCCGGCTTTCCCTCGCCGGCGGAGGAATACGCCGAGGGTCCCTCGATCTCCATCGCCACCTGATCCGCCACCCGGCGGCCACCTTCTATGTGCGGGTCACCGGTCACTCCATGACCGGGGCCGGCATTCTGGACGGGGATCTCCTGGTGGTGGACCGGGCACGGGAGGCGCGCCATGGCCAATATGTGGTGGCCGTCATCGACAACGAACTGACGGTCAAGGAACTGGACACCCAGGGCCCGACGCCCTGCCTGCGCGCCCATCACCCGGACTTTGCCCCCATCGTCTTGCGACCGGGGCAAGAACTGCAGATCTGGGGGGTGGTGGGCGGCGTGGTGCGGCGCTTGCCGTGAGCCCCTTCGCCCTGATCGACGCCAATAACTTCAACACTGGCGGCGGCCCTGCCGCAGTTCATTCCGTCGCGGAAGAAGCCGGATGGGAGACTGCTCAACGCGCAATCCCTGTCCAGGTGGGATCAGGGATTGCGCGTCGGTCACAGTGCCGGGGTTGACCTGCGATACCGCTCGCCCTGCTGGCACCTGACCCCGTTACTGAGCCGTGGGGACGCAGGTGAGTTCCAAGGTACCGTCAGCCATGGACAGGGTGATCAGGGTTTCACCCTCGGCGCAGAAGATCAGCATGCGCCCGCCACCGGTGTTGGCGTAGGGCGTCTCGAACGTGTCCTCGTCCGGGCTGCCGCTGGGGTTGTTGTAGGCATTCTTGCCGCCGCCCGCGAAGGTTTGGGGCGTGGCGACCAGGACGATGACTGTCGCCAGCACGGCAACTAGCCCGATGTATTTGCTCATGGCATAACTCCTGTTCATGGGGGTCCGGAAAGTGTGTCGGGATCCATCCGGATAGGAGATGGGTGGTCTCGGCACCCCGTCCCGCCGTCAGATGCGATTCAGATCCTGGTTGCTCGCTAGCACAAACTCCCAGAAGCCGAAGAGGCGGCCCCCTTAGCAAGCGGGGCCTCGTCCGCGGACAGGACCAGGACAATTGAGCACAATCTCCATCCCGCGGCCATGATAAGACGCATTGCGGAGGTGAAAAATGCTAGCGCCCTGGCCAAGCTCGTCATTCACTTAACCAAGCCCCATCTGGATTTTGTGGCGGTGGAGTATCAGTTGGCTGGCGCCGCGGGCGCTGGAGGGAGGCGGTGGCCAGCCATGCGGCGCGGGCGGCCCTGGAGCTCATCTTCCGGCGGGCTATCGCTATCAGCGGGCGGGGGTGGTGTTGCTGGACCTGAGCCCGGCTGGGGCGGTGACGGGTGGGGTGAGAAGGAAGGCTGGAGCGCAAGGTTAGGCTTTGGCGTTAAGAAGCTCGTCCACGGTCAAGCCAATATCTTTCGCAATTTGCCGCAATAAAATCGGCGAAACGTCACGTCCAGCGTGAAAAGGTACTGTCGTACCTCTGCCGTCAGGATGGCGAAATTGTTTGTGAGAACCCCGTTGCCGAATTTCACTAAACCCCAGTGCCGTAAGCAAGGCGACGATCTCCCGAGGTTTGAGAACAGGCAAGTTTCCCATATTTACGCCACGGCGATGTTCTGAGTGCCAATAAATTCCGCTTCTAGCATGGGCTCGCCATCTTCGATTAGCATTTCGACGACTTCTCGGAGGTTTTTATTCAGTTCATCCAGGGTTTCCCCTTGGGTGTGCGCGCCCGGGAATCCCGGGATGAACCCCACAAACAGCCCCGTGTCTGGACACCGTTCGATAATGGCCGTGTAAATTCTCATACGAACGACTCCGTCGAGGGAATTAGACCGATTCCATGATTTTGTTGCTAGCAGGATCGGTCTGGTTTCTCACCTGGCCCTTGGGCGGGACCTCGGGGCTTTCCCGGCCGCCGCGCTAGGCCGTCGGTTTTTTGGACATTAGCCCAGGCTCCCGAACCTGTCAAACCAGCGGGAAAAGAGCCGTTGCCGCCGCTCCCCTCACTTCACGCACTCTCCCGTTCATACCCCTGATTCCGCCCCAGCCACTCCACCAGGGCCTCATGGGGTATCCGATGATGGCACCCCACCAAAAAGGACCCCAGACCGCGCGGATTGGGGTGGCCGACGGCCGGATGTTCGCGCAGGGCGCACAGTTGCAGGAGGGTGGTGCGGGAAATCCGCAGCAGGCGGCACACCTCCCCCGGGCGATAGGTCCACCTACCGCCAGATAGCCATCCCCTCCCACTCAGGAGGGAAGCCCATGGCGGTCACGGGTATGGCGTGTTCCTGGATCAAGGCCCGGAGCCGGATACGCCACTGGTGGCGCGGCGCAACGGTGTCCATGAGGTGGAGCAGGATGACCAGGCTGTTGTAGAGGGTGCGTGAACCCGGCCGGCATTGCGCCGCCAAGCCTGGCGGGCGCTTGCGGGGTATTTGGGGGGTGATGGTGAACTCCCGGT
>JADZBU010000014.1 GCA_020851955.1 Chromatiaceae bacterium | reverse complement strand
TGGTCTTCATCTTTTGGCCCTACTATCACCTCTACCGCATCGATGATGCCCTCGGTCGGGCCGAACCCGCCGCCCTGGCCCCCCTCACCGATCTCGAGGCCATTCGGGACCATACCAAGGAGCGCCTAGAATGGGCGTTGGGGCTGAAAAATGTCACCACCGCCAACAATCCCATGGGCTGGTTCCAGCAGGGCCTGCAACGGGCGGGCGAGGCCGCCCTGGAAGAGACCATCGACCTCGCCTGGGTGCAAAGCCAACTGCGCGATGCCGCGGCCACTGGGACCACCAAACGCCCGGCCTACTTCCTGGCCGCCGTCGATTTCGCCATGTTCGAGTCCTGGAACAGCTTCCTCGTCCGACTGGGCAAGCTGGGTTATAACGATACTCACGTCCGGCTGCGCCTGGAGGGCGTGACCTGGAAGATCACGGATATCGTCCGCTGACCAGCGGCGGCATCTGGCCGGCCGGAGGCGCAGGCCCCCGGCCGAATTGAGGACTCGCTAATATTCCGCCAGCGGTCCAGAACGGGGGCGTGGGCTGGGGTTAGAGCCCGGGGACGGGCCCTGGCCCCCAAAGTGGCCTAAACCCGGCTCGGACGAGGTGTCCCCGGAACTGGGTGGTGGCAGGCGCGGCTTACCCGGCGGGACTTGTCCACCGGGCCTGCCGGCTGGCGGCGCGGAGGGCCCCGGGCCGGGGGCTCCCGGTACTATCCTGGGTTGCTCATTGCGCGGTTGCGGCAGGGGTCGAGGCTGGGGCCGGGGCTGGGGACTCGGTTGATTGCCCACCGGCCGGGAAGGATAGGTCTGACCGGGGCCCTGACCGCGCGGGGGTTGGTTGGTGCGCGGCCCACCAAAATCGGGGTCCTCGCCTAACCGCCAAGGCTGGGAGGGGCGCGGCGTGGGTCGGGGACCCTGGCCCGGTGGCGGACGATCACTCCCCGGAGGCCTGGAGCCCGGCCAGACGGTATTGTCGCCCGGGGGTCGGTACCCCGGCCTGATGTTATCGCCACCTGGCCGGTAATAACCCGGCGGCGTCCGTCCGCCCGATGGGGGAGGCCTGTCACCAGGACGATGATCATCATCCCACCGGGGGCGGTGGCCGTGCCGGGGTGGCGGATTGGGCGGGTAATGCCGGTAGCGCTCGGGGGGGTAATAGTGGCGGTGGTGGTTATAGTAGTACCAGGGGCGCGGTCCCGGGTTGTCGAGGACGACATAGGTGCCCAGGCCGCTGTAGAGGTAGGAGGGCAGGACCGTCGTCTGGACCCAGGTTCCGCCAGAATTGTAGTGATAATAGCCCTGCTGGTTGTCGTAGTAGACCCCCACGGAGGGGTAAAACCAGAAATCATTTTCGACAGGTCCGGGTCCAGGTCCTGGATAGTAGGAAGTGGCCCCCACCACGCACCCACCCAGGCCGAGGGCCAGGGCTAGGAGGGAAGCGGTCACGACGTTGCGATAGATCCGCCTAGGTTTCATTGGGTTACTCTTAGTCTCTTGGATGATGGGGAAAGAGGGATGTCGCTTAAAGAGTATTTGACTGGTCCTGGTGGCTGTCAAGCGACGCCCGCGTCAATCCCTACTTGAATCACAATGTTCGGCGGCCGCCGCCAGCAGGGCCTGGGCGCGGAAGAGACCGATCAAGGTCTTGGCATCGGAAATCGTACCATCGCGACACCAGTCCAGGGCCTGGGTCAAGGGCAGCCAGTGCACCTCGATCACCTCCTCCTGTTCGTGGCCAAGCTCGACGGGGGTCAGGTGCCGGGCCAGGTAGAGATAGACCACCTCGGTGAAGATGCCGGGGGAGCTGTGCATGCAGCCGAGTTCCCGCCAGTCGGCCGCCTCCCGACCCGCCTCCTCCTCCAGTTCACGCCGGGCGGTTTGGGCGGGCGGTTCTTCATCGTCGATCTTGCCGGCGGGCAGTTCCCAGAGCCAGCCGCCGGTGGCGTAGCGATATTGCCGCAAGAGACAGACCTGGTCCGCCTGATCGAGGGCCACGACGGCGGCACCGCCCGGGTGGTGGATGATCTCCAGTTCGGTCTCATGGCCGTTGGGTAACCGGACCATCTCCTGGGTCAGACTGATGATGCGCCCGCGAAAAAGGGTCGGGTGTTCGGCGGGCATGGCGATGGTTCCTGGGTCGGGGTGGGGAAGGATGTCCCGTGTCTCGCGTGAAACCGGGGGGCGGGCCAGGGGCTTAAGCTGGGCCAGCGACTGTCGTTCTCCCCGCCTGGCGACGCGGTAGCCCTGACCCTCCAGCATCTGGCCATCGGCCTCGGAGCCATAGTGGTACAGAACCAGACGCTCGCGCTGCTCGGGCTTGTATTCGCGGGCCAGGTCCTGAAGGCCGGTATGGGAGGGATTGGCGCGGGTACCGCAGTCGTGGAAAATGGTCTCGCCCCGGCTGGCATGGCGATTGAGAATCTCGGGAATGGGCCGGGTATCGCCCGTGAAGAGGAATCGCCCCTCCAGGGCCAGGCCAAAGGCGGCGAGATAGTCATGATGCCGGACCGGAAAGACGCTGAAGAGCAGGTCCCGATGCCAGAAGCGTTCCGAGACCGGGATCGGATGGAAGACATCCCAAAAGTTGCACCCCCCCTCGGCGAGGAGATTGGGATAATCCGCCAGCCGGCGCTGGAGCACGGCCACCAGCTCGACCGGGATGAGCAGGCGCGGCGGTTCCGCCGGGCTGGCGGCCGTCGCCAGCCGGTAAAAGAGGGCCTCCAGGCCGCCGATATGATCCAGGTGGGCATGGGTAATGAAGATGGCGGTGGGCAAGCTGCCATAGGTTTCCACATAGGCCGGCAGGGTATCGGGACCACAGTCGATCAGCAGCCAGGGCGCTTCGCCCCGTTCCAGGACAGCCGCGGAGGAACCCAGGCCGGAGGCCTGGGCATTACCGACGCCCAGAAAGCGCAGGAAAAATTCGGACATGGGCTTGGGCTGCTAGAGGCAGGGGTGGGGAGATCGCGGTCTGGACACTATCTTACCCCAGAGCCGCGATTCCGCGCTGGCCGGGGCGCCCGGTTTCCACCGCGGTTTCTCCCTGACGGCGAGGCCAACGGCAGTCATCAAATTGTCATGCGACCTCAATAAGATGGCTTATGGCCAAATCGCATCCCCACAAAGTCAAAACTCCCCGCCCGCCAGCCACGCCTGCCAGGACCATCAAGACTATGGCGATCATTCTCATCGTCGATGACGAGCCCGATATCCGTGAAGTCATGCGGTTTGCCTTGGAGGGCTCGGGCTTCCGCGTCCTCGAGGCCGGTCATGCCGATGAGGCCCGTAGGCTGATGCAGGCCGAGAACCCGGACCTTATCCTCCTGGATTGGATGCTCCCGGGCCGCTCCGGGCTGGAACTGGCCCTGCAACTCAAGCAGAACCCCAAGACGCGGACCACCCCCATCATCATGGTGAGCGCCCGCGGCGAGGAGGAGGACCGGATACGGGGCCTGGAAACCGGGGCGGACGACTATATCGCCAAGCCTTTTTCGCCCCGCGAGATGGTAGCGCGTGTCAATGCCGTGCTTCGCCGCTCCAAGCCGGAGGGGCCCTCGGACCAGATCGATATCGGCGGCCTGCGGATCGACAGCATCAGCCATCGTGTCACCGCCAATGGCCAACGCATCGAGGTCGCCCCCACGGAATTTCGCCTGCTGCACTACCTCATGAGCCATGCCGAGCGCGCCTTCACACGCTCCCAACTGCTGGACCAGGTCTGGGGTGAACAGATTTATGTCGAGGAGCGCACGGTTGACGTCCATGTGCGTCGCCTGCGCAAATCCCTGGAGGATACTGGCCACGATCGTCTGCTGCAGACCGTGCGGGGTATCGGTTATCGCTTCTCCGACAAGCCCTGACGGGGTATGGAAACCCCTTTACCGGTACCCCCGGGTAGGGTCGGGTGATGCGCCGGTTAGGGTCGGATGACGGCGGTTGGGGGACGCCGTGAATACATCCCTGTAGGCTTGGCGACAGCATCCCTGCTGTCGACACCCCCAACCCCCGCCACCCGACCCTTCCT
>JADZBU010000013.1 GCA_020851955.1 Chromatiaceae bacterium | reverse complement strand
GAAGGCGGCAGCGCCATCCTGGCCTTCACCGATGGTTGCCAATACGAACTGGGTCAGATGGCCATGCTGGCGGTACAGGGCATCAGCACCTGCGCGGCCAATGGCGTTGGCGTTTACAAGGTCGATCCCAAGTCCGGCGTCGCCGATGGCGCTACTCCCCAGCCGCAGTTGGCTGCGATTGGGAATAAGAAGCCTCGCAGCAAGGCCCAATGCGATCGCGCCGCCAAGGATGACAATCCCAAAAATGATTGCGACTGCGAGGAGCGCCGCAATAACAACGACAAGGATGATGATTGCCCGCCCGTGGCCGCGCTTGGTGGTGGAGCCGCCGTGGCGGGTACGGGAACCTCTGGTGCTGCCGCGGCAACTACGGGCGGCATCTTTGGCCTGAGTGCCGGGGCTACCGCGGCAGTGGTTGGCGTAGGGGTTGTTGGCGTCGCCGCGGCCGCTTCCGCAACTAGTAACAACGACAATAATAACCCCACACCTCCCATCAGCAACTAAGCAGTTCTAACCTTTTGAAAGCCAGCCCTCTGTTGAGGGCTGGCTTTTTTTATGTCCAGGAATTATGTAGGAATGTGGTTTTAGGGTTTAAATCTTACCCACTGGATTTTGCCCGGAACCAGCGGGAAAACCACCCGCCACCCCCCCGTGTTTGAGCACCCTTCCCCTGCCATTCTGGCCCACCCAGACCGCGGGGGGGAATAACGCTTCCCGGCTCCTGGTCGGCGATGATCGCCCGGGGGCGATCCAAGACCAGCCGCTCTGCCTCCTCCGGCCCCACCCATTTGGCCGCCGCCTTGCGGCCCTCCGCCAGCAGGGGAGGGCGACGCTGGAAATGATGGGCGTCCGTGGCCAGGAGATGCACCAGACCGTCATCCAGGAAGCGCTCCGCCCAGTATTGCGGCTGCTCGCGAAAACGCCCAGTGACGGCGCCAGACGTTACCTGAATCCAGGCCCCCTGGCGCGCGGCCTCCACGAACCAGCCGTAATGCTTGTCATCCAACCAGGTCAGACGCTCCGGGTGGGTGATGACCGGCACGAAGCCCGCGGACAGGGCATCGAAAATGGTATCCAGAAAGCGCGGCGGCACTGTGTGGTGAGGTGGCTCGAAGAGAAAGTAACGTGAGCCGTGCAGGCAGGGAAAGCGCCCGGATTTCAGGCCATCCAGGAGTTCCGGGACGATTTGGATATCGGCGCCGGTCGTGATCTCCAAGGGGATGCCGGCCTCCCGCAGCTGAAGGCGAAAGGCATCGGCCGCGGCCGTGATGGAACTGGCATCGTTCTCGAAGAGCCCTGGGTAGATGTGGGGGGTGCAGGCGGTCAGGGTGATGCCGTCGGCGACGGCCACTCGCGCCATCTCCAGCGCGGTCTCGAGCTCCGTGGGGCCATCGTCGATGCCGGGCAGCATGTGGCAGTGCAGGTCGATCATGGGTCGGGCTGGGGTTCCTTGAGCTGGCGGACACATTATAAGTATCTGCGGCCCCCGGGCCCAGGATCAAGCCTATGTGGATGATGGGCTGGCGGGGGCCCGGCAGGCCAGGCCCCCCATCCGGCTACTGACAGGCCTCGCACTCCGGGTCGAGGATGGAGCAGGCCTTGGGGGCCTCGGCCTTGCCGGTGGTCTTGGTGGCCAGGTAATTGCCGCCGACGGCGCTGGGGCGGTTGGCCCGGCCGGTGTCCGTCATGGTGGATTTCTCGACGTGGGTGGCGCCCATGGAACGCAGATAGTAGGTGGTCTTGAGGCCGCGCACCCAGGCCAGTTTGTAGAGGTTGTCGAGCTTCTTGCCGTTGGGCTCGCTCATGTAGAGGTTGAGGCTCTGGGCCTGGTCGAGCCATTTCTGGCGGCGGCTGCCGGCCTCCACCAGCCAGCGGGCATCGATCTCGAAGGCGGTGGCGTAGAGTTCCTTGAGTGCCGCCGGAATGCGGTCGATGGCCTGGACCGAGCCATCGAAGTACTTGAGATCATTGACCATCACCGCGTCCCAGAGGCCCAGTTCCTTGAGATCCTGGACCAGGTAGGGATTGACGACGGTGAACTCGCCGGAGAGATTCGACTTGACGAAGAGGTTCTGGTAGGTGGGCTCGATGGACTGACTGACGCCCGCGATGTTGGAGATGGTCGCCGTGGGGGCAATGGCCATGCAGTTGGAGTTGCGCATGCCGACCTGCAGCACCCGCGCGCGCAGGGCCGCCCAGTCCCGGGTCGCGCTGCGGTCCATCTGCAGGAAGCCGCCCCGCCCGGCTTCCAGCAGCTCGATGGAATCCAGGGGGAGGATGCCCTGGCTCCAGAGGCTGCCCTCGAAACTGGAGTAACGGCCCCGTTCCTCGGCGAGATCGGTGGAGGCGCGGATGGCATAGTAGGCGATGGCCTCCATGCTCTCGTCGGCGAACTGGACCGCCTCCTGGGTGGCGTAGGGGATGCGCAGCTTATAGAGGGCATCCTGGAAGCCCATGAGGCCCAGTCCCACGGGCCGGTGGCGCAGGTTGGAGCGCCGCGCCTGGGGGACGTTGTAGAAGTTGTAATCGATGACGTTGTCGAGCATGCGCATGGCGGTCGTGACCGTGCGCTGGAGCTTGGCGGTGTCCAGGCCCGCGGGACCGACATGGGCGGCCAGGTTCACCGAGCCCAGGTTGCAGACGGCGATCTCCTGGTCGTTGGTGTGCAGGGTGATCTCGGTGCAGAGATTGGAGCTGTGGACCCGGCCGACGTGCTGGTTGGTATAGCGCAGGTTGCAGGGGTCCTTGAAGGCGACCCAGGGATGGCCGGTCTCGAACAGCATGGCCAGCATCTTGCGCCAGAGGTCCACGGCCTTCATCCGCTTACTGACCTTCATCTCGCCACGGGCGGCGCGATCCTCGTAGGCGGCGTAGGCGGTCTCGAAGGCCTGGCCCGTGAGGTCATGCAGATCGGGCGTCTCGTCCGGGGAGAAAAGGGTCCAGTCGCCGTCGTCCGCCACGCGCTTCATGAAGAGATCCGGCACCCAGTTGGCGGTATTCATGTCGTGGGTGCGGCGACGATCGTCGCCGGTATTCTTGCGCAGATCCAGGAACTCCTCGATGTCCACGTGCCAGGTTTCCAGATAGGCGCAGACGGCGCCCTTGCGCTTGCCCCCCTGGTTGACCGCCACGGCGGTGTCGTTGGCCACCTTGAGGAAGGGCACCACGCCCTGGCTGCGGCCATTGGTGCCCTTGATGTGGGCGCCCATGCCGCGCACCCGGGACCAGTCATTGCCCAGGCCGCCGGCGAATTTGGACAGCAGGGCATTGTCCTTGATGGCGCCGTAGATGCCGTCGAGGTCGTCCGGGACCGTGGTGAGGTAGCAGGAGGAGAGCTGGGGCCTCAGGGTACCGGAGTTGAAGAGGGTAGGGGTGGAACTCATGAAATCGAAGCGGGACAGCAGTTCATAGAATTCGATGGCCCGCTCCTCGCGGTCGATTTCGTTGATGGCCAGGCCCATGGCGACGCGCATGAAGAAGGCCTGGGGTAGTTCAAAGCGCAGGCCCCCGGCGGTATGGATGAAGTAGCGGTCGTAGAGGGTCTGGAGGCCCAGGTAGGTGAATTGGAGGTCACGCTCGGGCTGGAGGGCGGCGCCCAGGCGGGCCAGGTCGAACTGGCCGAGGCGGCGGTCCACCAGCTCCAGGTCACCCGCCTGCTTGATGTAGGCGGCGAAGTAGTCAGAGTAGCGATCGGCCAGGTCCGCCTGGGTTGCGGCGCCCTGGCCCAGCCCCAGGAAGCCGAGGGCCTCGCGGCGCAGAATATCGAGGAGCAGGCGGGCGGCGACCTGGCTGTAGTCCGGGTCCTTTTCGATCAGGGCGCGGGCGCTCATGACCAGGGCCTGGGCGACGTCGGCCTCGCGGACGCCGTCGAAGAGGTTGCGGCAGGTGTCGGCGAGGATGGCCTCGCCATCGACGGCCTCGCTGTCACGGCAGGCCTCGTCCAGGAGGCGGCGCATCCGGGCCAGATCCAGGGGCCGCTGGCTGCCGTCGGGGAGGGTGACCCGCAGGCCTGGGGCGGGTGTCGAGGGGATCTCGGCCGCGGCGGCCGCGGCGCGGGCGGCGCGTTCCCGGGCGCGCTCCTCGCGGTAGAGGACATAGTCACGGGCGATCCTGTGCTCGCCGGCGCGCATCAGGGCCAATTCCACCTGATCCTGGATGTCCTCGATGTGGACCGTGCCCCCGCTGGGCAGTCGGCGGGTGAGGGCCATGACGACCTGATCCGTGAGTTCGCGAACCCGATCGTGAACGCGGCTGGAGACTGCTGCTTTGCCGCCCTCGACGGCGAGGAAGGCCTTGGTCATGGCCACCATGATTTTGGTGGCATCGAAGTGGGTGACCTGGCCGTTACGGCGGATCACCTGGAACTTGCCGGAGCCCGGGGGGGTGGTCTCGGTCGGGCTGGCGTGGGTTTCGGCCGCCATGGCAGTGGCGGGATTCGGTGCGACGGCGGTCGGGGTGGCGGCCATGGCTCTCCTCGGTGATGTGGTGTCGGGTGGTAGCTGGGTTCTTGTCGGGGCTTTACCGACTGCTTCCGGGTTAACCAGGGGCTGTGGTTAGCGGGGTCGGTAAGGTGGGATGGCACAATATCCAGGGTTGGCAATCATCGTCAACCACTAGATATTGTGGTTTAGGAGCTGATAGCGGTGAATTGGCTGTGGATGGCCTGTGGATAAAATCCGGGTCCCTGGCTCCCCCAGCGATCTCTTTTCCATGCCCTGACGCAACTTGGGAGCGGCGGTGCTTGGGGATATATTCACACACCCGAGTTTCCGGTACTCCGGCCCAGGTGGTTTCTGGCGGGGGACGCCGTGAATAGGTCCCCGTAGGCCTGGCGATCGCATCACTGCGGTCGACACCCCGCCAGCCCCCACCCAGCCCTCTTGTGATACGCCCGCAAGTGGCCAGTGCTAATTCAATCGAGCCGCGAACCCGCTGGGCGGGCAGGGTGAACCGGGACCCGAAAATGACTGCGCGAGGAAACACAAAACGTGGCCATGGCGGGTATAATCCCGCGACGATCGCTGGAGGAGGACGGCGAGTCCCGCGAGGGGGACCGCCAGATCGGCCGATATCCATAAAAATCCAACGGAGAACTGATTCCATGCAAGTCAGAGACGTTATGAACAAATCGGTGCGCGCGGTGCGTCCCGACACCAAGGTGATGGAAGTTGCCTCCCTGATGTGCCTCTACCGTTATCACGGCTTACCGGTCACGGAGGAGGATGGCACCCTCATCGGCTTCATCGCCGAGAAAGACCTGCTCCACCATCTCTTCCCCACGTTTGAGCGCCTGATGGAGGAGGGCCTGGGTAACGTGGATCTCGATCTGGAAATGGGCCGCTACGCGGAAGTGCTCGACCTCTATGTCTCCGATCTCATGACCCGCAACCCCATTGCGGTGACGCCGGATATGCACGTGCTGCGGGCCACGACCATCATGGTCCGCAATAAATTTCGCCGTATCCCGGTGGCCGAGAATGGCATCCTGGTGGGCGTCCTGAGTTTGGGTGATGTCCACAAGGCCATCTTCCACGCCAACGTGGCGGGCACCCTCAAGTCCCGTTAGCCGGGCCTTGGTGGTCCCGGTTCCGCGCCTGGCCCCGGGCGCGGTCGGCCGGGAACCCGAGCCTGGGGGGCGGGTCTCAATCGGTCTGGAAAACAAACCTGTCCCCGCGGACTGGGGGCCAGCTTGTCGAAACCGCGATTGCACAGGGCGCGAGCCCCTGGTGATTTCATTATCCGGATCTTTAGGAGGCAGATATGCAGAGGCGGATTGTCCATGGGTGCCGCCGGCTGGCCCTGGCGAGTCTGGCGCTAATCCTGGTGGCGGGTCCGGTGGCGGCAGCGACCCCGGCGGAGATTGCCCAGGCCGAATACGAAGAGGTGATGGCGTTGACGCCAAATCCCGCCAACGGCCACAAGGCCTACATCACCTGCGCCGTTTGCCACCGGCCCGAGGGCTGGGGCACCCTTGATGGGACCTATCCGCAGATTGCCGGGCAGCTCAGGACCGTCATCATCAAGCAGCTGGCCGACATTCGGGCGCGCAATCGCGATAACCCCCTCATGTATCCCTTTTCGGTGCCGCGGGTCCTGGGCGGTCCCCAGAATATTGCCGACGTGGCGGCCTATCTGGCCCAACTCCCCATGAATCCCCAAAACGGGGTGGGGCCGGGCACCGACCTGGAGCTGGGTGCCCAACTTTACCGGGACAATTGCGTCAAGTGTCATGGCGACCAGGGCCAGGGGGATGAGCAGGAGCATACGCCGGCCATCGCGGGCCAGCATTTCAACTACCTGGTGCGCCAGTTCGATGCGATCCGGGACGGCAGGCGCCGGAACTCGGACCCCAAAATGGTCGAGCAAATCAAGAGTTTCGCGCCCCGTGAGGAAATGGCGGTGCTGGACTATACCTCGCGCTTGCGGCCCCCGGCGGAGCGTCTGGGCACGGCGGATTGGCGCAACCCGGACTTTCGGGGCTATGTTTACCCGGGTCCTCCGCCCGGGCCCGCCGCGGCCCCGGCCATGCCCCAACCCTCGGCGCCTGCCGCTCCACCCCGGCCCTGATGACAATACCCGCCTGCTCGGTATTTGCCCCCGGGGTTGGTGACGGGGCCAGCGTCATCGCCCCGCTATTTCCCCGGGACGGCGACGCCTGGTGGCGCGCCGCATGACGCTTCTGCTTGTGGTCCTCTTGCCCTTCCTGGGCGCCCTGGGAGTGGCCTGGGCCAGCAGGCTGGGCCGACCCACCGCTATTCTCGTCACCCTCCTGGTCGTGCTGGCCCCGGCGATCCTGATCCTTTCCCTCCTGGATCCCCTGGTGGCGGGGGAGACGCGCATCGAGCGCCTGACCTGGCTGCCCGCGGTGGGGTTGGATATCGCTTTTCGCCTGGATGGCCTGGGCCTCCTCTTTGCCGGCCTCATCCTCGGCATTGGTGGCCTGGTCGTCCTCTATGCCCGCTATTACCTGTCCGAACGGGACAACCTGGGGCGCCTCTACGCCTATCTGCTCCTCTTCATGGGCGCCATGCTGGGGGTGGTGCTGTCGGAAAATCTGATCCAGATGCTGATGTTCTGGGAACTGACCAGCCTGAGTTCCTTCCTGCTCATCGGTTACTGGCGCCAGCGCGAGGATGCCCGCCGGGGCGCCCGCATGGCCCTGGCGATGACCGGCGCCGGTGGCCTGGCCCTCTTCGGCGGCATTCTGCTCCTGGGTCGGATGACGGGCAGCTACGATCTGAGCGTCGTCCTGGCCTCCGGGGATCTCATCCGCGCCCACCCCCTCTATGGGCCGACCCTGCTCCTGATCCTGCTCGGCATCTTCACTAAATCCGCCCAGTTCCCCTTCCACTTCTGGCTACCCCACGCCATGGCGGCCCCCACGCCGGTCTCGAGCTATCTGCATTCGGCGACCATGGTCAAGGCCGGGGTCTTCCTGCTGGCGCGCCTCTTTCCGGCCCTGGCGGGGACCTGGGAATGGAACTATCTCGTGACGGGCCTGGGCCTGATGACCTTGCTGACCGGGGCCGTCATCGCTCTCTTTCAGCACGATATCAAGGGCTTGCTGGCCTATTCCACCATCAGTCACCTGGGCCTGATCACGGTCCTTTTCGGCATCGGCACCCCCCTGGCGGCGGTGGCCGGGGTCTTTCACATCATCAACCACGCCACCTTCAAGGCGGGCCTCTTCATGGCCGCCGGCATCATCGATCACGAGACCGGCACCCGGGACATGCGGCGCATCAACGGCCTCTGGCGCGCCATGCCCTACACGGGCACCCTGGCCATGGTGGCGGCCTCGGCCATGGCCGGCGTGCCCCTCTTCAATGGCTTTTTGTCCAAGGAGATGTTCTTTGGCGAGGCCGCCGCCGTCGCCGGCTCCTTCTGGCTCGGTTGGCTGGTGCCGGTGGCGGCCACCTTGGCGGGGGCCTTCGCGGTCGCCTATTCCCTGCGCTTTGTGCACGATGTCTTTTTCAATGGGGAGCCGGTGGACCTGCCACGGCAGCCTCACGAACCGCCGCGCTGGATGCGGGTGCCCGTGGAGGTGCTGGTCGTCCTCTGCCTCCTGGTGGGCATGGCCCCGGCCCTGACGGTGGAGCCCATCCTGAATCTGGCCGTTGGCGCCGTCCTCCAGGGGCCGCCACCGGCCCATGACCTGGCTCTCTGGCATGGCTTCACCCCCGCCGTCTTCATGAGCCTCATCGCCATGACCGGTGGCGTCCTCATCTATGCCGCGCGCCGGCCCCTCTACGCCTTTTGGGAGCGGGTGGGGGATCGGCTCGATGCCCGGCGCGGCTACGACCGGGTTCTGAACGGACTGATCGGTCTGGCCCAGAGCCTTTCGGCCTGGCTGGGCAAGGCCTCCCTGCAACGGCTGCTGCTGACCTTCCTCGGCTCGGCCCTGCTACTGGGGACGGCGGGTTGGCTGGGCTCGGGCTCCTCCTTGACGGGCCCCTTGCCTCTTTTGCCCCTCGATATCGTCAGCCTGGCGGCCAGTGTCATCATGGTGGGGGCCGCCCTCGCGACCCTGATCTGGTATTGCCAGCGCCTCCTCGCCCTCATCCTCCTGGGTGCCGTCGGCCTCATGGTCGCCCTGATTTTCGTCATCTTCTCCGCCCCCGACCTGGCCTTGACCCAATTATCCGTCGAGGTGGTGACCGTCATCCTGCTGCTGCTGGCCCTCTTTTTCCTCCCCCAGACCTCGCGTCCGGAGACCCAGCGCCTCCGGCGCATCCGGGATCTGGTGGTGGCGCTGTTCGCGGGTCTTGGCATGAGCGCCCTGACCTGGGCCCTCCTGACCCGGCCTTACGAGAGCATCGCCGGCTATTTCCTGGAGAACAGCATTCCCGGCGGGGGTGGCCGCAACGTGGTCAATGTCATCCTGGTGGATTTTCGTGGTTTCGACACCCTGGGCGAGATCACGGTCCTGGCCCTGGCGGGTCTGGCGATCCACGCCATGCTGGAGCATCTCCGGCTGGCGGGACAGCCTGGCGATGATCTGGGCCGGCCCTGGAACCGGGACGCGCATCCCATCATCCTGGCTTCGCTGGCGCGCCTGGTATTGCCCCTGACCCTGCTGGTGGCCGTCTTTATCCTGCTGCGGGGCCATAACCTGCCGGGGGGCGGCTTTATCGCGGGCCTGGTCACGGCCATTGCCCTCATCCTGCAGTATCTGGCCAATGGGGTGGCCTGGACCCAGCAGCGCCTGCCGGGACGGATGCAGCCCCTGATCGGCGCCGGCCTGCTCATCGCCACCCTCGTGGGCCTGGCGAGCTTCCTCCTTGGCTATCCCTTCCTGACGACCACCTTCGGTCATTTCGACTGGCCTCTGGTGGGTGAATTCGAACTGGCCTCCGCCATGATCTTCGACCTGGGAGTGTGGCTGGTGGTGGTGGGGGCGACCTTGATGATCCTCATCCACCTGGGCTTGATGCACGACGCCACCCGGGAGACCGGGCCTGGCGGGGTGCCGCAGGGGATGGCCGCCGGGAGGGAAGACTGAAATGGAGGCCATCATCTCCCTCCTGGTTGGCGTGCTGACCAGCTGTGGCGTCTATTTACTGCTGCGGGCCCAGACCTTCTCGGTGGTGCTGGGGCTCACGCTCCTCTCCTACGCCGTCAATCTCTTTCTCTTTGCCTCCGGGCGGCTGGTGGTCGGCCGGCCGCCGGTGATTGGCCTCGGCCCCTCCGGGTACGCCGACCCCTTGCCCCAGGCCCTGGTGCTCACGGCCATCGTCATCGGCTTCGCCATGACGGCCTTTGTCATCCTGCTGGCGCTCAAGACCCGGGCGGAACTGGGGACCGACCAGGTGGATGGGGAGGCGGGCCATGAGTGATCTGGCCATCGCCCCGGTCCTGGTCCCCCTGTTGGCGGGGGTGCTGCTGCTCCTGTTGCGCAAAGGGACCCTTCGGTGGCGGCGGGGCCTGGGCCTCCTGTCGGTGGTGGTGCAGGTCCTGCTGGCCCTGGCCTTGCTGGACGCCACCCTGGATGGTGCCATCCTGATCCATGCCCTGGGCAACTGGCCCGCGCCCTTCGGCATCATCCTGGTGGCGGATCGGCTGGCGGCCTGGATGCTGCTGATCACGGCCCTGCTGGCCCTCTTCGCCCTCTGGCACGCCTGCCAGGGCCTGGATGTCCAGGGGCGGCACTTTCATGTTTTGTTCCAGTTGCAGTTGTTCGGCCTCAACGGCGCCTTCCTCACCGGCGATCTGTTCAATCTCTTCGTCTTCTTCGAGGTCCTGCTGCTGGCCTCCTACGGCCTGGTCCTGCATGGCGGTGGCCCCGCCCGGACCCTGGCGGGCCTACATTATGTCGTGATCAACCTGGCCGGTTCCGCGCTCTTCCTGATCGCCGCCGGCCTCTTCTATGGCCTTTTCGGCACCCTGAATCTGGCCCATCTGGCCCTGCTCATGGCCCAGACCCCGGAGGCCAACCTGGGTCCGGCGCGCACGGCGGTCCTCTTGCTGTTTGGTGTCTTCGCCCTCAAGGCGGCGCTCCTGCCCCTGCATCTCTGGCTGCCGGCCACCTATGGTCGCGCCAGCGCCCCGGTGGCGGCCCTCTTCGCCATCATGACCAAGGTGGGCGCCTACGCTATCCTGCGCGTCGCCACCCTGATGCTCGGCGACGCCGCCCCGGGCTTCGCGGGCCTCTATCAGGACTGGCTCCTGCCCCTGGCGCTGGCGACCCTGGTCGCCGGCATGGTGGGTGCCCTGGGCGCCCGGCGCCTGACGGATCAGGCCGCCTATCTGGTGATCGCCTCGGTGGGGACCCTGCTCATCGCCTTCGGTCTGGGCGGTCGCGACGCCATCGCCGCCGGTCTCTATTACCTGCCTCACTCGACCTTTGCCGCCGCCGCCCTCTTTCTCCTGTCGGACCGCATCGCCCAGGGGCGGGGAGCGCTTGGTGATCGCTTCGAGCCTGCTCCGGATATCCCGGCGGCCCCCCTGGTCGGTGCTCTCTTTTTTCTGTGCGCCGTGCTGCTGGCGGGTCTGCCGCCCCTCTCGGGCTTTATCGGCAAGTTCCTGCTGCTGCGGGCGGCCCTGGCCCATCCGGCCTGGCCCTGGGTCCTGGGGATCGTTCTGACGAGCGGCCTGCTGGGTATCCTGGCCCTGGCCCGCTCCGGGAGCCTGCTATTTTTCCGCGCGGCGGCTGTCCCGGGGGTGGCGGCGGTGGGCGCCGGGCCCGTGACCCTGGGGCCCGCCATCGGCCTCCTCATGCTGGCTTTGCTGCTGACCTTTGGGGCTGGCACCTGGCTGGAAGTGACGACCGCGATCGCGGATCAGTTGCTGGAGCCGGGGCTCTATATTCAGGCGGTCTTGGGGGAGGGATGATCCGGGGGTTGGACCACGGCAGCTATCCTTCAGCAGCCCATGGCGTACCCCCGGCCCGGTGTCGTGGCGGCTTCCTGGCGCTGCGAGTGGCCTGCAACGATGGGGCTGCCCGAGGGTGGGTGGCTAAGCCCAAAACACCTGGGTTATCGGTCGCCCGGGCCGGGTGGCGGCGGATGGTGGTCGGGGGACGCCGTGAATACATCCCTGTAGGCTTGGCGACAGCATCCCTGCTGTCGACACCCCCGCCCGCCACCCGCCACCACCCGGCCCTCCCGCTATAGGCCGAAGAATGACTGGCGCTGGTGATCGCTATACGCCGGCCAGGTGCGGGTAACCCCCGGAAGTCTTGAGCGAGAGTCGGGCAGGGGCGGTCGTAGGGCGAGGCGGGGACCCCTTGGGCTGGTCATGGGAGCAGCCGCACCCGATCGGCAAGCGGCCTTTCATCGGAGTTCGCGCGGGTTTCGTCAACCCCCTATACTTTGCTTCCGATGCCGAGGAAGGATGAGGATGGGGCCGGTGACAGCCCGTACCGGGACCGAGGACTCCTGATCCGCATGACTGAATCTTCCAGCAGGCGCCCCCAGTCGGTGCTGGAGTCCTCAAGAAGCCGAAAACCTGTCCGCGCTGAGTATGAATAATAAGAAGCGGCATTCCGATGAGTGCCGATTACACCAACCAAGATGACCCTAACCCCCAGAGAGGAAACACCATGCTGAAAATCCGCAACCTTTTATTGGGACTGACCCTGGTCTTGATGTCCGCGGTAGTCCTGGCGGAGGACCTCGTCGTTTATCACATCGATGATGCGACGGTGGCGCCCAAGGCCTTGCGCAATGTCCAAAACCATCTGGATGTTGATCCCCTCGCCAAGATCTCCGTGGTATCACATGCCAATGGCGTGGATTTCCTCATGACCGATGCCAAGGATCCCAAGGGCAATCCCTACACAGACCTTATCAAGCCGCTCGTCCAACGGGGCGTGACCTTTGAGGTATGCCAGATCACTCTCAAAAACCGTAATCTCAAGCCGGAGCAGTTCATGGGCGAGGTGGTGTACACCCCCTCCGGCGTGGTGCGGCTTGCCAAACTTCAGCACGACGGCGCGGCCTATATCAAGCCTTGAGAGGTTGATGAGAATCTCGATGGCCCCGTTTCCGCGCTGGCTGCCCCAGCCCCGGCTGACCCTGGTCCTCGTCCTGGTGTGGCTGCTGCTCAACAACAGTCTGGGGCCGGGGCATATCCTGCTCGGGTTGCTGTTGGGCTGGGTGATCCCCCTCTTTACCCAGCGCTTTTGGCCAGAGACCCTCCAGTTTCACGCCCCCCTGACCCTGTTGCGCTTCGTCGGGGTGGTCCTGTGGGACATCCTGGTGGCCAACCTGACCGTGGCCCGGCTCATCCTGGGCCAGCCGGGGCAACTCAAGCCGGCCTTCTTCGAGGTGCCCCTGGACCTCAAGGGCGAGATCGGCATCAGTCTGCTGGCCAATACCATCAGCCTGACGCCGGGCACCGTGTCCCTGGAACTCAGTCCGGATCACGCTAGCCTCCTGGTCCATGCCCTGGATGCCCCAGACCCGGATGCCCTGGTCCAGGAAATCAAGGAGCGCTACGAGGCCCCCCTGAAAAAGGTGTTCGAACCATGCTCGCCATCGTCCTGAACATCGCCTTTGCCCTGGTGGCCGTGGCGATCGCCCTCGGCTTTTGGCGTCTTCTGGTGGGTCCCAGTGCTCCGGACCGCATCCTGGCCCTGGACACCCTTGCCATCAATGCCATCGCCCTCCTGATCCTGCTGGGCATCCGCTTGGGTTCCGGCCTCTATTTCGAGGCCGCCTTGCTGATTGCCCTCATTGGCTTCGTCAGCACCGTGGCCCTGTGCAAGTATCTCTTGCGCGGGGATATTATCGATTAGCTCGGCCCCGGGAGTCTCTCAAGATGCTGGAACTGCTGCTGTCCTTACTGATCCTGGCCGGGGCCATTTTTACCTTCATCGGCGCCCTGGGGCTGGCGCGCCTGCCCGATTTTTACACCCGCCTCCATGCTCCCACCAAGGCCACGACCCTGGGGGTGGGTAGCCTGCTGATCGCCTCGACGATTTATTTCAGTACCCAGGGCTCTGGCGTCAGCTTGCACGAGATCCTGGTCACCCTCTTTCTCTTCATCACCGCCCCCGTCTCCGCCCACCTGCTAGCCAAGGCGGCCCTGCACCTCAAGGTGCCGAGGGTCGGGCAAAGGGCGGCACCGGGAGATTCACCCCAATAGCGGCCGGGGGCTTGAAAAAAGTGGGCATAAGCCGCCAGCCTTCTCGGGCGGCCAGGGTAGGGGGGATTCGTCGGCGGGCGGGCTGATTTCCCAGAGCCCGTCCCGCTTCGGCGCGGAACAGGAGGGTCGGGTGGGGGCTGGCGGGGGTGTCGACAGCAGGGATGCTGTCGCCAAGCCTACAGGGACGTATTCACGGCGTCCCCCGCCAGACACCACCCGGCCCGGGAAACGGAAAAGTCAGGTGTTGTTGGGTATACATCAGGGGGCGAAGGGCATCCAGGGCATCATGCGGCCGGCGCGGCCCATGGTGGAGTCCAGGTTGCTGGTGATAACGCTCATCTTGACGTTGATTTGATTGAGTTCGCCGACAATGGCGGGCAGGGCCGCCATTTGACCACTCATGAGGCGCATGTTCCGCTCCATCTCCGGCAGGGTATCCATGGTCTTGGTCATGCGAAAGAGCATCAAGGCCACCAGGGCGCCGGCCTGATCGGGCTCCCAGGTATGCATGTACTGGTCCAGCCATTCCGCCTGTTGAGCGAATTTCTCCAGTTCCCCCCGTGTTTCTTCCGGCAGCATGGCCAGGAGTTCCTGGCGTTGGGCGGCACGGGCCTCCCGGCTCATCGCGGTCGCTGGCGCGGTCAGGGGTGCCTGGGGCTCGGCGCTGGAAATGGCCTGGTAGCCGGACCAGCCCGCCAGGATCGCCATCAACCCCAGTCCCAGGGCCATGAGGCGCAGACGGCTTGACTGGTGACGGGTCTCTGCGCGGGCGTTTTGCAACTCCAGGAGGATG
This sequence comes from Chromatiaceae bacterium, assembly GCA_020851955.1. GTDB lineage: Bacteria > Pseudomonadota > Gammaproteobacteria > Chromatiales > Chromatiaceae > M0108. Next base: position 26,148 of record JADZBU010000013.1, on the reverse strand, counting down.
AGCCGCAGGCTTTCCTCCCCGAGGGTGGGCTGGGTTTGCTCCGCCGGGGATGTGGCGAGGGGGCGTGGCATGGGAATCTCCGAAGGGCCTGGGTTGATGGCCGGGGGTGAAGGATCGGGGCTGGTAGGCATCTCCAGCCGCGTCAGGGCGCTCGTCACGGCGTCATAACTGCCCGCCCTGGGCGAGAATGATCTCACGCACCGCCGATTCCACCACCCGCATGTCCGTCAGAGGGTAGGGCGGGATGGCGAGTTGGCGCAGGCGTTCCTGGTAATTGACGCAATAATCGAAGTGGAAGCCGAGAAAGCCCTCCTCGCGCTTGACGCCCTGGATGTCCTTGACATAGGCGGCATAGTTGGCGGTTTGGGCCATGTGATAGGGGGTCGGCGCCAGGCCCCGCCGAAAGCCCTCGACATGGGCATCCCAGGTTGGGTAGAGGGTGGGGCTGGCGAAATGCAGCACCCGGGAGGCGGCGACCAGGGACTGGAGGCAGCCCGCGACTGCGATCACGTCCTCCTCGGCAAAGGCCGCCTGCTCGCCCCGCGACCGGTCAAAGGCCTGCACCGCCGCGGTCAACCAGCCCTGCTCGATGCGCAGACTGCTGGGCAGGGACCCATGGGCGAAGGTCGCCGCGAGCAGAAAGGCGTCGGCGGCGCGGTCGGTCGCTTGGATCGCCGCCAGCAGGGCCGGGTAGGCCCGCAGAAAGGCTGCCTCCCGGGAGCCATCGGCGAGTTTGTTGACGCGCACCAGGTCCACCGCCTGGTCCAGGGTGGCGAGCGTGATATGGGTGAAGTCCGGAATCCGTCGGCCTGCATCCGGTGTCGCCGCGCCGCCCGGGGCGCGAAAGGGGTGCCTTGCATTCATGGCGATTAGGTTGACAGATCGGCGCCGCGAGGTCGAGGGGCCTAGGTGGGAAAATGCCGGGCGATAGGCCCTGCCGAGGGGTCTGAAGAGGCCAGATATCCAGGCTGGCGGTCGCTAGCCGGGTTTCCGCCTTGGGCTAGATCGCCAAATTAATAGCCTCGGGCGGATGAAAATCCCGGGGCCTTGGGGCAATATGGTCCGATATCCCGCCCTACCGCGCTCAGGAGAAATTATGTACCCCATCCGCGCCACTCTCGGAGGCTGGCTGATCGGCCTCGCCCTCATGGCCCTGGCACCCCACGTCGCCGCGGCGCCAGCGGGGTCCGGGCTCGAGAGCACCCCGCCGCCCAGGACCTGGTCCGGCTCGCCGGGGATGCGGCTATTTGGCGGGGGCTTGCAAGACACCGTCTCTTGGGATGAGGCCGGACCCTCGGTTTTGACGGCCATGGCCGATGGCGGCTATGCCCTGGCGGCTAGCCTGCCGGGGCCTGGGGGCCGCCAGGCCCGGATCGCCCGTCATGACCCCCAGGGTTTGCCCGTCTGGACCCAAATTCTGGCGGGCCCCTTCGATCTCCAGGTTCAGGCGCTGGGGTCCTTGCCGGATGGCGGCCTCTTGCTGGCCGGTAATCTAGGCCCGGCCCGGCCGGGTTTCCTGATGGCCCTGGACGCGGCGGGCGAGACCCTCTGGTCACGGACCCTGCCCCTGGATGAGGCCCACCCAGGTTCGACCGACCACTTGCTGGGACTGGCCACGGGTACCTCCGGCCTGGGGCTGGCCGTGGGGCAGACCCGGCGCGCGGATGGGACCCAGGTCGGCCTCCTCGCCGCCGTGCCGGCTGAGGGTGCCCCGGGCTGGCGGCTGGCGGTGACCGAGGCCAGGTCCGTTCAAACTCTGATCCGGGATGGCGATGGCTGGTTGGTGGCTGGCGCCAGCGCGGCGCCTGCCCAGGCCGCCTGGCTGGCCCGGGTCGATGCGATGGGTCGGATCGACTGGCAGCGCACCTATGGCCCGGCGGGCGGCGGCGGGGTCACGGCCCTGGCGCGTCTGGCGGATGGCGCCGTCCTCCTGGCGGGGCACCCGGCCGAGGGTGGCGAGGTCTGGCTGCGTCGGGTCGATGGCCGGGGGGAAATCCTCGCCGAACAGCAGCCGCGACTGGGCGGCGATAGCCTGCCACCCGTCCGCTCCCTGCTCGGCCTGGCCCTCGCCGAGGATGGCGGTTATTGGCTGGGGGGGGAGACCCGGGACGGCGATGCCTGGCTGGCCCGCCTCAATCCCGCCGGCGAGACCCTCTGGGTGCGCCACTATGGCGGCGAGGGCGCGGATCGCTTCACCGCCCTCCTGCCACGCCCGGGCGGGGTGCTGGCCGCGGGCCTGAGTGCCTCGGGTCCGGGACCAGGTGCCCCGGGCCTCTGGCTGGCCACCCTCGATGCCCAGGGCGACCCCGGGGTGTCACCCCCCTTGTCCGACCGGGCGGCCAGGATTCTGGCCCTGGTCCGGCAGGGGCTGGGGCCCGAATCCGGTCTCGCCGCTGGCGGCGAACTCGAGGTGCGGGAGGCGGCCGATGGCACCCTCAAATTCTGGCTCCCCTTTGCCCGTCTGGACGGCACCTCGGACGATGCCGAGGGGCAAGCCTTGGAGTTGGGTACCCTCGCGCTTCGGGCCAGCCCCCCGGAGACCGGGACGGGTCCCTGGCGCTTCCAGGTCGAGGTTCCGGCCAGCCTCTGGCTTCCCGGCGATGGCGTGGGGGATGCCGCCCGGCTGACCCTGGCGCGGCGCGACCTGGCCCTGGAATTGGACCCGGATTCCGGTCTGACGACGGCCATCGACCTCCAGTTGGCGGGGGTCGAGTTGCGCCTGGACCCGCCGGACCGGCTGGCGGGCCTTTACCAAAGCTTGGGGATCGGCGCCGCGACGCCCCCGGCCGGCGCGGAGGCCAGCGCTCTGGCCAGCCTGGGTTTGGGCGAATTCACCCTGGCGGTCAGGCTGACGCCCGATGCCACCGGCCGCTGGGGTGGGAGTCTGCGACTCAGGCTCGCCGACCTGGCGGGGCGCGATGCCCAAGGCCAGGAACTGGGCCATCTGGGCGGCTGGCGGCTGGAGGCGGACTATGCCGACATGGATCTCGACACGCTCGACGCCCTCTCGGGGCGGCTGGAGGCCCTGCAGCTTCATGAACCCGTCCAGTTGCTGGAGGAGGTCGGCGCCCTGGTGGAGGCTTATCTGCGGGCCAGTGGCCAGGCGCGGGGCGAATGGCTCCTGACCGATCTGGCCATGCCCCTGGAGGGCGTGGGCGACTACCTGCGTCTGGGCGAGTTCGGCCTGGCGGGCTCCGTCGCGCCGCCCCTGGGCCAGCCCCTGGCCCGGGATCTGCGGCTGCAATACCACCTCAAGGGGCTGGACCTGATGGCGGAGGGGAGCCAGGTCGCGCAGGAGGAGGCCCGGGTCGAGATCGGCATCGAGCGTTTGGCGCTCGCCAACCTGGTCGAGGCGGTCCTCTTCGCCCTCCAGAATCCCGCCGCGGGCCCCGCGGCCCTCCCGGAGTGGCTGCCCCGTATCCTGGTTGGCCTCGAAGTCACCCTCGCGACCACCGGCTTCCGGGCCACCCTGCCCGAGGAGCCCCCCCTGGCCATCGCGGGGCTCAAGCTCCATCTGGCCCTCAAGGGCCTGGACTCCCCGCTGCCCCTCCTGGCCTTCGTCTATGCCCAGGAGGGCGTCTCGGGGCTGGAGTCGGTGCTGCCCCCCTGGGCGCCCCGCACGGTCAACCTCGATCTGGCCCTGAGTGGCCTGCCCCTGGCCGAGCTGCTGGCCGTCTCCCTGGCGGAGGCGCCCGATCCCCTGGCCGCCCTCGCGCTGCTGGGCACCCGGCCGATCCAGCTCGACATCAAGGATCTCAAGGTGGCTCTGCCCGCCGGCGGACTATGGCTGCGCGGCCAGGCCCTGACCCAGGTCCCGGCCAGGCCCCAGGCCTTGCCGGAGGGGAGCCTGACCGCGAACATCGAGCTGCGCAATCTTGATGCCCTGGCCCGACTCATGGACGAGGCGGCGGACCCCGCCGAGCGCGAGAACCTGGCTGCCCTGGTGGCCTTCCTGCGGTTGGTGGGCGTCGAGCGTCCCGACGCGGAGGGCGGCCAGCTACTGACCTTCGCCCTGGAAGCCAACAGCCGGGGCGAGGTGGTGGTCAACGGCAAGGACCTGACCCCGCTCCTCAATAATGCGGCCAGCCCCGGCGGCGGTATGAGTCGCTAGCGCCGCGTCCGGACCGCGGGCGGAGTTGCCCATGATCGAGATCAGACCCGGGACGGACGCGGATCGGACCCAGATCCTGGCCCGCATGGCGGAGGTCTTCGGTCCCGGGCCCGCGGCGCGGGCGGAACGCCTCTGGGACTGGCAGTGGCACCAGGACCCGCGCCTGCCAAGCCCCGGCTATCGGGGGGTGGTCGCCGAGTGGCGCGGCCAGATCATTGGCAGTCTGGCCACCATCCCCGCCGGGCTGCATCTGGGCGGAGAGCCGGTCAGGGCCCATTGGTGCGTGGAGGTGCTCACCCACTGGGGCCTGATGCGCCAGGCCCTCCGCGAGCAGCGGCGCCAGGCCGACGGGGGGCACGACTTCGGCCAGGGCATCGCCGCCGCTCTCCTCGACCACCCCGCCGCGGGGCCGATTCAGTTCGCCAAGCACATCGCCGACACCATGATGGTCATTCTGTACCGCATCGGATTCACCGCCCTGCCGGACACCTGCTCCCTGGAACGCCGGATCTCGCTGCGCCATACCCTGGCCCGCGGTCTGGGCCGGCCCCTGGGGGGGCTGGTGGGGGCGGTGGCGGATCTGGGCCTGCCCCTGGGCCCCCGGCCCCGGCTGCCGATCCAGGTCCTGGCCGGGGGGTTCGACGCCCGTTTCGACCACCTGTGGGAGACGGTGCGGGGCCAGTATGCCGCCCTCTGCCGGCGCGATGCCAGGACGCTGGACTGGCGGTATCGCCAGCACCCGGAAGGCGACTACCGGGTGCTCATTACCGGGGCTGGGGAGGAACTGCGGGGCTACCTGGTTCTACTCACCGATCAAAGCCGGGGCCGCCGCCGGGCCAAGCTCGTGGACCTGCTGACCGCCCCCGAGGATACCGAGGCGATCCGCGCCCTCCTGAGCGGCGCCCTGTGCTGGTTGCGCGACTGGCGGGCGGAAAAGGTCGAGACCTTCGCCTGCGGGCAGGGCGTCGCCGCAATCCTTGGCGCCATGGGTTTTACCCCGCCTTTGGACAAGGCCGGCAATCCCCACCCCCTCCTGGTGCGAGGTCTGCCGGCGGCCGCCGCGGGGATCCATGTCACCCAGAGCGATGGTGACGGTGGTTGAGGTCGGAGCGAGCCTAACCCCATGCCGCCCCTGCTAGGTCTGCACGCCCGTCTGGTCCGCGCCCGTCAGAAACGCCGCGATGCCCGGGATGAGCGCACCCAGTGGCCCCAGTGGTTTCTCCTCGCGGGCCTGCGGGAGCGGGAGGCCTGGAGTCATCCGGACCCTGCTGGGCTGACCCCCCTCTGGCCCCCGGCGGATACCTTCTGGGCGGACCCCTTCGCCTGGTCCCTGGGGGAACGGCGTTTTATCTTTCTGGAGGAATATCCCTGCCACACCCAGCGCGGCCGGATCAGCGTCCTGGAGTTGGGCGCGGACCTGAAGCCCCTGGGACCGGCCCAGGCCGTCCTGGAGGAGGACCGGCATCTGTCCTACCCTTTTTTGTTCAGCTTCGAGGGCGAGCTTTACATGGTCCCCGAGTCGGCGGCCTCGCGCCGGGTGGACCTTTATCGCTGCCAGTCCTTTCCCGACCGGTGGACCCACGTCCGGACCCTGATCGCGGGGCTCCAGGCGGCGGATGCGACCCTCTTCGAGCACGAGGGGCGCTGGTGGCTCTTCTGTAGCGCCCGGCAGGGCAGGGCACGGCTCAATAACTCTCTCCTGGCCTTCCATGCGGACTCGCCCCTGAGCGATCGCTGGCTCCCCCATGCCCGCAACCCCCTGGTGCTCGACTATGGCGGCGGTCGGCCCGGCGGGCGGGTCTTTGTCGATGAGCAGGGCCGCCTCTTGCGCCCGGCCCAGAACTCGGTGCCACGCTACGGCCATGGCCTGGTCCTGAATCAGGTACAGGCCCTCACCCCCGAGCACTATCGCGAACGGCGGGTCTGGCAAACGACCGGCGCGGCGAGTGGCGGCTGGCGTGCCCTGCACCATCTGGATTGGCACCAGGGCCTGCTCGTCATGGATGCCCAGCGCCTCATCCCCAGACCCCTAACCTCATGATTGCCATAACTGCCTTGAAATCCATGCCGCCGGGCCCCGCCCTGCGCGACCGCCTGGCCCTGGTGCTCCTGGTCCTCTTTGCCTTCTCGGCCTGGAGTATGACGGCGATCGCCAATGTGGCCTTGGCTCTGCTCGTCCTGCTGTTGCTCCTGGATGGTTACGGCGCCGGGGGGCGCTGGCGGCGGGATCCGGCCCTCTGGCTCCTGCTGGCCGGGATTCTGCTGACGACCCTCCTGGCCTGGCGGGCGGCGCGGCTCTTTCCCGACCTCGCCGCTCAGCAGTGGTCCGCCATCGCGGGCTGGATTCGGCCCCTCCTTTTCGTGGTCCCGGCCTGGTGGCTGCGGGGTGATCCCGTCCGGATTCGCTGGGTGCTGGTAGCGGCCCTTCTGGGGCTGCTGGTCGGGGTGCTGCAGCGGTCGGACGGCGACGACCTGGCGGCCATCCTCGCCTTGCTGCGGGGCCGGGTCGGCTTCGACGCCCGTGGGGACTTTGGCTTTACCGCCCTCGGGCTTGGCTTTCTGGTCTCCATCGCCCTGCTGGGTTTCTTCAGCTTCTGGCGCGAGATGACGCGAGCGAGCCTCGGGGGCCGGCCCCGGCCGCTCCTGGGCTGGGGTCTCTGGATCACGGGTGTGGTCATCCTGCTCGCCATCCTCCTGGTTCTGCAGACGCGAGGGGCGGTGCTGGCCCTGGCCCTGGTCATCCTGGTCTCCCTTCTGGCGCGCGCCCGTGCCGCCCTGGTCCAGCGGGGCGGGACGCGGTGGCGACTGGCCCTGCCCCTCCTCGGTGCCTTGCCGATCCTGGCCCTGGCCGGCGCCGTCCTCTGGACCAGCGGCGACCGGATCGCGGGAGATGTCGCGGCCCTGACCCAGCCCGACGCCCAGGGTCATTACGACTATGGCTCCTCCTCCGGAACCCGGCTCAATCTCTACCGGATCGGGGTCGCCCTGATCCGGGAGCGCCCCTTGCTGGGCTGGGGGCCGGGCACCCGGGGCCCCCTGGATCTGGTCCCCGCCGGCGTGCTGGACTGGTCCGACTATGACCGCGCTCATGCCCCGGAATGGGCCCATCTCCACAGCGTGCCCATCGAAATCTGGGTGCGCTTCGGGCTGCCCGGCCTGGTCCTGGGCGGCCTCTTCCTCGCCCTCATGGTTCAGAGCTATGGGGTGATGCGGCGCAGGGCCCAGGACCCACCCCTGTCGCGGTTTCTGCGCCTCGGTGGCATCATGACGCTGTTATTTTGCCTCTATGACTTTCGCTTGATTCGCGTGGACTTTGGCTTTTTCTTTGTCCTCTTCTTCGGCATTCTCTACAGCTTTCGGTTTGCGCCTTCCGCCAAAGCGGACCCCGCGGCAGGTACGGGACCATGAAAATCGCCAAAATCGCCCTGCTGGTGAGTGACTTCGAGGACGGGGGGGTGGAGCGCAATTTCACCAGCCTGGCCGCGGGCCTGGCGGACCTGGGGGTCGAGGTCCATTTCATGGTCGGCAATCCGGATCACCCCTACCTCCAGGAGTTAGGCCAGGGCGTGTGCGTCATCCCGGTGGTGGGCGATCCCACTAACCTGCTGCGCATCTATCTGCCCCAGCAGCAACCACCGATCCTTCTGACGGGCAAACTCTCCGACGATTTCGCGGCCCTGGCGGTCAAGCGCCTCCTGGGGCTGGAGACCCGCCTGGTCGCCGCCGTAGGCACCCTCCTGTCCGGGCGCTTCGCGGCCCACCGCTGGAACTTCCTCAAGACTCTGCGGGAGACGCGGCAGATCCGTCGGGCCTACGGGCAACTCGATGGCATCACCGCCCTGACGGCCCATGTGGCCCGGGATCTGCGTGACTATTTCCGCATTCGCGGCGTGCCGATCGCCGTCCTGCACAACCCCATCATTCCGCCGGACCTCGCGACCCTGGCGGCGGCGCCTTGCGAGCATCCCTGGCTGGCCCCGGGCCAGCCGCCGGTGGTGATGGCGGTGGGGGGGTTACGCAAGGTCAAGGACTTCCCGACCCTGCTGCGCGCCTTCGCCAGGCTGGCTCAGGGGCGCGACGCCCGGCTGCTCATCCTGGGCGAGGGCAAGGAACGGGGGCGCCTCGAGCAGCTGGCCGCGCGCCTGGGGATCGCGGATCGGGTCGATCTCCTGGGTTTCGTCGCCAACCCCTTCCCCTTTATGGCCCGCTGCCGGGTGCTCGCCCTCTCCTCGGTGCGCGAGGGGCTGGGCAATGTGCTGGTGGAGGCCATGGCCCTGGGGACGCCGGTGGTCGCGACGGAATGCACCGAGGGGATCCGCGACCTGCTCCGTGGCGGCGACTTGGGTGGGCTGGTGCCGGTAGGGGATGACGAGGCCCTGGCCCGGGCGCTGCAGGCGGCGCTCGACAGCCGTCCCGATCTCGAGGCCTTGGCTCGGGCGACCCGGCCCTTTGGTCGCGAGGCGGCCTCGCGGGCCTATCTGGACTTCTTCGCGGGCCTCCTCAAGTAGGCGCCGATCCCCGTCCCCCTTTTTCAAACACCACCACCGGATGCCCTGAATGGGGATTGATCTCGCGCTATTTTTTGCCACCTCCGGCCACAGCGGCGTGGACCGGCTGGCCCGGAATCTGGTCCCGGCCCTGGCCCGTCGGGGCTACCGGGTGGACGTGCTCAAGGTGCATAAGCATGGGCCGGACTTCCAGGAGGTTCCGGAGGGGGTGCGCATCATCGAGCTGGGGACGGCCCACGCCTACTCCAGTGTGCCGGCGGTCGTCCGCTATCTGCGCCGCGAGCGGCCCAGGAGCCTCTATTGCGACAAGGACCGCATCAATCACACCGCCATCCTGGCCCGCGCCCTGGCCCAGGGCCTGGCACGCCCCAGCACCTTTCTCGCGGTGGGCACGGGCACGACCCTCTCCATCGATTGCGCCCGCCGCGGCTGGTTCCATGCCCTCAAGACGCGCCTGTCGACGGGCAGGCTCTATCCCTATGCCGACAGGGTCATCGTGACCTCCCAGGGGGTGGCCGAGGACATGGCCGCTTACACCGGCCTTGCCCGCGACCTGATCGAGGTTGTGCCCTGCCCGGTGGTGCCCGCCTCGGTCTTCGCCGGCCGCTGCCCGCCGCCCCGGCACCCCTGGTTCGGCGATGGCGGTCCACCCATCATCATGGGGCTCGGGGAATTGTGCGAGCGGAAGGATTTTCCGACCCTGATGCGCGCCTTTGCCCTGATCCAGCGGGACTATACCTCGCGCCTCATGATCCTGGGGCGCGGCAAGGATCGCGACTCGCTCCTGGCCCTGGCCCGGGAACTGGGCATCGCCGCGGTTCTGGATCTGCCGGGTTTCGTAGCGGCGCCCCTGGATTATCTGGCCCAGGCCAGCCTCTTCGCCTTCACCTCGACGTTGGAAGGGCTCGGGTTTGCCCTGATCGAGGCCCTGGCCGTGGGGGTACCGGCGGTAGCGACGGACTGTCCCAGCGGGCCCCGGGAGATACTGCAAGACGGCAAGTTTGGGCCCCTGGTGCCCGTGGGTGATCACCAGGCCCTGGCGGCCGCCATGCTGGCGACCCTGCGCGATCCGCCGGCCCCGGATTTCCTGAGGCAGGCCGCCTGGCCCTATGAAATCGAGAATGCCACCAGCGCCTATGTCCGGGCGCTCAACCTTCGACCCCTTTAAGTGGAATAGCCTCATGTGCGGCATCGTCGGCCTCTTCAATCGTAGCGCTCCCGTCCCGATCGCGGCTCTGGAGACCGCCGTGGCGCGGCTGGCCCATCGCGGACCCGATGACCAGGGGACCTTTGTCTCGGGTCATTTCGGCATGGGGCACACCCGGCTGTCGATCATCGATCTGGCCGGCGGGCATCAACCCCTCAAGACCGCCGACGGCAGCCTCACCCTGATCGCCAACGGCGAGATCTACAACTTCATCGAGTTGCGCGCCCTGCTGGAGGCCCGGGGGCACCGCTTTCTCACCCATTCCGACAGCGAGGTGATCCTGCACGCCTACCGGGAATACGGTGAGCATTTCCTGGAGCACATCCTGGGTATGTTCGCCTTCGCCCTCTTCGACAGTGCCCATGACCGCCTGATCCTGGCCCGGGACCGCCTCGGCATCAAGCCCCTCTTCCTGGCCGAGAGTGGCCGTGGCGTGGCCTTTGCCTCGGAGATCAAGGGCCTGCTGCCGCTCCTGGACAGCCCCCCCCACATCGATGCCCTGGGGCTGGCCCGTTATCTCCAGACCCAGTTTGCCGCGGGGGCGACCACCCTGCTGCAAGGGGTGGAGCGGGTGTTGCCCGGTGAAAGCGTCTGGATCGAGCAGGGCCGCATCGCGCGCCGCTTTCGCTACTGGTCGCCCCTCCAGGTGCAAACCCTGGACCTGGGTTTCGAGGAGGCCGCGACCCGCTTCGATGCCCTCATGGAATTGGCCATCACCCAACATATGCGTTCGGATGTGCCCTTCGGGCTCTTCCTGTCCGGGGGCGTGGATTCCGCCGTCCTCTTGGCCCAGTTGAGCCAGCATGCCGATCAAGCCATCCGTACCTTCTCCGTGGGCTTCCCGGGGACCTCGGTCAAGGACGAACTCCCCCTGGCCCAGGCGATTTCACGGCGTTTCGGCAGCCAGCATCGGGAGATCCGCCCCAGCGCCCGTGATATCTTCCAGACTTTTCCCCTCACCATCTGGGCGGCGGACGAGCTGATGCGGGACAACGCCAACATGCCCACGGCCCTGCTCGCCCAGGCCGCCGGTCAGGAGCTGAAGGTGGTATTTTCCGGCGAGGGCGGCGACGAGGTCTTCGCGGGCTATGGCCGCTATCGCAGCTCGCCCCTGGAATCCTGGTTCAAGAATCTCCTGGCGCCCGGTTCCCTGGGTTTTCGGACCCGCGGCACCTTTCGGGGTGAGTGGCCACGAAAATTGTTTACCCCCGAGATGCGGGCCCAGTTAGCGCAGGTCAGGCAGTTGGTGATCGAGGGCTGGCGGCAAACGCCCGCGGCCTGGAGTGACCTCCAGCGCCGGCAGTACATCGATCTGACCCAGGCGCTGCCGGACAACCTGCTGGTCAAGGCGGATCGCATGATGATGGCCTGGGGCCTGGAGGGCCGGGTGCCCTTCCTCGATCATCGCCTGGTGGAATTTGGCCTGGGGCTGCCCGACAAGCTGAAGGTCTCGGGGCGGGTCGGCAAGCTCTTTCTCAAGCGCTGGGCCCTGCGCGATATACCCGAGGATTATCTGTTCGCCCGTAAGCGCGGGTTCTATGTCCCCATGGGTGACTGGATGGGGGCTGACCTGCTAGGCCAATTGAACACCCTACTCCCGGATCATCCGGTGCTGCGGCCCTGGTTCAGGCCGGAGGGGGTGCGGGCCTTGATCGGCCGCTGCCGGGACACGCGCAACGGTAGCGCCATGCTGTGGGCCATCATCCAGTTTGTGATCTGGACCCGCTTTCTGCGGCAGGGCTTCGCGGAGCGACCGGCGGCCCTGACCGACCCCCTGGAGTTGATCCGCGATCTGAGGGGCTTTGAGCCTTGATACTGGCGTTATTAGCGGCCGCCGCCGCCCGGGCCGCCACCCAGGCCGAGCTTTGAGCCTTGATACCAACGTTATACCCAGTGCCGGTGAATTTCGGCCTACGCCAGCAGGGTCGGGTGGCGGCGATTGGTGGTGTCGACAGCAGGGATGCTGTCGCCAAGCCTACAGGGAAGTATTCACGGCGTCCCCCAATCGCCGTCACCCGACCCTGAAACCCACACACACAGGTGCGTTCGGTAAGGCCGGTAACCCCAGCGGACTACCTCAGGCCAACTGATAGCGATCCTTCAGGTCCTGATAAACCAGGTTGGAGACGGAGCGGATGGCGTTGCCGCGCTGCTTCATCCAGCCGTAATACTTTTTGACGGCGACCGGACTTTCGATGATGGCGACGAAGGTGTAGGGGTAACTGCCGCCGTTCTCGCCCGGCGCCACCACGATGCCCATGTCGCCACAAAGCATGGCGGTGGAACCCGTTTTGTCGTAAACGCGGACATTGTCCGGCATGGAGTCCACGCCATCGACGATACGATCGCGATTGGACAGGGAGAGGAGGGCGCGCATCTCGTCGGCGTAGGGCAACTGGTTACGCCAGAAGGCCTCCAGGAAGCGGCCGTAATCGCCGGCGGAGGCCAGGTTGCGGTAGGTGCGTCCGCCCGCCGGGATCTGCTCGACGATGCGGGTGTCCTGAAAGATCTGGGGGGCGTTCTGCTTGAGTACCCGCTCCACGTCCCCGGGCCCCCGGTTGCCGGCGTTCTGGCTGACCAGGGTCATGAGGCGGTTGGTGGACTTGTTGCAACTGGAGCGGATCATGCGCTCCATGGTCTTGCGGACCTCCGGCGTATAGCTGATCCGTTTCGACTGGCTGGCCTGATAGAACCAGGCCTGGCAGACAAAGGGCTTGATCATGCTCGCCGCCTGGCGGGGCACGTCCTCGTTGATGGCCACCAGCTTCTGGCGGCTGGTGAAGTCATAGACGGACCAGGAGACCCTGTCGCTGGCCCCGATCAGGCCCTGGGCGCGCAGACGGGCGATATGGTTGACGACACGGCTTTGCAGGCCGCCAGAGGCCGCCTGGGCCGCGGCGAGGGGCGTCAGGCTCAGGGGCGCCAGCAAGAGGCCCGCGGAACCCAGGGTCAGAGTCCGGAGGAAATCGCGACGGCTTGGGTTTGCGCTCATGGTCGAGGCAGCCTCCTGTGGGGACGGTGGGGGGATGCGGGGGCGGGTGTAACACCGGGTTGGCGGGCCCAAGGCCACGCATGGCAGGAAAGCGAGAATAGCCCCGCGTGCGGATTGGGGCAAGCCGGGACGGGGTAATTTTTTGATCCAGGTCAGGGGGCTTGGGTTGGTTGTTCAATTGAACTTCAGGGCCGGGGGCTAAGCCGCTCTTGCCAGCCCCCGGCGGCCATTACCGGGGTCGTCAGGTAATGATATCCGGCGCGGCGCGCCCCGTCCGGGCCTGGATCTGCGCAAGCTCGTTGGCGATGAGGATGAGGGGTGCCAGGGCCTCCTGAGTGTCCTGGCCGTGCCGTGCCGGGTCGGGCTCGTAGGACTCCAGATAGAGGCGCAGGGTGGCGCCCTCGGTGCCCGTGCCGGAGAGGCGGAAGACGAGGCGCGAGCCGCCCTCCAGGCCAATGCGGATGCCCTGGCGCTCCGAGCGGCTGGCGTCCACCGGGTCCGTGTAGGCGAAGTCGTCGGCGTAGGTCACCTTGAAGTCACCGAGCCGCTTGCCGGGCAGGGTCGGGAGGAGGGCGCGCAACCGGTCCATCAGGGCCTCGGCGGCCGGGGCGTCCACCGCCTCGTAGTCGTGACGGGTGTAGTAGTTGCGACCGTAACGTCGCCAGTGTTTCTGGACGATGTCGGCGACGGCCTCCTGGCGCGCCGCCAGCAGGTTGAGCCAGAAGAGGATGGCCCAGAGGCCATCCTTTTCGCGGACATGGTCCGAGCCGCTGCCAAAGCTCTCCTCGCCGCAGAGGGTGATGCGGCCGGCATCCAGGAGATTGCCGAAGAACTTCCAGCCGGTGGGGGTCTCGTAGCAGGCAATGCCGAGGCGTTCCGCGACCCGGTCGGCGGCCTGGCTGGTGGGCATGGAGCGGGCCACGCCCACGATACCGTCCGCGTAGCCAGGCACCAGATGGGCATTGGCCGCCAGCACCGCCAGGCTATCGCTGGGGGTGACGAAGAAGTCGCGGCCCAGGATCATGTTGCGGTCGCCGTCGCCATCGGAGGCGGCGCCGAAGTCCAGCCCCTCCGGCCCCTGGCACAGGGCCACCAACTCTTGGGCGTGGGCGAGGTTGGGGTCCGGGTGACCGCCGCCGAAGTCTTCCAGGGGCACGCCCTTCATGACGGTGCCCACGGGGGCGCCGAGGCGGTTCTCGAGGATCTCGGTGGCATAGGGGCCGGTGACGGCGTGCATGGCATCCAGCCTCATGCGGAACTTGCCGCTGGCGAAGAGGCGGCGAATGGCCTCGAAGTCGAAGAGGCTGGCCATGAGGTCGGCGTAATCGGCCACCGGGTCCAGGACCTCTATCCGCATCTTGCCCAGCTTGCCGTCCCCCAGCGTGTCGATGTCCAGTTCCGGGGCCGCGCAGGTGCGGTAACGCTCCAGGCTCTGAGTGCGCTTGTGGATGGCCTCGGTGATGGCCTCGCTGGCCGGCCCGCCGTTGGCGGCGTTGAACTTGATGCCAAAGTCCTCGTCCGGGCCGCCCGGATTGTGGCTGGCGGACAGGATGATGCCGCCCTGGGCGCCGTACTTGCGGATGAGGTGAGAGGCGGCCGGGGTCGAGAGGATGCCGCCGCGTCCCACCAGGACCCTGGCCACGCCATTGGCGGCGGCCATGCGCAAAATGATCTGAATGGCGGTACGATTGTAAAAACGGCCGTCGCCACCGACGACCAGGGCGCCACCGGCGAGCTCCTTCTGAGTATCGAAAATGGCCTGGACGAAGTTTTCCAGGTAGCCCGGCTGCTGGAAGACCTTGACCTTCTTGCGCAGCCCGGAGGTACCCGGACGCTGGCCCGGGAAGGGCTTGGTGGCGACGACTTGCGGCTCCATCGGTGAAAACCCCTTGAAGTTGTATGAATCGGCCTTATTCCGGCGCCCTGATACTATGGTCAGGATGCGTCCCGTACGGGCGACCATTGTAGCGCCCTGGCGCCAGACCTGACATCTCCCCCGACCCTAACAGAAGGTAAAGATCCCCATGACTGTAGAGGCCCATAAGGAAACCCTGGAATTCAAGGCCGAGGTGAGCCAGATACTCGATCTGGTCATCCGTTCTCTCTATTCCAATAAGGAAATCTTCCTACGCGAGCTGGTGTCCAATGCCTCGGACGCGGGCGAGAAGCTACGCTTCGAGGCCCTCACGGACGACGGCCTCTTGGCGGAGGACCCGGACCTGCGCATCCGCATCGAGGTGGACAAGGAGGCGGGGACCCTGACCGTCAGCGACAACGGCATTGGCATGAGCCGCCTGGAGGTCATGGACACCATCGGCAGCATTGCCAGCTCCGGCACCCGCCGCTTCCTGGAGGCCATGACCGGCGACCAGACCAAGGACAGCGCCCTCATTGGCCAGTTCGGCGTCGGTTTCTACTCCGCCTACATCGTCGCCGACAAGGTCAGCCTCATCACCCGCCGCGCCGGCCTCGCGCCCGAGCATGGGGTGCGGTGGTCCTCCGATGGCCGCGGCCAGTACGACATCGAGACCCTGGAGGTGCCCGAACGCGGCACCCGGGTCACCCTGCACCTGAAGGAAGACGAGAAGGAATTCCTCGAACCCTGGCGGCTGCGCACCATCATCTCCAAGTTTTCCGACCACATCGCCCTGCCGGTGGAAATGAAGAAGGAGTCCTACGGCGGCGAGGAGGAGGATGAGGCCGCCAAGGACCAGGAGGCGGAAAAGGCCCCCGAGTGGGAGCGCGTCAACCAGGGCACGGCCCTCTGGATGCGCAACAAGGCCGATGTCAGCGATGACGAGTACAAGGAGTTCTACAAGCACATCTCCCACGATTTCGAGGAGCCCCTGGCCTGGGTTCACAACCGGGTCGAGGGCACCAACGAATACAGTGCCCTCCTGTTCGTGCCCAAGCGCGCCCCCTGGGATCTGTGGGACCGCGACCAGAAACACGGGGTCAAGCTCTATGTCCGCCGCGTCTTCATCATGGACGAGGCTGAGAAGCTCATGCCCCACTACCTGCGCTTCGTCAAGGGCGTGGTGGACTCCGACGACCTGCCCCTCAACGTCTCCCGCGAGATCCTGCAGCACAACCGCAAGATCGACACCATTCGTGGCGCCAACATCAAGCGCGTTCTGAGCCTGCTGGAGACCATGGCCAAGGACGAGGCGGAAAAATATCAGGCGTTCTGGAAGGAATTCGGCAAGGTGATTAAGGAGGGCCCGGGCGAGGACTTCCCCAATCGCGAACGCATCGCCGGCCTCCTGCGCTTCGCCACCACCCACCAGGAGGGCGACGACCAGACCGAGTCCCTGGACGCCTATCTCGAGCGCATGAAGGAGGGGCAGGACAAGATCTACTACATCACCGCCGATACCCCCGCCGCCGCCCGCCACAGCCCCCACCTGGAGGTCTTCCGCAAGAAGGGCGTCGAGGTGCTCTTGCTGTCGGATCGGGTAGACGAGTGGCTGGTGTCCTCGTTGACCGAGTACAAGGGCAAGCACCTGCAGTCCGTCACCAAGGGCGATCTGGACCTGGGCGACCTGGCGGACAAGGAGGAGAAGGCGCAGCGCGAGAAGGCCGCCGAGGAACATGGCGACCTGCTCAAGCGCCTCAAGGACGCCCTGGGCGACCGGGTGGATGCCGTGCGCGCCAGCACCCGCCTGGTGGATTCTCCCGCCTGCATCGTGGTCGGCGAGTACGACATGAGCGCCAACCTGGCGCGGGTCCTCAAGTCCGTGGGCCAGAACGCCCCCGCCGCCAAGCCGACCCTGGAGGTCAATCTGGATCACCTGCTGGTCAAGCGGCTGGAGTCCGAGAGCGACACGGGGCGTTTCGGCGACCTGGCCCTGATCCTCTTCGACCAGGCGCAACTGGCCGAGGGTGGGCAACTCGATGATCCGGCCGCCTTCGTGGGCCGCCTCAATAAGCTCATGACGGGTTTGATGCTGTCGGGGCGCTGAGGCCCCTGATCGCCCGAGCCACAGGGGCGCCGGCCAGGAGTCGGCGCCCTGTTAAGCGGTCATGCCGTGCCCGCGGGTCCTACCCGCGGGGCCCGTCCCTTCCCTCCAGCCATTGGGCCGATCGCTTCCCGCGTGGCACAATTCCCCCCTCGCTCCAGGCCACCCAGGCACCCGCTATGCCCCTTTCCCCGGAACATCTGACCCACGCCCTGTCCGACCTCACCCGGCTACGCCTCCTCATGCTCCTCTTGCCGATCGGGGAGCGTTGCGTCTGCGATCTCACCCTAGCCCTGGATCTGCCCCAGCCCAAGATCTCGCGCCACCTCGCCGTCCTGCGGGAGACGGGCCTGCTGCTGGACCGGCGGGCGGGACTCTGGATTCACTATCGCCTCCATCCCGATCTCCCTGGCTGGGCACGGGATGCTCTGGCCGCCATCGGCCGCGGTTGTGCCGGCCTCGAACCTTTCGAGGCGGATCGCGCGCGCCTGGACCGGCCCACGGGGCTGGGTGCGGAGATACTCCCATGCTGAAGGCTTACCGTCTGCAGGATTCCCGTCTCGTCAGCCTCAAGCCCGAGGCCGAGGCCGATACCGATGCTGAGGGCCAATGGCTGGCCGAGGCCCAGTGGATCGAGCTGGTGAAGCCCAAGCCGGAAGAACTGGCCCTGGTCAAGCACGTCTGCAAGCTGCCCCTGCCCAAGATGCGCGAGCTCGACGAGCTGGAATCGGGCTCCCATCACCAGGATTTTGATCAGGGTTTCCAGCTCAACTGTCTCTTTTTTCACCGCCCGGATGGCGAACCCCGCAATACCAACGCCGCCTTCATTCACGACGGCGAGCGGCTGGTATCCCTCTGTTCCCAGGTCTTGCCCCACCCGCGCCTGCTGCGTCGTCGTAACAAGCTCGGCATGAAACCCCTGGCCGAGCCCCTGGAAATACTCCTGGCCCTGCAGGAGATCAAGGTCGAGGGCCTGGGCGACGAGACGGAACAGGCCTATCTGACCCTCTCGGACATCCAGAAGGAGGTCCTGGGCCGTCGCAGCGAGGACCTGGAGGATGCCGTGGACGGTCTGGCTGATCAGGAGGACCTGATCGGCAAGATCCGTCTCTGCCTCATGGACGCCCAGCGCGATATCCGCTTCCTGATGCGTCAGCCCCAGATGCCTAAAAAGTATCGCAAGCTGGGAGCCGAATTGCTGCTCGATATCGATTCACTCATGCCCCACAACGACTTCCTCTCGGAGAAGGCCGATTTTCTGCTCAACGCCACCCAAGGGTTTATCAACATGGAACAGAATCGCCTGCTGAAGATCTTCTCCGTCGCCGCCCTCATCTTCCTGCCCCCGACCCTGATCGCCGGCATCTACGGCATGAATTTCGAGTCCATGCCGGAGCTGAGCTGGGCCTGGGG
This sequence comes from Chromatiaceae bacterium, assembly GCA_020851955.1. GTDB lineage: Bacteria > Pseudomonadota > Gammaproteobacteria > Chromatiales > Chromatiaceae > M0108. Next base: position 7,958 of record JADZBU010000013.1, on the reverse strand, counting down.
CTACCCCATGGCCTTGGGTTTCATCCTCGCCGCCGCCGTCGTCCCCATCCTCTGGGTCAAACGCAAGGGCTGGTTGTAGCCCGGGAGGGACCTGATTTTTTCGGTATGAGGTTCCGCGGAAATCACCTGAGTGTCCGTCCGCTGCACGGTCATCATTTCCGCGCCAGATGGGCCTGGACCAACTTGATCTCGCCGTAGGAACAGTCATCGCCGAGGGTCTGTTTGGCCAACCCGAGCGCATCCGGCCCGGTCTGCTCAAGCACGGCGCTGATCCGCGCAATCCTCTCTTCATCGATGAAATCCGTGACAGCGAGCTTGCCGCAGCGGATGTAGTGGGCCAGATGGCCCTCGATGGTGGTCGGTTTGAGCGACCGGCGGCTGGCGATCTCTTCGATGCTCAAGCCCTCCTGGTACAGGCGATAGCTGATCAGTCGGGTACTGCCTTCCGACAGATCGGCCTCGGTCTGGCCCGGCTGATCGGGGGGAGGGACGGCCGCGGTGTCGAGGCCTTGGCGGCGACACCAGTCAGCGACGAGGTCAAGTATCTCCCGGCCGTAGCGCGCGACGGTGTGCTTGCCGATACCTTTGACGGTGGCCAGCGCCGCCGGGTCCTGGGGCAGGGTGTTGGCAATTTGTTTCAGGACGGCGCGGGTCAGGATGCGGTAGCGCGTGACGCCCACGCGCTCTTCCTCCCGCGCCTGCTGGTCACGCCAACGCCGCAGGGCCCCCAGCAATCCGGGGCTCTCGGCCTCGTTGGGGCGCGGATCGGGCCCCGGCCCAGTCGGCGACCCTTCGGGCTCGGTGTCGATCCGCGCCTTGGCCAGCGCGCCCAGAAGGGCGGCCGTCGCGAACCCCTCCCGGCAGCTCTCGATACCGGCGGTCTTGACCGCCAACTCCATGCGCAACTCAGCGACGGCCTGGCCGACTTGCTTGCCCAGCGCCTTGTTGTCGGTCCCGAAGGAGAAGGCGGCGAGCCACGGACGCACGCCCTGCTGGAGCTGCTCCTCGAAATAGACGGATGCCTTGCGCAGGCGTCCCTGCACGCGCGGGTCGTCCTCCGGGGTCTGGTCCTCCCGGAACAGTGCGTGGAGTTGGTCCCGGAACTTGGCGGCGATGGTGACCACCGCATCAAAGGTCTGTCGTTCCAGGGCGTCGATGGTGTCTGCACCGTTCGCGTCGATCACCCGCCGGTTCTCGCGCAGCAGGCCGATCAGCTGACGCAACCGGGTGCCGAGGGTGTCGAAATCCCAGCATTCCTGGAGGAGCCGCTGCTGGTAGGCGATGCGTGCGCGATCGATCCGGTCCTGGGTCGGCGGGTGGCGAGTGGCCTCGGTGACATAGTCCGCTACCACCCGATCGGTCATGACCGCCCGGCGTGGGATGGGGGTGCCGAGCACCAGCCCCTCGAAGGTCTTGCAGCGGCTCAAGGCGACATAGACCTGCCCGGGCGAGAAGGCCGCTCCGGCATCGACAATGGCCCGCTCGAAGGTCAGCCCCTGGCTCTTGTGGATGGTAATCGCCCAGGCCAGGCGCAACGGGTAGTGGGTGAAGCGGCCGACGACTTCCTCGGAGATTGCCTTGGTCTCTGGGTCGAGGCTGTATTGGATGTTCTCCCAGGTGACCGGCTCGACCTCGATCGTGTCCTCGTCGCCGGGGCAGCGCACGGCGATACCCTCGCGCCCGAGGTGCTCGATGGTCCCGATCTTGCCGTTGAAATAGCGCTTCACTGGTGCGTTGTCGTTGCGCACGAACATGACCTGGGCGCCGTGCTTTAAGGTAAGCTTCTCGGCGGTCGGGTAGCTGTGCGCCGGGTAGTCGCCCTGGATCGTCGCGGCGAAGGTGATTGCCTTGGTGCCGAGCGCGTTGAGGCGCGTCTCATTGATGCGATCGGCGCCCAGGTTGTGCGTCGTCAAGGTGATATAGCCGTCCGACTCGCCGGGCTGGAACCCGGGCTGATACCGGGAATTCAATCGCTCCAGTGTCGCGTCGTCCAGCCGACTGTCGCGCACCCGATTGAGCAACTCGATGAAGTCCGCGTCGGACTGGCGGTAGATGTGCTCGAGCGCGACGGGCACCACCTCGGTCGCCTGGAACGCGCGGCTGCCGAAGAAATACGCGGACTCGTAGAAATCCCGGAGGATGGCCCAGTCCGGCCCGGGCACCACGGGCGCGAGCTGATGCAGATCCCCGATCATCAGCAGTTGAACGCCACCGAACGGCCGGTCGGAGCGGCGTTCCCGGCGCAGCACGAAGTCGACCGCATCGAGCAGGTCGCAGCGGACCATGCTGATCTCGTCGATGACCAGCAGGTCCAGGCCCTGGATGATCTCGCGCTTCCGCCGGCCGAGGCGCTGGTCCGCCGCCTGGCGCTCCACCTCACCGCCGGGCACGAAGGGCCCGAAGGGGAGCTGGAAGAAGGAGTGCAGGGTAACGCCGCCGGCATTGATCGCGGCTACCCCGGTTGGGGCGGTGACGATGGTGCGCTTGGGCAGGTCCGCTTTGAGTGAGTGCAGGAAGGTGGTCTTGCCGGTCCCGGCCTTGCCGGTCAGAAAGACGCTGAGGTCGGTACCGCGGATGAGCGCCTGCGCCAACTGTAAATGAGGATTGGACATTTCCATCTCGACGACTGTGCGGGGCGACGGTCATTGTCCGGCTTTTCGGATCTTGCGGCCAGTCCCGGCCCCCTCGTGACCCCGGCCCTGGCTTCTGCTTGCGGCTAGGTCTAGATTGGACTAATTTCAAAAGGCGAGACCAAGCTATCTGGAACCCTCATGCACAATGTTTCCACCCACGACCCCAAGGACCGCTTCGGTCAACCCTTGGATGCGGCCTGGCGCGAGCCCCTGGTCATCGAGCGCCACGGTCGCGCCGACGCTGTCGAGGTCTCCAAGGATGAGTGCGCCGCCTTGAACGACATCAAGCTCCAGCAACTCCGCGCGGCGGTCAACCTGGGGCTCGCGGAACTCGAGCGTGGCGCATGCACCGATTATGAGGTTGAGGATTTACCGCGGCTCGCCGCACGGATCAAGGCCACTGGCCGCGAGCGACTCGCCAAGAAGTGACCTATCGGCTCTCGTCCAGGGCGGAATTGGATCTTGCGGAGATCTGGGTTTACTCCGCCGAACGATGGAATCTCGATCAGGCCGATCGATACCTCGATGCATTGGTCAGCCGTTTCGACTGGCTATGCGACAACCCTTCGCTGTGGAGGGCACGGCCGGACATCGCCGACGAGCTGTACAGTTACCAGCAGCATAGCCATGTGATCTACTTTCGAATTCAAGGCGATGCGCCCCGCTTGATCGAGATCGTGCGTGTCTTGCACGGGCGGATGGAGCCTCACCGGTACGTCTGAAGCAGGCAGACCTGCCACCTCAACCCGCGGCTTGGCGAGACGGCCACTCGCCCCTACTTCCTGGCCCAGTCGCCCCAGGACCCCCTGCTGTCCGTTCTCAATCGCGGCTAGGTCGGATCGGGTCGATGGGCCCTGTTCAAGTAGCCCCCTTGCGTCGTCGCCACCCGCCAGCGACGCGCCCCTCCCCGCACCCAGGCCCCGGGAAACCACTCCCCACGCTTACTCGGTCCCCTCTGGGGTCAGCAGGGGTTCCAGCAGCGGCCAGACATTGGCAAGGATCCGGGGTTGCGCCTGGGCGGTGGGATGCAGACCATCGGCCTGCATCAGGTTGCGATCCTCGGCGATGCCGGCGAGGAAATCCGGCACCAGGGGCACCCCCTCGGCCAGGGCGACCTCCTGGAACATGGCTTGAAAGACGTCGTTGTAGGCCGCACCGTAGTTGGGCGGCAGGCGGATGGCACTCAGCAGCACCTGGGCGCCACTGTCCCGCCCACTCCGGACGAGCGCCGTCAGGTTCTCCCGGATGACCCCGAACCCCAGGCCACGCAGCCCATCGTTGGCCCCCAGTTCGATCACCAGCAGGGTAGGCTGGTGCTGGACCAGGAGGGCCGGGAGTCGGGTCCGTCCCCCGGCGGTGGTCTCCCCGGAGATGCTGGCGTTGACGACGCGGTGGGGCAGGCCCAACTCCCGGAGGCGCTCCTCCAGGAGCCACACCCAACCTTGCCGCGGGTCCAGGCCATAACCGGCGCTCAGGCTATCGCCGAGCACCAGGATGACCGGAGCCGGCGGCGCGGGGACCGGCTCCTCGCCCAGGGCCAGGGCGGGCAACCACAAACCAATCAGCAGGAGTAGAGGGATCATGTCAGCAGCCGCGGCGGTGGCCGTCTCCAGGGCGGTGGGATTGGCCAAACATGTTACAGGCCCAGCCGGCGCCTTGACCATCCTGGAAGGGCTCGACCTGGACATCCAGGCCGGGGAGGCGGTGGCCATCCTCGGCGCCTCGGGGTCCGGCAAGTCCACCCTGCTGGGGCTCCTGGCCGGTCTCGACAATGCCTCCGCCGGTTCCGTCTGGCTCTGTGGCCAGTCCCTGGACCAGCTCGACGAGGATGGCCGCGCCGCCCTGCGCGGTGGCCGGGTCGGCTTCGTCTTCCAGAACTTTCAGCTCCTGCCGACCCTCACCGCGCGCGAAAACGTCTTGCTGCCCCTGGAGTTGACCGGGACGGCGGATGCCTCCCGCCGCGCCGACCAGGCTCTGGAGCGGGTCGGCCTCTCCCCCCGCGCCCGCCATTACCCCCGGCAACTCTCGGGCGGGGAACAGCAACGCGTCGCCATCGCCCGCGCCTATGCCCCCCGCCCCCAAGTGCTCTTCGCCGACGAACCCACCGGCAACCTGGATCAGGCCACCGGCGACCAGATCATTGATCTGCTGCTCGACCTGCGCCGCCAGGCCGGCGCCGCCCTGGTGCTGGTCACCCACGACCCCCGGCTCGCCGCCCTCTGCGACCGCCGTTTGCGCATGACGGCGGGCCACCTGGAGCCCAGCCCATGAAGACCTGGCGCATTGCCCTGCGATTACTTCGCCAGGATGGGCGCAGCGGCGAATTGCATCTGCTCGGCGCGGCCCTGATCCTGACGGTCGCCGCCATCACCGCCGTGGGCTTCTTCACGGACCGGGTCGCCCAGGCCATGGCCCGCCAGGGCGGCGATCTCATCGCCGCCGATCTCCTCCTGGAGTCATCCACCCCCCTGCCGGCCACTTATCAGGCGCGGGCGGAGGCCCTGGGCCTCGCCACGGCCCGGATTGTCGCCTTTCGCAGCATCGTCATGGGTGACCGGGGGCCGCAACTCGTGGAGGTCAAGGCGGTGGACGCCGCCTACCCCTTGCGCGGGCGGCTCAAGGTGCGCGATGGCTTCGACGCCCCGGAGCAGGCTGTCACGGCGGGACCGCCGCCGGGCCAGGTCTGGGTCGAATCCCGGCTCCTGCTGCTCCTGGATGCCGAATTGGGTGCGGAGGTCGGGCTGGGGGCCAGTCGCCTGCCCCTGGGCGCCATCCTGGGGGAGGAGCCCGATCGCGGCGGCGCCCTCTTCGCCCTGGCCCCCCGGGTCATGATGAACCTCGCCGACCTGGCGGGCACCGGCCTCATTTCCGAGGCCAGCCGCGCCGAGCATCGCTTGCTGGTGGCCGGGGACGCCGAGGCGGTGGAGCGCTTCCGGCGCGATATCGAGCCCCTGCCGGCCCAGTTGCGCCTGGTGGACAGCGCCAGCGCCCGGCCCGAATTCGCCTCCGCCGTGGAGCGCGCCGGGCGCTTCCTGCATCTGGCGACCCTGGTCACCCTCCTGGTCGCCGGGGCCGCCATCGCCCTGGCCAGCCATCGCTTCGTCGAGCGTCAGATCGACGCGGTAGCCATCCTGCGCTGCCTCGGAGCGCCCCATCACCTCCTGCGGCGGGTCTTCTTGCTACGGCTGGTCTTGTTCGGGCTCCTGGCCAGCCTGGCGGGCTGCCTGCTGGGGTGGCTGGGCCAGCTCGGCCTGATGGCGGTACTCGCCGATTGGTTCCCCGCCGATCTGCCGGCGCCCTCCCTGACTCCCATCCTGGCCGGCATCACCACGGGGCTGATCGCCCTCCTGGGTTTTGCCCTGCCGCCCTTGCTGCAACTGGCCCAGGTCACCCCGCTGCGGGCCTTGCGCCGCGACCTGGGGCCGCCCCGGGGCTCGACCCTGCTCGCCGTGGGGGCCGCCGTCCTGGCCATCGCCCTCCTCATCCTCTGGCAGGCCGGTGATCCGCGGCTTGCGGGCCTGCTCCTGGTGGGGGTGGTGGGAGCGGTCGCCAGCCTGGCCCTGAGCGTGCTGGTCCTGGTGCGGCTCGCGGCGGGACTCGCCGGGCGCGCCCGGGGCGTCTGGCGCCTGGGTCTGGCGGGTTTCACCCGCCGCCCGGGCGGCGCCGTCCTGCATATCACCGGCCTGGGTCTGGGCATCCTGGCCCTGCTCCTGCTGGCGGTGGTGCGGGTCGATCTGCTGCGGGCCTGGCAGGAGCGGCTGCCGGCGGGGGCCCCCAATCACTTTCTGATCAACGTCCAGCCCCACGACGTGGGCCCCCTGAAGGACTTTCTGGGCGAGGCGGGCATTGGTCCGGTGGCGCTTTACCCCATGATCCGGGGCCGGCTGGTGGCCATCCAGGGGCGCGGGGTGGAGCCCTCCGCCTATGCCAATCCCCGCGCCCAGCAACTGGCGGCGCGGGAGTTCAACCTGAGCCAGACCCTCGCCTTGCCGTCCGACAACCAGGTGATCGCCGGCGACTGGTGGGCGGGTGCCGAGGCGCCGCCCCAGTTTTCGGTGGAGGCGGGGCTGGCCGAGACCCTCGGCATCCGCCTGGGGGACGAAATCACCTTCCTCATCTCCGGCCGCGAACTCAGCGCCCCGGTCACCAGTCTGCGCAAGGTCCAGTGGGATAGCTTCAACGTCAACTTCTTCGTGGTCTCGTCCCCCGCCCTACTGGGGGGCGAGGCCGCCACCTTCATCACCAGCTTCCACCTGTCCAAGGAGCAGGAGACCCTGATCCCGGAGTTGGTGCGGCGCTTTCCGAGTGTCACCCTGCTCGACGTGAATGCCATCCTCAATCAGGTCCGCCTGGTCGTTGATCGCGGGGTTTTGGCGGTGGAGTATGTCTTCCTCTTCACCCTGGCCGCCGGGCTTCTGGTCATGTTTGCCGGCATCCAGGCCAGCCTCGAGGAGCGCCGCCTCGAGCATGGCATCCTGCGCACCCTGGGGGCCGGTCGCAGGGCCCTGCTGACCAGTCTCGCCGTGGAGTTCACGGCCTCCGGCATCCTGGCCGGCATCCTGGCCTCCCTCTTCGCCGAGGTGACCGGCTGGCTCCTGGCGGAGCACCTCTTTGGCCTGGAGTTCAGTTTCAACCCCCGGCTCTGGCTCGTCGGCGTCCTGGGCTCGGGACTTTTTATCGGCCTGGCGGGGACCCTGGCGACCTACCCCCTGCTGATCCGTCCGCCCCTGAAGACCCTCCGCGCGGCGGCCTGAGGGGGGAGAGACTGGGGTCGAGGACCCCTGGTTAGCGTTTACAGGGAGTGCTATTCGCGACTGGTAAAGAGTGGGAGGTGGAACCCGGATGGCAACCCCGCGGACCCCCCTCTCCCCAACCCTCCCCCGCAAAGGGGGGAGGGAGCCGGAGGAACAGTCTTTTGTTGTAACCCCGTGACAAGAGGGCGTCGCGCTACCTGGAGCGACGGGGAGGGAGCTGGAGGATCTGCCGTTTCGTTGTAACCCTTCAGACCCCCGGGGGCGTGGGTTGGGTTCGATAACTCAAACCACTGATTCTCTTGCTCCCTCCCCCCTTGCGGGGGAGGGTTGGGGAGAGGGGGTGAAGGGTGACGTTTCGTTTAGCGCAGTTGGCCCAATTCTGGAAGATAGGGTGAAGAGGAACTCCGCGGGTGCCTCAATGCGTCCACTGGAAGGAGGCGGTGGCGGCGCCGGAACCGGGAACCTTCATGGACTTTTCATGCCGTTGGCCGGCGTAATCGAGGGTCACCAGGTACTCGCCCTGGGGGACCTTGGCCATAAAGATGGGCCCGGTCGCCTCGGCCTCCAGCAG
>JADZBU010000012.1 GCA_020851955.1 Chromatiaceae bacterium | reverse complement strand
GGGGCCCCTGGCGGCGGCTACCGTCAAGGGTGTCGTCGAGGATGCCGACGGGAAAAAGGTGGAGAACGCCACCGTCTGGCTGATTCCGGCCGCCGACGTGGCGACCATGGCCAAGACGCCGGTGGAGATCAAGCGCGACTCCCCCAACGACGAGCCCTTGGAGGACAATCTGGCGGCCCACCGTACCAGCTACCTGCAGGCCAAGAGTGGCCCGGGCGGCAAGTTCACGCTCCCCAAGGTGCCGAAGGGCAATTTCTTCCTCTACGTGGAGCCCGCCGATAACCGCTATCTGCCTGGCGGCGACAAGTCGCGCAAGGCCCTGTCCACCAAGGAACTGACCAAGGCGGCGGTGACGGTCAAGGTGTCGGGCAATACCCCCGCCGACGCCTCCTACGTGGGTACCACCAAGTGCATGAAATGCCACGAGGAACAGGAGCACTTCACCAAGACTCTGCATCGCTTGGGTATCCGCGTCATCGGCGACGACAGCAAGAATCAGGACTACTCCCGCTTCCCCGATTTCAATAAGGGCCTGGACAAGCTCACGGCCGGTACCAAGTTCTGGTTTTATGGCTTTGACGAGAAACGGGGCTTCGATAAGTACCAGATCAGCGACAAGGAGCCCGCCGACCCGAGCACGGCGAGCTTTACCGCCACCTTCTTCCAGGATACCGACGGCAAGCTCAAGTTCCGCACCGAGAACCTCCGCGACCCGAGCGATCCGCCGCGAGTCTATCCCGTGGAACTGACCTATGGCGGCGGCCTCTACAAACAGCGCTACCTTTATCGCGTCGGCCAGAATCTCTTCCCCTTCGTGCAGTTCAATACCATGGGCGACGAGGCCTTTGGCGACCGTGGCCGCAAGCCCTGGCGCGACTACCATGCGGACTGGCTCTTCAAGGAGGACACCAAAAAGCTCACCGACCCGCCCGCCAAGAAGTCCTTCGAGCGGGAGTGCGCCGCCTGTCACTACGCGGGCTTTACCCTGACCGAAACACCCGAAGGCAAATTTATCGCCGGCTCGGTGAACGATAAGAATGGCGAGTTGGACATCGATGGCGACGGTGTGCCTAACGAACTCAACATGGGCTGCGAGACCTGCCACGGGCCGGGGTCGGAGCATGCGAAGGACGAGGCGTCGGTCAGCATCGTCAATCCCGGCAAGTTGGCCTCGGAGCGCGCCTCCACCATCTGCGTCCAGTGCCACAGCCGTCCCCAGGGCCACCTGGGTAACGACTCGCCGGTCGATGTCGCCAATCGGATGATGCCCCCCGGCACCAGCCGCAACACCTTCCTCACCCAGTTCACCAGCCGGGAGGATGCGGCCGAGAAGGACTTCTGGCCGGACGGGATACACTCCAAGGCCCATCACCAGCAGGGCAGCGACTTTATCAAGGCGTCCAAGTATCGCAACGACCGCCACCTGGTGGCCTGTTACGACTGCCATGACCCCCATGGGGAGGCTGAGTTCGCCCATCAGCGCACGGCGGCCCTGGATTCCAGCAAGGCCTGCAACCAGTGCCACGAGAAGCAGACGGACATGAAAAAACACGTCAAGGAGACGACTAAATGCACCGTGGCCCCGGACAAGATCGCCTGCGCCAGTTGCCACAACACCAAGACCATGCAGACCGGCGCCGGCATGGGCAAGGGTCTGGTGGGACCCGGTGGCAAGAACTACTGGATGAATGACATCACGTCGCACCTTTACGACGTGCCGCGCAAGGACAACGTGGGGGTCAAGGGGGTGGAGCCTGGCAAGGCCATGCCCATTCCCTATACCAATGCCTGCGGCGCGGCCTGCCACGACGCCAGCAAGCTCTAACGCCTCCGGGTGATGCAGGCCCAGGGCCTAGACCCTGGGCCTGAATGGGGTCCTGAACGCGTTGCGGCACTCTGATGGTTGGTTCGAGAGCGCCCCCGGTCTTGGAGGCCCTCTTCCCGAATCAGGTGCTGTCGATGGTGGTTGCCTTCTAAACTTCGACATCACGGCTACGAGATTAGCCCAAGGCAACCTGTATCCAGTGTCGCACGGACTGGGAAAGAAAGGCCATTGACCTCGCGCCAAGAGCGCACCGGCCGCCGTGACCGGCGGCTTTATGAAATCACCAAACAAGGTTTACAGGGCCGGCATCCCACCGGGTGTTCAGGATGCGCGTCTGGCCGGGGTGGGAATTGACGGCATCTTATACTGTCTATACATTCTGCTCATGATCACCTGCGACGAAAGCAAACGGCAGCTCAACCTTCGCAAGCATGGAATTGACCTGGCCGAGTTGGAAGGCACCTTTGATTTCCCGCTGGTGACCACCGAGGACACCCGCTGCGCCTATGGCGAGCAGCGCCTGAAAAGCCTGGCGCAATGGCGCGGGCGGGTCGTCGTCCTGATCTGGACCCCACGCGCCAACCACGCCCACCTGATTTCCTGCCGCCATGCCGACAAACATGAAACCCAACGCTACCTTGCCGCCCTTTGATCCCGAGGCGGCGCTGGCCGCCGCGCCCGCGCGCCCCGTGCCGGATGAGGACAACCCGCCCACCTCCGCGGTGGACTGGGACCACGCCATCGTCACCCATGGTGGCGGCGTGACCGCGACCCTGGCGGCGCTGCGCCGCGGCCGGGGGCCACAGAAGGCGGCGCGCAAGGTGCCGACGGCCTTGCGCCTATCACCCGAAGTCGTCGCCTTTTTCAAGGCTGGCGGGCGCGGCTGGCAGACGCGGGTCGACGAGGTGTTGAAGCAATACGTGGAACAACACTCCTGAGGCGCTGGGCTGCGCGAATGCAGGCAGTGGCCAGGGATGGTTTAGCCTCCGTCTAGTCGCCAGGGGTTGGTAACTTGATATTTAATAAGGGCCTGGACAAGCTTGCGGCCGGTACCAGCCGCCCGCTCGGCCTGGGATCAGTTCTCGATCTCCGCCAACTCCAAGAGTCCACCGCTGTTCTTGGCATCCACCTGAGAGTAGAGATGATAGAGGGCCGCTTGCAGGGCCTCCTCCATGACGGGGTGGTAGAAGGGCAGGCGCAGCATCTGTCCGGCCGTGAGGCCCAGGGTGATGCTCCAGCAGAGGAGGTGGGCGAGGTTTTCGCCCTTGGCGCCGATCATCTCCGCGCCCAGCAGGCGGCCGCTGGCCTTGTCCCCATAGAGGCGCAACAGGCCCTGGGTCTGGCCCATCACCAGGGCCCGGCCGACGGGGGCAAAGGGGATCTGGCCGATGGCGGTGGTGGCGGGGTCGAGTTCGTCAAAGCGGGCACCGACGGCGCAGAGGTTGGGGTCGCAGAAGGTGATGGCGATGGGGACCTTGCGCCGGAAGGCCGTGTTGCCGCCCCGGGCGGCATTGAAGCCGGCGATTTTGCCCTCGTCTCCCGCCTCGTGGAGGATGGGGCGCTCGCCATCAACGTCGCCGGCGATATAGACGGGCAGGTCGCCGACTTGCATGGTGCGGTTATCGAAGGGGGGTAGGCCGCGGCGATCCAGGGGCAGGCCGAGGCACTCCAGTCCCAGCCCCTCGACATTGGGCACCCGCCCGATGCAGCAGAGGACCTGGTCCACCCGTACGCTTTGATCCCCGGCGCTGACCCGTAGCTGGCCGCCGTCTTCCTCGATGCGGGCCGCCTGGCCCAGATGCAGGGGAAGATCCTTGCCGATGATGGCCTTGGCTTGGGTCAGCACCTCCGGATCCCGGATGCCGCCGAGGGTGTCGAGCTGATCGAAGCCGGTGACCGCCACGCCCAGGCGCGCCAGGCTCTGACCCAACTCCAGGCCGATCACGCCCAGGCCGATGACGGCCAGGGAGGCCGGCAGGGTCTCCAGTTCGAACAGGTTGTCGCTGGTAATGAGGCGGTCGCCGAAGGCTCGCCAAGCCTCGGGCACCAGGGGCCGGGAGCCGGTGGCGATGACGACGGCCCCGGCGCGGATGCGTTGGCCGCCGACCTCGATCAGGGTCGGTTCCAGCAGGCGGGCATAGTCCTCGATAAAGACCTCGGGGGCCAGGCCGTCGGTGCTGTTCGTCAGGACGCGATCGACCAGGGTGTCGCGGATGTGGCGGACGTATTCGAGAGTCTCGGGGGCGTCCAGTTTGAGTTCCGCGCCACCGGAGACGCCGTAGCGCCGTAAATGGGTGCCCTTGTGGTAGTCCTCGGCGACCTGGATCAAGGCCTTGGAGGGCATGCAGCCGACCCGGGCGCAGGTGGTGCCGGCGTCTCCCCCATTGATGAGGACGAAGGTCTTGCCGGCCCGGCGGACCTGGCCCATGGCGTTGAGGCCGGCGGTCCCGGCGCCGATGATGGCGACGTCAACGAATCTTTCTTCCACGGTGAATACCTCGAGGGCGGGTTGGGGGATGGCTTGCGAAGGGCTGTCAGTGTAGTTTTTCTTGGCCGGATTGTCCGCCCGGGGTAAACTGCGCCGCGGTTAATTCTCTCGAATCCTGATCCCGGGCAATCCCTTAAAGGCGTAAGGCGCATGAGCGGCGGTATGGCTTCCAGCTTTTTGATGGCCCCCGGCGGGTCGCTGACCGGGCGGCTGCGGGTGCCGGGGGACAAGTCCATTTCCCATCGCGCCATCATGCTCGGGGCCCTGGCCGAGGGTCAGACCCGTGTCAGCGGCTTTCTGGAGGGCGAGGATAGCCTCGCCACCCTGGCGGCCTTTCGCGCCATGGGGGTGCGGATCGAGGGACCCGAGGGCGGCAACCTCCTCATCGAGGGCCTGGGTCTGCGTGGCCTCAAGGCGCCGGCGGGCCCCCTGGATCTGGGTAACTCCGGAACCTCCATGCGTCTGCTGTGCGGGCTGCTGGCGGGGCAGGGCTTCGCGGTCACCCTGGTGGGCGACGCCTCCCTGACCCGGCGCCCCATGCGGCGGGTCACCGCGCCCCTGGCCCTGATGGGCGCCCGCATCGCGACCAGCCCCGCCGGTACCGCCCCCCTGCGTATCCAAGCCGGCGCTCGGCTCCAGGGCATCGACTACGCCTTGCCCGTGGCCAGCGCCCAGGTCAAGTCCAGCGTCCTGCTGGCGGGTCTTTTCGCCCAGGGCCACACCTGCGTCACCGAGCCGGCGCCCACCCGCGATCACACCGAGCGCATGCTGGCGGGCTTTGGCTATGTGGTCCAGCGCCAGGGCGCGACCGTCTGCCTGGAAGGGGGCGGGCGGCTGGTGGGACGCGCGCTGGAGGTGCCGGCGGATATTTCCTCCGCCGCCTTCGTCCTGGTGGGGGCCAGTATCGCCCCAGGGTCCGACCTCACCCTGGAGCATGTGGGCATGAACCCGACCCGGGTGGGGGTGATCAACATCCTCCGGGCCATGGGCGCCGATATCCAGGTCCTGAACCCCCGGGACGCGGGGGGCGAACCGGTGGCCGATCTGCGGGTGCGCGCGGCGCCTCTGCGCGGCATCCGCATCCCCGAGGACCAGGTCCCGCTCGCCATCGACGAATTCCCGGCCCTCTTCATCGCCGCCGCCTGCGCCGAGGGGGAGACCCTGCTCACGGGTGCCGAGGAGTTGCGGGTCAAGGAGAGCGATCGCATCCAGGTCATGGCCGACGGTCTCGCCGCCCTCGGCATCGCCAACGAACCCCGGCCGGACGGCATCCGCATCCAGGGCGGCAGGCCCCACGCCGGCCGGATCGACAGCCAGGGCGACCATCGGGTCGCCATGGCCTTTGCCATGGCCGCCCCGCGGGCCTCGGGACCCATCGAGATTCGCGACTGCGCCAATGTGCGGACCTCCTTCCCCGGCTTTACCCGCCTCGCCGGCGCGGCTGGCCTCGCCATCGAGGAGGTTGAATCATGACCCTACCCCCTCACGCGACGACGGCTGCCTCGACCCCCCCGGCTCCGGTTGGCCAGGCCGATGATGGCCAAGGGGGAGCCCCCACCCAACCGCCCTTGGTGCCGGTCGTCACCCTCGACGGTCCCTCGGGGACCGGCAAGGGCACCATCGCCAGCCTCCTGGCGACGCGCCTGGGCTGGCATTGCCTCGACAGCGGGGCCTTGTATCGGGTGCTGGGGCTGGCGGCGGGACGCGCCGGTATCGACCTGGAGGCCGGGGAGGCTCTGGCCCACCTGGCCGCCGGGCTGCGACTGGCCTTTCGCGAGGGTCGGGTGCTGCTGGAGGGCGAGGATGTCTCCGAGGCCATCCGCACCGAGACGGCGGGCAACGCCGCCTCCCGGGTCGCGGCCCACGGCCCGGTACGCGACGCCCTCCTGGCCTGGCAGCGGGCGGCGGCCCGGCCCCCGGGACTGGTGGCGGATGGGCGCGACATGGGCACCGTCGTCTTCCCCGAGGCCCCCGTCAAGATCTTCCTCACCGCCAGTCCCGAGGAGCGTGGCCAGCGCCGTTACCGCCAGTTGCGGGC
>JADZBU010000011.1 GCA_020851955.1 Chromatiaceae bacterium | reverse complement strand
GGCGGCGGCGACGCGGATCAATATCGAGGCCCTGCGGGCGCGGGCGCCAAACTCGCCCGCCCTCGCCAAGTACGCCGTCGTCGGCCGTTTGCTGGGCTCGGACCCGCAGGCCAGCGACGACTCCGCCCGTGACGGCTTGCTCGCCACCCTGGAGGAATGGACCCGGCTTTTGCAGTTGCCCCTCCTCTCGGAACTGGGCGTCGCGGCGGGGGATTTCCCCCGCATCTTGGCTCAGGCGCGGGGCTCCAGCATGAAGACCAATCCCATCCCCTTGCACAACGCCGAGATTGAGCGGATTCTTCAAATGCGGTTGCTGGCGGCTTAGGGGCCAAGCCGTCCGCCAGCCTCGGGGCTCTCCCGCCGGCGCCTTGATTTCGGCGCGGGCGTACGACTAGAATGAACGTTCATTCCAGTTCCGTCGCGCTTAGCGCCGAGGTACCTCATGGGTCACCTGTTTCCTCTTGCCGCCCTGCCGAGGGCGGGCCTGATCGCCGCCCTCCTGCTCGCGGGTTGTGGCCAGGGTTCTCCAACCGGTGGGCCGGGCGGGGCGCCGGGTCCGATGCCGCCGCCCGAGTTAGGTGTCTTCACCGTCGTGGCGGAACCCGCCGATCTGACCATGGAACTGGTGGGCCGCGCCACGCCCTACCGGATCGCGGAGGTGCGGCCCCAGGTGGGCGGCATCATCAAGTCCCGCGAGTTCCAGGAGGGCGGCGAGATCACCGCCGGCCAGCCCCTGTATCTCATTGATCCCGCTCGCTACGAGGCGGCCCGGGATAGCGCCGAGGCGGCCCTGGTCCGCGCCCGCGCCACCCGGGAACGCGCCGAGAAGAAGGCGGAGCGTTATGGCGACCTGCTGAAGAACAAGGCGGGCAGCCAGGAGCAATTCGATGATGCCCAGGCGGCCTTGAAGGAGTCGGCGGCGGACGTCCAGGTCGCCGCGGCGGACCTGACCAAGGCCCGCATCGAACTGGAATACACCCGGATCACCTCCCCCATCGACGGCCAGATCGGCCGCTCCACCGTGACCCAGGGCGCCCTGGTGACCGCCAACCAGGCGCAGGCCCTGGCGACGGTCCAGCAACTCGACCCCATTTATGTCGATCTCACCCAGTCGGCGGCCCAGCAGTTGCGGCTGCGCCGTGCCCTGGAGGATGGCCGCCTGCGGCGCTCGGAGGATGGGCAGCCCAAGGCGACCCTGATCCTGGAGGACGGCTCGGCCTATCCCCACGAGGGGCGTCTGGCCTTCTCCGAGGTCAGCGTGGATCAGGGCACGGGCACCGTCACCCTGCGGGCGACCTTCCCCAATCCCGACCATGTCCTGCTACCCGGCATGTTCGTGCGGGCCCAGGTCGAGGAGGGGACGCGCCAGGAGGCCATCCTGGTGCCCCAGCCCGGTATCCAGCGGGATCGGCAAGGCCAGGCGGTGGCCCTGGTGTTGAACGACGAGGATGTGGTCGAGCAGCGCCAGGTCGAGACGGATCGCGCCCTGGGTAATCGCTGGCTGATCAACGAGGGGCTCCAGCCTGGTGACCGCCTGATCGTCGAGGGGGTGCAGAAGGCCAAGCCTGGCGTCAAGGCCAAGGCCGTCGATTGGCGGCCGGCCGCGCCCTGAATGGGTCCGCCCGCGGCGGCGGGTGGGCTCGCGCCCGCCGCGCCCGGCCGCGCCACTTCGTTTAAGTAGAGAGACTCCCTCATGGCCCATTTTTTCATCGACCGCCCGGTCTTCGCCTGGGTTATCGCCATCCTCATCATGTTGGCCGGGGTCCTGGCGATCTGGGTTCTGCCAATCAGCCAGTATCCCGCCATCGCCCCGCCGGCTATCGCCATCACCGCCAACTATCCGGGGGCCTCGGCGCAAACGGTTCAGGACTCGGTGACCCAGATCATCGAGCAACAGATGAACGGTCTCGATGGCCTGCGCTACATGTCCTCCACCAGCGAATCGAACGGCCAGGCGACGGTGACCCTGACCTTCGCTAACGGGACCAACCCCGATACCGCCCAGATGCAGGTCCAGAACAAGCTGCAACTGGCCAGCGTGCTGTTACCGGAGGAGGTGCGGCAGCAAGGGCTGACGGTGGCCAAGTCGGTGCGCAACTTTCTCATGATCGTGGCCTTCGTCTCCCGTGATGGCCGCCTGAGCAAGGCCGACCTGGGTGACTATGCCAACAGCATGGTCAAGGACCCCATCAGCCGCATCCCCGGCGTGGGCGAAGTGACCCTGTTCGAGACCCAGTACGCCATGCGCATCTGGCTCGACCCCCACAAGCTGAACCAATACGGCCTCACGCCCGCCGATGTCTGGGCCGCCATCGAGGCCGAGAATGCCCAGGTCTCCGCGGGTCAACTCGGGGCTCGCCCCGCGGACCAGGGCCAGCAGTTCACCGCGACCGTGAATGTCCAGAGCCGGCTGGAGTCGCCGGAGGAGTTTGGCGCCATCCGCCTGCGCGCCCAGGAGGATGGGGCCACGGTTTACCTCCGCGACCTGGCCCGCATCGCCCTGGGCAGCGAGAGCTATAGCCGCAATGGCCGCCACCTGGGCAAGCCCGCCGCCGGCATGGCGATCCGCCTGGCCACCGGGGCCAATGCCCTGGAGACCGCCGACGCGGTGAAGCGCAAGGTGGCTGACTTGGCTCCCTATTTTCCCGCGGGCATGGAGGCGGTTTACCCCTACGACACCACGCCCTTCGTGCGCATCTCTATCGGTAAGGTGGTGACCACCCTCATCGAGGCGGTGGTCCTGGTGTTCCTGGTCATGTACCTCTTCCTGCAGAACTTCCGCGCCACCCTGATCCCGGCCATCGCCGTGCCCGTGGTGCTGCTCGGCACCTTTGGGGTACTGGCGGCCTTCGGCTATAGCATCAACACCTTGACGCTGTTCGCCATGGTGCTGGCCATCGGCCTGCTGGTGGACGATGCCATCGTGGTGGTGGAAAACGTCGCGCGGGTCATGCACGAGGATCGGCTCCCGCCCCGGGAGGCGACGCGCAAGTCGATGGACCAGATCACCAGCGCCATCATCGGCATCGCCCTGGTGCTCTCGGCGGTCTTCGTGCCCATGGCCTTCTTCGGGGGCTCCACTGGGGTCATCTACCGGCAGTTCGCCGTTACCATCGTCTCCGCCATGCTGCTGTCGGTGCTGGTGGCCCTGACCCTGACGCCGGCCTTGACGGCGACCCTGCTCCAGCCCGTCGATCACGATCATCATGAGCGGCGCCGGGGCTTTCTGGGCTGGTTCAACCGCATCTTCAATCGCAGCGTCGGTTTTTACACCCGGGGCACCGGCTTCATGCTCCAGCGACGCTGGGTGTTTCTGGCGGTCTATGTCCTGCTGGTGGGGGTCCTGGGCTGGTTATATCCGCGCCTGCCGAGCGCCTTTCTGCCGGACGAGGATCAGGGCATCCTCATCATGCAGGCGGTGCTGCCCCCGGGCGCCACCCTGGAGCGCACCGAGAAGGTCCTGGAACAGATTGAACAGCACTTCCGCGACAACGAGTCCGAGGCGGTTCAGGAATTCATCACGGTGGCCGGCTTCAGCTTTGCCGGCCAGGGCCAGAACATGGCCATCGGTTTCGTCAAGCTGAAGGACTGGTCGGAGCGCAATCGGCCGGACCTGGGGGTGCGCGCCGTCGCTGGGCGGGCCATGCAGGCCTTCGCCGGCATCCGCGACGCCCAGGTCTTTGCCTTTCCGCCCCCGGCGGTGATCGAGTTGGGCACCGCCACGGGTTGGAACGTCCAGCTGCAGGACCGGGTCGGGGTGGGACACGAGGCCCTCATGGCCGCCAAGGGCCAATTCATGGGCATGGCGGCCAAGGACCCGCGCCTCATGGCGGTGCGGCCCAACGGGCGCGAGGACGAGGCCCAGCTCCAGGTGGACGTGGACCGGACCCGCGCCGGGGCCCTGGGCCTGTCGCTGGCGGATATCAACCGGACCCTGGCGGTCGCCTGGGGCAGCGCCTATATCGACGATTTCGTCCACGAGGGCCGGGTCAAGCGGGTCTATCTGCAGGCCGATGCCCCCTTCCGCATGTTGCCCGAGGATCTGGATGCCTGGTATGTGCGCAACAAGGAGGGTGAGATGGTGCCCTTCTCGGCCTTTGCCACGCTGCGCTGGGTCTATGGGTCGCCGCGTCTGGAGCGTTTCAATGGCCTGCCCTCGGCCGAGATCCTGGGCCAGGCCGCCCCCGGCGTCAGTTCCGGCACCGCCATGGCGGCGGTCGAGGAACTGGTCCAGAAACTCCCCAGCGGCATCGGCCTGGAGTGGACCGGCATCTCCTACGAGGAGCGGGCCGCCGGGGCTCAGGCGCCCTTGCTCTTTAGCTTGTCGGTGCTGGTGGTCCTGCTGACCCTGGCCGCGCTCTACGAGAGCTGGTCGGTGCCTTTCGCCGTCATTCTGGGGGTACCCATCGGGGTCCTGGGCGCCGTCCTCGCGGCCATGGGGATGGGCTTGCCGAGCGATATCTACTTCCAGGTCGGGCTCTTGGCCACCATCGGTCTGGCGGCCAAGAACGCCATCCTCATCGTCGAGTTTGCCCGCACCCTGCAGGAACAGGGTCGGGATGCCGCGAGCGCGGCCCTGGAGGCGGCCCGGCTGCGTATCCGGCCCATCGTCATGACCTCCCTGGCCTTCGGTTTCGGCGTCTTGCCCCTGGCCATCAGCACGGGCGCGGGTTCCGGGGCCCAACATGCCGTGGGTACCGGGGTGCTGGGCGGCGTCATCGCCAGTACCCTGCTGGGAGTCTTTTTCGTGCCCCTCTTCTTTGTCCTGATCCGGGGGCGGATGCGCCCGCGGGCGGCGGCTGCCGTTGCGTCGCGGGAGGTTCCCGCCCATGGTTGATCCGGTGGACCAATTCCTCGATCAGGAAGTCCGCGGTCAGGTCCGGCGGCAGCGGATTCTGGACGCCGCCGCCGCCTGCTTCATCCGCGAGGGCTTTCATGGCGCCAGCATCGCCCGCATCGCCAAGGTGGCGGGCATGAGCGCGGGGAATCTTTATCACTTTTTCGAGAGCAAGGAGGCCATGATCGCGGCCTTGGTGCAGCGTAAGCTGGATCAGTCACTGGCCCTCTTTGCCCAGATCGAGAACGCCGAGGACCTGTTTCAGGCCATGATGGAGCGGGTCGAGGCGAGTCTGAATGAAAGGACGGACCTGGATAACGCGGCCCTGGAGCTGGAGATCCTGGCCGAGGCGGCGCGCAATCCCGCGGTGGCGACCATCGTCCGCGCCGCCGACGCCGCCACGCGCGAGCGCCTGCGCCATCTCTATCGGGCCGCCCGTCAGGCACGCGGCCTGCCGCTGGAGGACGAGGCCGCCGCGACCGAGGTGTTGACGGCCCTGTTCCAAGGGCTGCCGGCCCGTGCCATCAGTCATCCCGAACTGGACCGGGTCGGTCTGGTGCCCATGCTGCGGCTGGCCCTGGCCACCCTGTTCTGAGGCCAGCGCCGGGGAAGGGGGAGGGGGGTGTCAGAGGTCGCCGCTGGCGCCGGCTTCCATGATCTCGCGCAGGGTGTCGCGCACCTTGATGGCCTTTTCCAGCAGGTCTGGTGGCAGTTCGGCGGTACGGATGACCAGATCCAGGTCCAGGGTCACCAGCCAGGTATGGCCGTCCCGGTCCTCGATGAGGGTGATGCGGCAGGGCAGATAGGCGGAAAAGTCGATATCGTGCTCGAGCATCTCGTGGGCGATGAGGGCATCGCAGAACTGAAATATCTCCACCCGCCGGCTCTCGATGCCCATGCTCCGCAATTGCTGGGACAAGGGCAGATGGGCCACCAGCTTGAAGTTCAGGGCATTGGCGCGCAGCTTCATGGACTCGATGGCGCTGTCCGGGGTGACGCCCTCCGCCAGCGGCATCTTGAGCACGGTATCGGCAATCTTCGGCATGGCCCCTGGCTCGGCCGAGCCGAGGGGACTGATGAGCAGCGAAAGCAAGGCCAGGATGGCGAGGGCGGTCAATTTGCGCATCTTTTGGAACTCCGTGGGCGCGGCGGGGGCCCGTTTGCGGTGGGTTGAGTGAAAAGGTGTCGGTCAAAACGGTATTTTGGACCCCGCGCCCGGGTCTGCCAATCAGGGATCAGTCCCTGGATGGCCTTTTGCCGTCCTCCGCCACTTGGCCGCTTCGGTAAGGTTGCTCCCCCCTGCTATCCTCAGGTGTCTATCCGGTAATGCTTCTCGACGGGCTCCAGAATCTCCCAGGCGCAGGTCAGGCCGGCGGGGAAGCTGATGAGGTCGCCACGCCTGAACTCGCGGGGCTCGCCACCCTCGGGCGTGACCCGAAAGCGCCCGCGCAGGATGTAGCAGGTCTCGGCCTTGGCGTAACGCCAGGGAAATTTCGAGACCTCCTTGCGCCAGAGGGGCCAGTGATCGATGCCCAGCACGTCCAGCTTGGCGGGGGAGGGTTTGTGTTCGCAGTGGATTTCCTGGTCGCGGTCGGGGTCGCTCATGGCTTGGGCTCCGGATTGGCGGGTTGCCGGGTTCCCCCGGCGGGGTCAGTCCCCGGGAGTAGGGACGGGGGCGCGGGCTTTTCAAGTCGGGAGCCGTCCCGCCAGGATCTTGCGCCTTTGGCTTCCATGACTGAAACTCACGAATCATGACAGCATACCTTGAAAAGCTGGCGGAGGCGGTCGGTCAGCGCCTCCTGGCGCGCCAGGCCCTGCTCGCTACGGCCGAATCCTGCACTGGCGGTTGGATCGCCCAGGTGGTGACGTCCGTCCCGGGTTCCAGCGCCTGGTTCGATCGGGGCTTTGTCACCTACAGCAACCAGGCCAAGCAGGAGATGCTGGGCGTGGCGCCGGCAACCCTGGCGGCTCATGGCGCCGTCAGTGCCCAAGTGGTGGCGGAAATGGCGGCGGGGGCCCTGAGTCACAGCCAGGCCTGGGTCGCTCTGGCGGTGACCGGCATCGCGGGGCCGGGTGGCGGCAGCGAGGACAAACCCGTGGGTACCGTCTATCTGGCCTGGGCCCGGCGGGACCAGGCGCCCCTGATCCAGCGCCGGCAATTCGCCGGTGATCGCGAAGAGGTCCGTCGCCAGACGGTCCGCGTGGCTCTGGAGCGCTTGATCGAATTACTCGACGCCGGTGGCTGAGCGTCTCTTCCTCGCCCTCTGGCCGGGCGCTGCCCAGCGTCTGGCCCTCGCCCGGGTCCAGGGTGCCCT
>JADZBU010000010.1 GCA_020851955.1 Chromatiaceae bacterium | reverse complement strand
GGGCTGGCGGGCAGCAGGGTCTCCAGGATCTCCTTGCCGGCCTCGGCGGAGTAGTGGGAATACTCCCAGTAGTAGCGCATCTCATCCTGGCCCGTGACCTGGGGCACGGGTTCGGTGGTGATGCGGTTGAAGCCGGTGAAGTCCCGGAAGCGAATGTCGCAGCCCTCCTGGCGTCGCTGGTCGAAGATCTTGACCAGATCGCGCTTCCATTGCTCGTGAGCCGGCAGGACGTCCTGCCAGTAGGACAGCTCCGCCAGGGCGTGGACCGGGCTGAGGAAGAAGCGGAAGGCGACCCCCTGCCGGCAATAGTCCTGGGTGAGCTGGTCCAGGGCCGCCAGGGTCCCGGCGGTATCTTTGGGGATGTCCGAGGCATCGCCCTGGGTCATGATCTTGTCGAAGGCGAAGGCCGTACCCCCTTCATCCGCCATGATGATCTTGAGGCACTCGTTCGATTTATGGCCACGGCTGGCCAGGATCGGCAGGCATTGTTGCTCATTGATACCCAGGAGGATCTTCCAGGTCTCCACCGTCTGGGTCCAGGAGGCGGCGCGCTTGAGATTGAGCAGGAAACGCTTGACGGGATAGAAGTCGGAGGTGGCGATCAGCGCCTCGTCGAAATCGCTGTTGCCGCCCTGGAGACCGAAGAGCCAGCCGAAGTCCAGGCCCCAGACCACCACCTTGGGCGGATGCGCGTAGCTGGTGTGGCGCAGCATCCTCATGGCGTCCTTCAGCGAGGCGCCGCTGATGGCCAGGTTCAGCACCCGCTGGTCGGCCAGCTGGGGCAGTGCCGTGGGCAGGCCGATTTCGGTGCGGGAGCTGCCAATGAAGACGATGTCCGGTTGGTAGCGGTAAGCGGCGTAGGTCTTGCCCCAGGGGACGATCTTCTGCTGGGCGATGGTCGGTCGCCGCAGGAGGGGGGAGTCCCACTGATGAATCAGGTAGGGGTCCACCTGGTAGTTGATGGTTACCACCAACCCCAGCAGGCCGAGGACGGTCAGGCCGAGGTAGGCGAGGTAGCGAGGATAAGTGGCCATGGTCGGTGCATATTCCTGGGCTGGGGCTGAAGGGCGCGACAGGTGGTCGGGATCAGAACTGGGCATAGATGAAGTCGGCGGTCTTATCCATATTGAGGATGCCGATCACCAGCAGGACGCCCATCGCCAGGGCCCAGCCCCGATTGGGCCGCCATTGGGGGCGGATGAGGCAGAAGGCCGCCAGGGCCTGCGGGAAGCGGTTGCCGACATAAAGGACGATCTGATTGGTATTGGGCATGAGGAAGGCGATGAAGGCGCCGACGGCGACCATGGCCAGTTCCCCGGAACCGATGGCCGGATTGACCGCCAGGCCGTTCAGCCCGATCAAACCCCGCAGGACCTCCAGGGCGGACCCCAGGTCAGTGGCGCGGAAAAAGACCCAGGTCACCAGTATGGCCAGGAAGGTCAGGACCTGGCTGAAGAGCCTGACCGCCCGGGTCGGCGCCGGCCGCCCCTCCCCGCGCCAGGTCTGCCAGCCATGCTGCACGCAGAGGAAGAGGCCGTGCAGGCCGCCCCAGATGACGAAGGTCCAGTTGGAGCCATGCCAGAGTCCACCCAGCAGCATGGTCAGCATGAGGTTGCGGTAACGCTTTAACTGGCCGTGGCGGTTGCCACCCAGGGGGATATAGAGATAGTTGCGCAGAAAGCGCGACAGGGAGATGTGCCAGCGGGTCCAGAATTCGCTGACATTGGCGGACTTGGAGGGGGAATCGAAGTTGAAGGGAATCTGGAAGCCCAGCATGCGCGACACGCCGATGGCCATGTCGGAGTAGCCGGAGAAATCGAAATAGATCTGGAGGCTGTAGGCCAGGATGCCGATCCAGGCGGCCAGGAGCTGAGGGTCATTACCACCCAGGCCGAGACTGACCACGGGCACCAGGTTGTCGGCGATCAGGACCTTCTTGGCCAGGCCGAACGTGAAGAGGCTGAGGCCCACCGCCAGGTTTTCGGCGCTGAAGGCATAATTCTGGCGGTCGGCGAACTGGGGCAGCATGTCCTTGTGATTGAGCACCGGTCCCGCGACGATGTAGGGGAAGTAGGAGGCGAAGAGGGCATAGCGCCAGAGACCGACATCCGCCGCCCGGCCATGGCGGGCATCGACCAGGAAGGCGATCTGGGTGAAGGTGAAAAAGGAGATGCCGATGGGTAGGAGCACGTCCAGCGGGTGGATACCGGCCCCGGTGAGGTCGTTGACGGACTGGATGAAGAAATTGGCGTATTTGAAATAGCCCAGCAGCAGCAGGTTGCCGGTGACGGCAAGGATCAGCCAGGCTTTTTTGCGCGCCTCCGCCGCTTGCAGGATGCCTCGGTAAGCCAGGTAATTGCCGACGATCGAAATCGCCAGGATGGGCAGGTAGGCAAGATTCCAGGAGACGTAAAAGGCCAGGGAGGCCAGCAGCAGCCAGGAGGCCGCCCAGTGCTCGTCCCGGCGTCCCAGGATGTAAAAGCCCACCAGGGTGACAGGTAGAAAGAGGAAAAAAAAGTTGAAGGAGCTGAAGACCATGGCGATACCTGGCGGGAAGCGGCTGAAAGCCTGCGTATCTTACGCCTTCGATTTGGCGTCGGCCCCATCTCTGCTAACATCCGGCGGGTCTCGGCCCCCTGGCGACCCCGATCCAGGGCCCGGAGCGGCCTGGTGGAGACACTTCGGTCCCAAACTCGGTCAGCCGGGGCTGGGGGAGGCCTTTTGACACGGGAGCAACCGGGCATGCCTGCCAAAGCCAGCGCGACTTTGAGGTCGCTGATCGTCGCCGGGGCCTTGATGGCCTGGGTCCAACCCGCCGCCTGGGGTGAAGACACGGCGCCCGCGCATCCTGACCAGACGGGCCATGATCACGCGGGGCATGACCAGGCGGGCGATGATCACGAGGAGGAGGCCGCCCAGGAGGATAGCTGGCATCGCCTGCAGGATTGGGTGATTGGCCTCCTGGGGGGCGTCCATCCCCACGCCACCGATCATGACGCGGAGGGCCATCTGGAGCCCCTGGCGGTGACCCTCTTCAGCGATCGGACGGAGCTTTTCGCGGAAATGCCGCCCCTGGTGGTGGGCGAAACCGCCGAGTTTCTGGTGCATCTGACCCGCCTCGCGGATTTCAAGCCCATCGAGGTGGGCGAGGTCCGGGTGACCCTCGCGGGCGGCGACGTCCCGGACGAGACCTTCATCGCCCCGTCCCCCTCCCGCCCCGGGCTATTCCGGGTCGCGGTGACCCCCGCGGCGGCGGGTGAGCGGGGGGTGCAAATCAGCCTGGCGAGTCCGGATCTGCGCGATACGCACGACTTGGGCAAGCTGCCCGTGTATCCCGACCACATGGCCGCCGAACACGCGGCGGGGGAGGGCGGCGCGGAGGATGGTGGCGTGGTCCTGCTCAAGGAGCAGCAATGGCGGTCGGACTTCGCCACCGCGGTCGCCACGCCGCGCCGGCTGCGCGGGTCCGTGCCCGCCACGGGCCTGCTGCGGCCGAGCGCGGATGGCGAGGCCC
>JADZBU010000009.1 GCA_020851955.1 Chromatiaceae bacterium | reverse complement strand
GTTATCCCGCGCCTCGTCTCGCTATTTCAGGTGTCCAGCTTGCCCTGGAACAGGTGGCCAGCTTGCCGTGGAATCACTGTCCAGCTTGGCGTGGAATCGGTGTCCACCTTGGCGTGGAATACGCAGGCCGGGGGGCACAAAGCCCCTCCCCCCGCGCGGGGGAGGGGTTGGGGAGAGGGGGAGCCCCCTTAGCGGCATTAACGCCTAACCCATCACCACCACCCCCTCTCCCCAGCCCTCCCCCGCGCGGGGGGAGGGAGCAAGAAGTCCCGCCGCCGCCCCCGCTGCTCGCCCCTCCTCCCCGCGCGGGGGAGGCGTGCTTAGGATGCGGGAGTTGCTGGACCAACCGCTATCGCTCAGTCCATAGCGCAGGAAATAACCGGAATGCTGTCTGAAGCGTTCTCGACTTCAGGCAGTGGCTGGCCGTTGGGGGTGGCGAGTCCGCTTGAGTGCGTCGTAAAAATTTTCGTGGCTCGCAGTCTGGCACTTTGGTTAGGATAAGGACAATGAAAACCGACCACCCCATCTACCTCTTCTTGTCCGCGGGCGCGGAGGCCTTCCGGGTGCTGACCGGTGGGCGGCGGTTGGTCGGCGCGTATCGCTTTTGCTCGCTGACCATCAAGGGTCTGGAACGGCGACTGGATGCCATCTTCGAGCCCGAGGGGCACGCCGGCCCGGTTTATGTGGTCGAATTCCAGGGCCAGGCCGCGGACAGCGCTTGGTACAATCTGTTGACTAAGATCGGTCTGTACGGGGAGCAGCATCCCCTTCGCGAGGTGGTCGGCATTGGGGTCTTCATGCGGGAGCGGGACGCGCCGGCTTTTCCGCGCTGGGCGCAGGGGCCGCAAGCCCCGCTGCTGACGGCGGCGCTGGATCGCTTTTTACCTGAGTGGTTGGCCAGCGAGCCGGACAACCCCTATGTGGCGGTCTTTGCCCCCCTCATGATCGATCGGGAAGAAGACCTGCGGGCCCGGGCGCCAGACCTGTGGCGCACGGTGCAGACGGGGCGGGTGGCGCCCGAGGTGCGCGACGTGCTGACCCAGGTGTTGGAATTTTGGTTTTTCGAGCGGTTTCGCGGCCTCACCGCGAAGGAGATTTGGGCGATGTTGAATCTGGTAACTCCCATCCAAGAGACGCGGGCCTATCAATCGATTTTTGCCGAGGGCGAGGCGGAAGGGAAGGTGAAAGGCAAGGCCGAGGGCAGGGCCGAGGGTAAGGCCGAGAGCACTGCCAGCGTCCTGAAGCGGCTGGCGGCCCGCCGTTTCGGCCCGCTGCCCGACTGGGCACGGCGGCGGATCGAGACGGCCCCTGTCGCGCAATTGGACGCCTGGCTCGATGGCATCTTCGATGCGGAGAGTCTGGTGGCCCTGATCGGACCCGAGGCCAATTAATGGTCTAGCCCCATAACCCCTCATCAGCCATCACCAAACCGGGCCAAGGCCCGGTTTTTTGTGCCTGGAGGCCGGCCTGCTGGCGTGCGCAAAAAAGTCGAAATTACGAAACAAAGCCATTTCAGTTTTGAACAGGATTGTCCGGCCAGCGCCTTGATTTGGGAGGCCGTTCACACTCTCGGCAGTCAGGATGCGTTCGGGCCGGGGGGCCTAAAGCCCCTCCCCCCCTGGCGGGGGAGGGGTTGGGGAGAGGGGGAGCCCCCTTAGCGGCATTAACGCCTAACCAACCATCACCCCCTCTCCCCAGCCCTCCCCCGCGCGGGGGGGAGGGAGCAAGAAGTCACATCGCCATGCCCGCTGCTCGCCCCTCCTCCCCGCGCGGGGGGATTGAGCCGGTCAGGCGGCTTGCCTGGTAAGGGGTAACCCATTAAGCTCAAATCGTGATCTAAAGCTTTCGCCATAAAGGATTAGTTTAGAGGGATTGCCATGGCTCAAATGTTCAATCCGCCGCACCCTGGCGAGACCTTACGTGAGGATATTCTGCCTGAGTTGGGTCTGACGGTTGCTGCCGCGGCCCGACAATTTCAACCCACCGGCCGATGTCTGGCTACGGATGCAGGTGGCCTACGACCTTAGGGAGACCCGCCAAAACGGCAAGCCACCCCGGGTGGAGCCGGCACGCCTGAAAGCAGCTTGAAGAGTTCTCGATGCGGATGACGACCATCAAAACCCGGCCCTTCGACATTGCAACCATGCGCATCACCCCCGCTCAAGTAGACCTGATCACGGGCAGCATCCAGCGACACCTCGGCCGCTCGGCCCAGATCTGGCTCTTTGGCTCGCGACTGGATGACCTCAAACGCGGTGGCGACCTTGATCTGTATGTGGAAGCGGACCCACAACCGATCCTCGAGGCCGTGCGTTGCAAGGTCGAGTTGGAAGCGCAACTCGACCTGCCGGTGGACCTGGTCGTCCGCGGCCGTGACGATGCCTCCCCCATTGCCCTGATTGCCAAGCTCGAAGGTCGGCGGCTATGACTGCTCACTTGCGTTTGATCCGTCAAAAACTTGATCATTTGACACGGATGCGAACCTATTTGGCCTATTCGCATGCTCAGGCGGCGCCTCTCATGCCGATCAAGAAGTGGGCGGAGTTGACGCCCGAGCAGTATGAAACCCTTGCGGCCTTTCGGGTCGGATTCAGCGATTTTCAGGAACACCTCGGGAAAACCATGCGCGCGATTGCGGTGGAAGAAGAACAGAAGACCGAGCCTTACACAGCGGTTCTGCTCTATATGGAGAAGCTTAGGATTATCGAGAGCACAGACCGCTGGAAGGAAATCAGGGAGTTGCGAAACGCGATCAATCACGAATACGAGGAGAATACCGAGCGGTTGAGCGAGTTCTTTGCGGCCCTGGTCCAGTCTGTCCCCGAATTGCTTGCCTGGCATGACTGTCTTGCCGAATTTTGTCGGGTCCATTATGAGGAGCCGGAGGCCTGATGCCGGCCGGCTGGATGCCTGTTGGGCCCGCCGAAGCGTTCTCGGCGCAAAAAAGTCGAAATTACGAAACAAAGCCATTTCAGTTCTGAACAAGGGGGCAGCCACCGCCCTGGCTCGGGCAAAATAGGCGCCGGAGCCCCCATCCGCCCAGCGGGTTGCCATCCTCGGCGGCGCCGGCAGGACAAATACCTTCATTCCGAGTTGCCTCGGATGACCGACGACCCGCAAACTTCGTCTTTCCCCATCGCGGCCTACCCCTGACATGCTCTATTTGACCAAGGTGCTGACCCTCCTCGTCCTGCCGCTGGGTGGGGTCTTGCTGATGGGGGCCGCGGCCCTGATCCTGCTGGCCCGGGGACGACGGCGGTGGGCCGGTGCCCTGGTGGCGGGCTTGTTGGTGCTGCTGTGGGTTTGCGCCATGCCTTGGACGGCCTATCAGCTATCGGCCGGGCTGGAGGCCGGGTTTCCGCCGGTGCCCCTGGCGCAAACGCCGGTGGCGGATGTGGCGGTGGTGCTGGGAGGCGCGGTCGGTCCCATCGGCGATCCGCCGACGGAGAATCTGACGGCTTCCTCCAACCGCGTCCTGCGCGCGGCGCGCCTGTTTCGGGCCGGCAAGGTCCGGCGGGTGCTGGCGGTCGGCGGCAACCTGGATTGGATGAATGCCGGGGCGCCGGAGGCGGAACTGATCCGCGACTTGCTGGTGGAGTGGGGCCTGCCGCGGGAGGCCATCCTCACCGAGCCGACCAGCCGCAATACGCGGGAAAATGCCCAGCAGGCGGCGGTCATCATCCGTGAGCAGGGCTGGGAGCGGGTGCTGCTGGTGACCTCCGCGACGCATATGCGGCGCGCGGTCGCGGCCTTCCAGGCGGCGGGCATCGCGGTGATCCCCTCTCCGACCGATTTCGCCAGCCGGGAGCCGCTCGCGCTCGATCCCCTGGACTTCTTGCCGGATGCGCAGGCCTTGTGGGGGGTCAGCAAGGCCCTGCGCGAGGTCCTGGGGCGCTGGGTCTCGGGATGGCGCGCGTATCTTTCCTGACCCGAGCCAGTGACCCCTTGTCGGCAAGAGGGTCAGGGTGTCAGTTCAAAACCCAAGAGGTAAATTGACCGACGCGATGCCATTGCACAATAACCTCAACATTCTGGTCACCGGCGGGGCTGGCTACATTGGCAGCCATGCCTGCAAGGCGCTCTTTCATGGCGGTTATCAGCCGGTTGCCTGCGACAATCTGGTCTTTGGGCATGCCGAGGCGGTGCGATGGGGGCCCCTGGAGCGGGGAGACATCGCGGATCGGCCCTGGCTCGATGCCCTCATCGAGCGCTACCGGCCACTGGCGGTGATGCACTTCGCGGCCTTTGCCTATGTGGGCGAGTCGGTCCAGGACCCGGGGAAGTATTACCGCAACAATGTGGCGGGCACCCTGACGCTGCTGGAGGCGGCGCGGGACCATGGCATCCGCTACTTCATCTTTTCGAGTAGCTGCGCGACCTATGGCCTGCCCGAGCGGATGCCGATCGCCGAGGATTGCCCCCAGGTGCCCATCAACCCCTACGGGGCCTCGAAGCTGATGATCGAGCGGATGCTGGCGGATTTCGGGCAGGCCCATGGGCTGAGGTCGATCTGCCTGCGCTATTTCAACGCCGCCGGGGCCGATGCCGAGGGGGAGATTGGCGAGAACCATGACCCGGAGACCCATCTCATCCCGCTGGCGATCCGCGCGGCGCAAGGGGGCGCGCCCCCGCTGGCGATCATGGGTACCGATTACCCGACACTGGATGGCACGGCGGTGCGGGACTATATCCATGTGACGGATCTGGCGGCCGCCCATCTGGGGGCCCTGGACGACTTGGTGGCGGGGGGCGCGAGCGCGGCCCTCAATCTGGGGACCGGGCAGGGCTATTCGGTGCGGCAGGTGGTGAGGGCGATCGAGGCGGTAAGTGGGCGGCCGGTGCCGCTGCGGGAGGCCCCGCGCCGGGCCGGAGATCCGCCGGTGCTGATCGCCGACCCGCGGCGGGCCATGCGGCGCCTGCACTGGCGGCCCCTGCATTCGGACTTGTCCCGGATAGTGGAGACGGCCTGGCGGTGGCATCTGGGCCAGCGGCGCTGACGCGGCTCATCCCGCTGGCGACACGGACGCCGGCTACCGGGGGTTGACAGGGTTCGGTTAAGGCATAGTAACCGTTCAGGCCCTCAGGCTGCATGGGTTGGGTTCGATAGCTCAACCCCCTGATTCTCTTGCCCCCTCCCCCCTTGCGGGGGAAGGTTGGGGAGAGGGGTCCGAAGGGTTACAAGGCATAGGTTTGCGGTAGCGATTTCCGGGTGAGCGAGGATGGGTGTCATGCACAAATGGGTCTTAATGCTGGTCCTGGCGGCCTTGCCGCCCTTGCTGGGTGGCTGTGTGATGCTGGGATCGCCGATCGGGCCCGGCAGCGAACCAGGCAAGATCCCGCCCCGCCTGATGCGGGACAAGGACAATAAGGGCCTGAGATGGGACAACCCCGCCGCCTTCGGACCCGTGCCCACGGAACTCCAGACTAAGGGGGATGCCGCCTGCCAATACCACCGCCTGGAGCGCGCCACGGGCTATCACGCCGATGCGCGGGAACTGGATGGAACCCCCATCCCGGGCGGTGGCTATTTTTGCGTGGGCACCCGGCAAGATCCCCGGCCCGGCGACGAACCCGGCAAGGTGCCCCCGCGCCTGGAGCGGACCGGGGAGGATGGCCTCAGGTGGGACAATCCCGCCGCCTTCGGCCCGGTACCGACGGATCTCCAGGCCAAGGGCAATGGCATTTGCCGCGAGGTGGGGTTCGCGCGCGCCACGGGCTATCACCCCCAGGCGCGGGAGCTGGACGGGTCTATCATTAAAGGTGGCGGCTACTTTTGCGTCGGCGAGGTCAAGTGACTCCCGCCGGGGGCACAGGTACCCCGAAGAGCTGAAGAAGTTTGTTTGGAGTCATGAACATGTCTAGGAAACAGAAGGTTACCCTGGTAATCGGAACGATGGCCGGCCTGACCTTCGGGCTGGGGCAGGCCTGTGCCGCGGAGGCCGTGGGCCTGCTGGGCGAGGTCAGGGGCCTGACGATCATCTCCCAGGGTCCGCGCTATGTGGCGGGGCGGGAGGGCATGCCCCTGTGGGCGGGGGATCGGCTCATGGCGCTGGAGGGGGGCGAGGCCCTGCTCTGGTTCGCGGATACCTGCCAATATCGCCTTGGGGACGACCTCATCCTGGATTTGGGCGCCCAGAGTCCCTGCGCCCTGGGCCAGGGTGGCGAGTATCGACCCGAGTTGCGGGACGCGGTGCACCTGCCGGTGACCGCCGAGCAAGGCCCCGCCGGGGCAGTGCCCTTGTGGCCCGCCGCGCTCCGCGTGGAAGGTGACGACCGCAAGTCGGGCGCCAGGGCCGGCGCGGGTGCCGGGGCGGGAGCCCGCTCCGGGGCAGGGGCGGGTGCTGGTTCAGGGGCCGGTGCGGGAGCGGGTGCCGGGGCAGGGGCCGGTGCGGGAGCGGGGGCTGGCGCGGGAGCAGGTGCTGGCGCCGGGGCGGGCGCGGGGGCTGGCATGGGCTTGGGCGCAAGCATCGGCGGGCTGTCGCTGACGGCCACCACGGCCCTGGCGGTGGTGGGCGTGGGCGCGCTGGCGGCCGTGGCCGCCGAGACCAAGAAGACCGGGGGCGACGAGCCGCAGCCCCTCAGTCAGTAGCGCGGGCCCCCTCCTTCTCGGCGGCAATTTGAGCGCGGGCCCGCGCACGATCCGCCGCCTCCTGTTGTTTCTCCAAAGCTTCCAACCGCGCGCGCAAATAGAGGACCTCCAGTTCCAGTTCGGCCTGACGCCGCGGGACTTGGGCGAGGTCTTCTATCCCGGCCGCCGACCAGGCGCCCGGCGGACGGGCCAGCCCAGCCCCGGCTACCCCGGGAGCGGCATCGCCCTGGCCAGCTTCCTGGCCAGAGGCTAAGTCCGCGCGCCCCCCAGCCGCCTGGGTGGGGTTCGGTTGTTCAAGCCACCGATCCGCTTGCCCCCTCCCCCCTCGCGGGGGAGGGCCGGGGAGAGGGGGCTGAAGGGTCCCGCCGGCGATCTCGGGACCCAGCCCACTCCCTAGGCGGCCGTCGGGGCCATTGAAGTGGTCCAGGGCAAATCCAACCAGGACGAGGACCAGGGCGAGAACCGCAAGGCCCAGGGCCAGGTGGGTCTGACGCCGCAGCCCCTGGAGCAGCGGGTCGGGCCACCCGGCGCGCGCGGGGGGGGTGAAAGGCCGTGGCCCGCCCGGCGGTGGCTCGCCCGCGGCGGGGCGGGCCGGGCCGGCCTCGGCCTGGGGCTGTTTGCGTTGGCCTGGCCAGGCGCGGGGCCCCGCGGGGAGGATGTCGGCGATCTGGTTGACGGCCGTCTCCAGCGCCAGGCGCCCGGCCTCGGCATCCGGTGCGGCGAGAAAGGCGTCCAGGAGGCCGACGAGACGCTCGGTATCCGCCGTGATGCGGGCGAGTTGGGCCTGCACCTCGGCCGTCGGGCGCGCGCCCTGGACTCCGGGCGGCCCGGTGGGCGCCAGTCCGCGCAGGGTGGCGCCGGTCTGGTCCAGATAGTGGTTGAGAGCGCGCGCCAGCACCGTCAGGGAAGCGATGCCCTCGGCGCCCTGAGGCGCGGCGAACAAGAGCTTGGGCAGCCGGGCTTGCAGGGCCTGGAGACTGTCGGCGGCCCGCCGCCAGGCCTCCGGTTCGATCTCGGGACCGGCGGGGATGAGGGGGAGATGGAGGGGGATGCTCATGCCAGATTCCGGGGGGTGGCTCATCCGACGTCGAAGGGATTGCGGGGCCGCGGCGTCAGGGGCGGCGTGACCTGGGTCAGGGGCGGTGACGGTGGCGTTTGGGCCTTGGGGTCCGCCAGGGGCATCCGCATCGAGCGGGTGCGCCGCTCCCGTCTTTGCCGGGGCGGTATCACCGGCAGGCGGCCGGGCGGGGAAAAGAAAAGGCCGGCCAGGAAGGCGAAATAGGCCAGATTGGCCGGGGTGTGGAGATTGTAGTCGCTGAAGCCATGCCCAAGGATGAGGGCCAGGCCGATGCCGGCGCCGATCTGGAGGGAGCGAAAGCCCGACCAGGCCTCGCCGGTCATGAGCCGGGACCACTGGCGGGCGTAGAGGACCAGGAAGATGAGAAGCAGGACGAGGGCCCAGATGCCCATCTCGTACAGGGCCTCCAAATAGTCGTTATGGGCGTGATTGATGAACCATTGCCCCAGGGCGACGGGCTGGTGGATGGGAAAGGCGTCCGGGTAGGTACCGGGGCCGCTGCCCAAGGGCAGGAGGGTCCCCGCGCCGTCGAAGGTGGCGGCGGCGAGGGGCCAGCGGGCATCCGAGACCATATCGCCCACCGCGAACCGATCGAGGACAGGGGCGAGCCCCAGGGCGGCGGCGAAGCCGATGGCC
>JADZBU010000008.1 GCA_020851955.1 Chromatiaceae bacterium | reverse complement strand
GTTCCTACCTCGCGACCTTGCAGAAGCAATCCATCGATGTCTACCAAGCCTTGGTCTTAACCTTCCAAGGCCAGCCGCCGATGCCGCGCCTGGATTGAGGCAGGCCAGGTGAGCTGAATAGTTACGAATTAGCCAACCAGCAGGGAAGGTTCGGCAATCAAGCCCAAGGGGGACTGATAACCGCTGAAACGAGCAGCTCAGGCAACCTGAGCTGCCACTGTGCGAGGGGGACCAGACTCCGGTAAGGTGGATGGCCGATGATCAGGCCGCACGGTTCGCCTTCTTCCACTCGAACTCCTTGAGGTGGCGTTTACGAATGCGGATGGCCTTGGGGGTGATCTCTCCCAACTCGTAAAGCCCTCTGGCCAGTCGGCGGATTTTTCCCTCTCGAACCATGCGGATCAGCGCCATCCCGACGGTGTGCGGGGAGCCGAGATCAAGAAAGTCCGCCGGTGAAAACACCCATCCGGGACCGTGCCCGTAAATCCGGTTTTCAATCTGCTTGCTTGCGGTCATGGCGGCGGTTTCCGCCAATTTTGTTAAAAATACAAGCTAGTTTCTTTAACAAAAGGATCTGTGCCAGGGTCTGCAACGCGAGGTGCGGCACAATGGGCCAGACTCCGGCGAGGAGCCTGGCCGATACTCAAGCCGCCCGGTTCGCCTTCTTACGCTCGAACTCCTTGAGGTGCCGCTTGCGAATGCGGATGGCCTTGGGGGTGATCTCCACCAACTCGTCGGGCTCGATGAACTCCAGGGCCTGTTCCAGGCTGAAGCGGATCGGGGGGGTGAGGAGGATGTTCTCGTCCGAGCCGGCGGCGCGGATGTTGGTGAGTTGCTTGGCTTTGAGGGGGTTGACGGTGAGGTCGTTGTCGCGGGCGTGGATGCCGACGATCTGGCCCTCATAGACCTCGTCGCTGGGGCTGACCAGCATGCGCCCCCGCTCTTGCAGGTTGAAGAGGGCGTAGCCCAGCACCTTGCCCTGGCCATTGGAGATGAGGGCGCCGTTACGGCGGGGGGCGATGCCGCCGGGGTTGGCGGGGCCATAGTGGTCGAAGACGTGGTATTTGAGGCCGGTACCGGAGGTCAGGGTCATGAACTCGGTCTGGAAACCGATGAGGCCGCGGGAGGGGATCTCATAGTCCAGGCGCACCCGGCCATTGCCATCGGGCACGATGTCCTTGAGCTCCCCGCGGCGCTCCCCCAGGGCCTGCATGATGGCGCCCTGGCTGTTCTCATCCAGATCCACCGTGAGTTGTTCGTAGGGCTCGCAAATGACGCCGTCGATCTCGCGGAAGATGACCTCGGGGCGGGAGACGGCCATCTCGTAGCCCTCCCGGCGCATGTTTTCGAGCAGGATCGAGAGGTGCAACTCCCCGCGACCGGAGACGCGAAACTTCTCCGGATCATTGCCTTCCTCGACCCGCAGGGCGACGTTGTGGATCAACTCCCGCTCCAGGCGCTCCTTGATCTGGCGTGAGGTCAGGTACTTGCCCTCGCGGCCGGCGAAGGGGGAGGTGTTGACCTGGAAGGTCATGGTCACCGTGGGCTCGTCCACCGACAGGGCTGGCAGGGCCTCCACGTTGTCCGGGTCGCAGAGGGTGTCGGAGACGTTGGGGGCATCGATGCCGGTGATGGCGATGATGTCGCCGGCATTGGCGCTCTTGATCTCGTAACGATTCAGGCCGAGGTAGCCATAGACCAGGCCGATCTTGGCGCGGCGGCGGCTGCCGTCGGGCTTGACCAGGACCACCGGCTGGTTGGGCCGCACGCTGCCGCGCTGGATGCGGCCGATGGCGATGGCGCCGACGAAGCTGCTGTAGTCCAGGGTGGAAATCTGCATCTGAAAGGGACCTTCCAGATCCACCGCCGGCGCCGGGCAGTGCTCGACGATGGCCTTGAACAGGGGCGTCATGTCGCCCTCGTGAATGTCGTCCGTCAGGTTGGCATAGCCATTGAGGGCGGAGGCGTAGATGATGGGGAAGTCGAGTTGCTCGTCGCTGGCGCCGAGGCGGTCGAAGAGTTCGAAGACCTGATTGATGACCCAGTCCGGCCGCGCCCCTGGTCGGTCGATCTTGTTCACCACCAGGATGGGCCGCAGGCCATGATCGAAGGCCTTTTGGGTGACAAAGCGGGTCTGCGGCATGGGGCCCTCCTGGGCATCCACCAGCAGCAGGACCGAATCCACCATGGACAGCACCCGCTCCACCTCGCCGCCGAAGTCGGCATGGCCGGGGGTATCGACGATGTTGATCCGGTAGTCTTCCCAACGCAGGGCGGTGTTCTTGGAGAGGATGGTGATGCCCCGCTCCTTCTCCAGGTCGTTGGAGTCCATGACCCGTTCCACCGGACCGAAGCGATCCCCCAGGGTGCCGGACTGCTGGAGCAGCTTGTCCACCAGGGTAGTCTTGCCATGGTCGACATGGGCGATGATGGCGATATTACGCAGCTTTTCGATCACGGTGGGACAGCTCTCAAAGGTTGGCGCCGGTGGTGAAACCGGATGGCGGGAAGGCAAGGTTCGCGGGGCGGGGCCGGAAGAACCCGGCATTGTAGCCGATATGGGCAGGCGAGGGGTTGCCGTGATGTGGCTTTGCCAATCAAAGCTAAGGGTTGCAAGCCCGGCCCAAAAAGGTCAGGATTGCGGCCTCGTGTCTTGGCTCCGGGTCCATCAAGGGCACCGGGGGCAAGGGCGGCGACCTGGCACCGAGGGTCGTCGCGGCGCGACCTGCGTCCAGCGCCCGTGTGGCGCGGAGGCAAGGGATCACAACGACCGGGGAGGACCCGGGATTCAGTGCCAAGCCAGTGCCATGCCGTCCGCCGCCCGCGGGCGTGATTGTCTGATTGAACCCGGAAGCCCCAGCTCATGACCCCCGCCGATCTCTCTCACGTCCGCGATCACATCGCCTCGCGCATCATTGGTCAGCAAAGCTTTGTTGACAGCATGCTTATCTGCCTGCTGAGTGATGGCCACCTGCTGGTGGAGGGCATGCCGGGCCTGGCCAAGACCACGGC
>JADZBU010000007.1 GCA_020851955.1 Chromatiaceae bacterium | reverse complement strand
CACCCTGACCGACCCCGCCTGCCGCCGTCAGATCCCCGATCTCCTGGGCCTGGAACAGGTCTATCCGCGCATCCGCGCCACGCGCATCACCGAGACCGCCCGGCTGTGGGAGGGCATCCAGGAGGCCTTGGCCACTCCAGGCCCCACTCTGGTGGACATCTGGATCGACAAGACGGAAGATGTCCTGCCCATGGTCAAGCCGGGGCAGGGGTTGAGTCAGATGATCGAGTGAGTCGGGCCCATCGAATGGTTGGGCCTGGGCGAGGTAAAGGCCGGCCTCAGGGCACCAGGCCCTGAACGAGGAACGAGGCCGCCTGACCCAGCCAGCCCTTCAGACCTCGTCAAAACCGGCCCGGCGATACCATTTGCGGGCCTCCTCGGGGTCTTTCGCCACACCCCGCCCCCCCTCGTACAGCATCGCCAAGGTGGTCTGGGAGCCGATCAGCCCCTGCTCGGCGGCCAGGCGGAACCAGTGCGCTGCCTGCACGGGATCCTTGTCGGTGCATTCGCCTTCCAGGAACATGAAGCCCAGGCCATGCTGGGCAATGTCCAGGCCGGCCTCGGCGGCGGCCTTCATGAAGCGGAAGGCCATGCCATGGTTCTCATGCATGCCCAGTCCGTTCTGGGCCATGATCGCCATGCGATATTGGGCCTGGGGATCGCCGGCCTCCGCCAAGGGTGACAGCAGACCCGAGGCGCGGGCGAAGTGTTTGGCCTCGAAGGCGGCGATGCCGCTGCCAATTTGCATATCGTAGTTGGAAATCGTCTCGGTCATGGGTCTAGTCCGGCCTCTTGTTGCGAATTGGCGGCACGGGGCCGGCCATCAGGGCCCCCTAAGCTGAGGGCCGGCCGGCCAGAATCAAAGGGCATTTTCGGCCGACCCCAACCCCAGCCAGGCCGTCCAATGCTCCAGCAAGGCCTGATTGGCTGCGGCCACCGCCATGCAGGGGGCCAGGGACAGTTCAACCGGGACTTTGCCGCCCCCCGGACTCATGAGCCGGCTCTGGACCCCCGCCTCGCTGGCGATGAGGCGCCCGGCGGCCCAATCCCACAGCCGCTGTCCGCCATGCAGATAGAGCCCCGCCCGCCCCGCCGCCAGCCAGCACCACTCCAGGGCGACCGCGCCCAAACTGCGCTGCGAGCGATAAGGCGCATCGCCACCGATGCGCATCAGGACCTCCACCGGCAAGCGCTTGAGATCAACCAGGGCCAACGCATCCTTGAGGGCCTCACTGGCGGGCGCCAGATGCAGGGGCTGCCCATTCAGCCAGGCACCCACCCCCCGCTCGGCGGCAAAGCACTCATCGCGGATGGGGTCCAGCACCAGGCCCAAGCGAGCCTGTCCGCCCTCGAGCAGGGCCAGCGAGATACCGAAAAAGGGGAAGCCACCCGCGAAATTGCTGGTGCCATCAAGGGGATCCAGACACCAGATGTTACCCTGGGCGCCCGCCAGCAAGGCCCCCTGCTCCTCGACCGTCATCTCCTCGCCCAGCACCGGCACATCGGGAAAGCGTTCGCTCAGTTCGGTGAGGATAAAGGCCTGGGTCCCCAGATCCGCCGCCGTGACCAGACTGCCATCGGCCTTGGCCCTGGCATCGGGGTGCTGAAAGCGGGGCAGGATCTCGCGACGCGCGGCGGCCCGCAAAATGTGACAAAGACTGATTAGTTCCGGACTCATGGGGCGCTCCTGATGTTGGCTGCGGCGGGCATCATAACGCCGGCGGGGCGAAACAGCAGTTGGACCAAGACCGGGACGAGGCTAGCCTGCTTTTGTTAGACTGCCCATCTTCACCGCGCGTCATCCATGACCCAGGCCCCGCCACTCGGCCGCAACGAGATTCTACCCCGGATGATCCAATCCCACGGCCCGATCCCCGTTCTGGTCCAAGCCCTGGTCGATAAGCCGATCAGAAGCCTGGTCCTCGCCCTCACTCTGCTTCTGACCACCGAGGCCGCGGCCGAGGACCCTAGCACCGCGCCCAGGGTAGCCATGGCGGATGCCATGGCCCGAATGATGGAGGCCATGGGCTTCCTCAATCCCCCGGCCAGCACCGGCCTGCCCATGACCACACCCCCCGTGCCCCTCGGCGGCATGCCCGGCGGCTTGTCCATTCCTGGCATGACCGGCATGCCCGGTGCCTCGTCCTGGTCGGCGCCCAGCGGCGACCCTGCCGGTCTCATGGACAAGGGCGGCGAGGTCATGAAGCAGATGACCGAGGGCATGAAACTGCCAGGGTCCAGCGGTGGAGCCCCATCCTCCTCCCCCGGTTCCCGATTGGACGGGGTCTGGGAGGGCCGCAATGGCGAACTCCTCATTGTCCAGGGCAACCGTTTTCGCATCTACCCGGGCTCCAGCGGTTATGTGGACGGCTACATTCAATTGAGCGGCGACCGCCTGGCCATGTATAACCTGGAAAACGCCCACATCAGCCCCTTCGACTTCGCCGAGTCCGATGGCCGACTGGCACTGCGCGACAGAAATGGCGATCACTTTCTCTACCGGCGACTCTGGTTGGATCAAGCGGCGCCCCAGTTGCCCCCCGCCACGACCGAGAAGTAACCCGTTCAACCGCCTCGGGCTGATCAGCCCAGCAGCAACTTGGCGGCCACCAGCAACAGCAGAACGCCGAAGACTCGGGTCAGGATGGGGATCGGCAGGCTGTGAGCCAGCCGGGCGCCCAGGGGCGCCATGGGCATGCTGGTCACCAGGATACCCAGGACCGCTGGCCAATAGACGAACCCCGTGCTCATCCCGGGCAGCCCCTCCCTGCCCCAGCCCGTGACCATGAAACCGATGGCCCCGGCCATGGCAATCGGCAGGCCGCAGGCACTCGAGGAGGCCACGGCCTGACGCATGGTCAAGCCCGTCTTGACCAGGTAGGGCACCGTCAGGGTCCCGCCACCGATACCCACGATGGCGGAGAGGGCGCCAATCCCCCCCCCCGCCATCGCCAGCCCCCATGGGCCAGGGGCAATCATCCTCGGCATCTTCCCCCGGGGGAGCAACAGGCGTGCCCCGACGTAGAGCAAGAAGACGCCGAACAGACGCTGCAGCCAGGCCTGAGGTAAGAGGCCCGCCAGGGCCGCGCCCGCCCAGGCCCCCAGGACTATCCCCGGCGCCAGCCTGCGGACCAGGTCCCAGCGCACCGCGCCACGCCGATGATGAGCGAGGGCCGAGGCGCCCCCGGTGCCCATGATGGTAGCCAGGGAAGTGCCCACCGCCAGATGCGCGATCCATTCCGGGGTAAAGCCCAGATGGCCGAAGACCAGGATCAGCGCGGGAACGATCAGTACCCCGCCCCCCAGTCCCAGCAAACCCGCCAGCAAGCCGGAGAAGACCCCGGTCACCAGATAGGCCAAGATTTCAATCAGGGTCATGGCAGCTCCCGTACGCCTGAGCCGATACCACCACCGCCCGGAGGACCCTGCCGCTGGTGCACCGCAACATTATCAATTGCCAATATTAGCGAAAAAATATATTCTTATCGCCAGATTCATTCTGCCCCGAAGCAAACTTTCCCATCATGTCGTCCCGACTCGCCAAGGCTCTGATTTTTTCCCTGCTGGCCCAGGCCGGTCCGGTCGCCGCCGAAAACTATCTGGACTGGGCCAAGGTCGGGGCCGAAGCTCGGGAACGGGGATTGCCCGTCGCCCTCCTGATCACGGGGCCCGATTGCGGTTACTGCGAACGCCTGCGCCAGGAATTCCTCGAGGCCCCCGCGACGCGTGGCACCCTGGAACAGGGGGCGGTCACCCAGGAGATGTCCCGGGAAGAGGGCGGCAAGGTCACCGACTTCGATGGTGAGCGCATCCGTACCCGCCTCTTCTTGGCCCGTTACGGCATCTTCGCTACCCCGACCCTGCTCCTCCTGAGCCCGGAAGGCGAGATGCTTGCCCCGGCCCTCGTCGGCTTTAACGGCGCCCAGAAGTATGGCGACCTGGTGGCCAAGCGCATGAATCGCGCCCATGCCAATCTGGCCTCCGGGGAGCGGCCGTCCCAATCCATGCTCGCCGACAGCGAATAGCCCGCCACCCGGCCCTCATAAGCGGCCGCGCAAGTCTCTTAGCGAAAATCCGGTCCAGGTCCGATCCAGGTCCTTGGCCAGGCCCAAGACGCGAAAGCGTTCCCCCATGGCGCTGGGCATCACCAGTTGCTTGGCCCCGAGCAGCCACCGCAGATCCTCCTCGGTGGTACCCGGATCGCCGCTCATGCGTTCCGCCAGCAAGTCGTCGAGGCCCAAGGCGATCAGAAAATGCGCCTGGGTTGTGAAACCCGCGACCGCCAGACCCGCGACCCGACCCGCGCTTGCCGCCGCCGAAAAATCCACATGGGCCGTGAGGTCCTGAAGCCCTAGATGCACATAAGGGTCGCCATGGGCCTGGTGACGGTAATGGCACATGAGGGTGCCCATGCCTCGCTCGGGCCGATAATAGTCGGCCCGGTCGTAGCCGTAGTCGATGAGCAACATGAGGCCGCGGTCCAGGGAGGCCGCGAGGGCGTGAATCCAGGGACCCAACCGCGGATTGATCTCGGAGGCGTAGCCAGGCGCTTGCGCCAGACCCTGGGCCCAGAGGGCCTGAACCGCCTCCGTCAGGCCCGGGCTCCGAGGCTCCGCCACCATTTCCTCCCAGCCCGCACCCCGGGGCTTGACCAGAATTTCCGCGATCTCGCCGCCCTCGCGCACCTGGAAGCGCTGCACCGGCAGGGCATCCAGGACCTCGTTGGCGACCAGTACGCCGGAAAATCCTGGCGGCAGGTCATCGAGCCACTGGATGCGGTCCATCAGATCCGGATGGCGGGCCTGGAGCAGGTGCCGCTGACGCTCGCGCAACTCGGGGCCCGGTTCCAGGATGAGATAGCGGCCAGGGAGACAAGCCGCGGCCTTGAGGCCATCGAGGAGGTCCGCCGCCAGGTCGCCGGCGCCGGCGCCGAGTTCCAGGATATCGCCACCGCCCAGGGCCGCCAGGACCTCGCGACACTGGCGGGCCAGGCAGAGGCCAAAGAGGGGCGAGATGGCGGGGGCGGTCACGAAATCCCCGCCGCGACCGAACTTTCGCGCCCCGGCGACGTAATAGCCCAGTCCGGGGGCATAGAGGGCCAGTTCCATAAAGCGATCAAAGGGCAAGGCCCCCCCGCTGGCCCTGGCCTCGGCGCGGATCAGGTCCGCCAGGCGGAGGCTATGTTCCAGCGCCACCGGGTCCTCGCCCTCCCCCGGGCCAGGGACCGCGACACGCATCGATTCGGCTGAAATTGGCATCGGGGCGGCATGGAAGCGGCTAAAATCGCGGGAGACTTATGATACAGGCAGGACCCGCCCGTGGCACAGAAACCCAACCCCCAACCCCTGGTCGATAAGGTCGCCCTGATCACGGGGGCCGCCCATCGCATCGGGGCCGAAATCGCCCGCCTCCTCCATGCCCAGGGGGCGGACCTGGTCATCCATTACCGCAACTCCCTCACCGCCGCCGAGGCCCTGCGGCGGGAACTGGAGGCTAGCCGTCCCGCGTCCGTCTTGCTGATGGGCGCAGACCTCCATGACTGCCAAGCCTTCCCGGCCCTGATGACCCGCGTCCAGGACTTTCGCGGCCGGCTGGACATCCTCGTCAACAATGCCTCCAGCTTTTATCCGACGCCCTTTGCAGAGGTGGACGAGAACCAGTGGGACGATCTCATGGCGTCCAACCTCAAGGGCCCCTTCTTTTTGGCCCAGGCCGCCGCGCCACTCCTGCGCGCCAGCCGTGGCTGCATCATCAACCTGGTCGATATCCACGCCGAGCGGCCCCACAAGAACCACTCCGTCTATTCGATCGCCAAGGCTGGCAATGCCATGATGGTCAAGGCCCTGGCCCGGGAATTGGGACCCGAGATCCGGGTCAACGGTATCGCGCCGGGCATCATTCTCTGGCCCGAGGGCGAGAGCCCAAGCCAGGCGGCCAGGGCCGAGGTCCTGAGCCGCACCGCCCTGGGCCGACCCGGCTCCCCGGCGGACATCGCCGGGGCGGTCTCCTTCCTGGCCCGGGAGGCGGACTACATCACCGGCCAGATCATCGCCGTCGATGGCGGGCGCACCCTGCAACAATGAGGTCACCCCCCAGGATCGTGATTCCCGCGAGTCCTGGAAATACCGAGT
Source organism: Chromatiaceae bacterium (assembly GCA_020851955.1). GTDB lineage: Bacteria > Pseudomonadota > Gammaproteobacteria > Chromatiales > Chromatiaceae > M0108. The sequence goes on along the minus strand of JADZBU010000007.1, from coordinate 6,364 downwards.
AGCGCGATCAAGGATAGGGAATCATGGGCATTCAGTCCGTTTAGCGTTAGAATTTAATTAAATTGCGGTGGGCCCAGCCCTCCCACCCCAACCCCATAAGAAGATACGAGCAGGACTCCATGACGGAAGAAGACATCAAACCCAGGACGGCGGTTGACGACGCCATCCTCCAGCAGCAATATCGACGGGCCCTGAGTTCCTTCGAGGGCATCATTCTCAGCGAGATCGAACTCACCAACCGCCTCAGTACCCGCCTCAATTACGGCATTCAGGCGGGCACCTTCATTCTGGCCGCCATCTCCATCTCCCTCTCCCTCCTGCTCTTTACCCTGACCTCCCAGGTCTCCCGCATCTCCAGCGTCGTCGAGGGCATGAAGGTACACTTCATCTCGGTGAGCGAGCAGATGAATGCCATCAGCGGCCACATGAACGCCATTGAAAGCCGCATGGCCCTCTTGGAGGCGGTCGATCAACGCACGGCCCTCATGGACGTCGAGATGAGCAACATCCTCACGGACATGAACGATATGCGCACCAACGTAACGGGCATCGATGACTATCTCGCCACCGTTCGCACCCATATTTCCAACGTCTCGTTCAACATGGACCTCATGAATAACGAGGTCCAGATCATGAGCATCGAACTGGGCCGCATGGCGAAGCCGATGCGCAACATGAACAAGATGTTCCCCTTTCCCTAGCGGCCCATCCAGGAGGGACAGAAGATGAGAAGCCGGCGAGAAGACCCCAGGCGGGCCCTGATCGAGGTTATCCAACGGTTGGGTCGCGCGACCCAGCTCCACCTCGACGAACGCCATCGCCATTTCCGCATCACCGATATCGTCATTATCGCCACCTCCCTGCTGCTCTTGCTGGGGGCCGCCTTTGACGTCTATCACGCCCGGGTCCTTTACCAGGACTTCAACGAGATTATTTCGGATATGTACTCCATGCACGACCACCTGGTGGGCGTGGATACGGACATGGGCAGCATCACCGCGAACATGAAATCCTTCGACGACCACATGACCCACATGGACTCCATCGCCGCACGCATGGACTCCATGGCCAGGATCATGCCCCAGATCCGCGGTAACACCCAGGCTATGGCGGGGGAAATGGCCAGCGTCGAGGAGAATATGGAACTGGTACGCAATGCCATGGGCATCCTCGATTCCCGGATTCATGGGATGACCGGGGGGGTGGTCATGATGCGGGAACACATGAGCCAGTTCGCCCGGCCCATGGCGGGGATCGTCCCCTTCATGCCCTGAGGGCCGGTATCGCCTACAATGGCGGGATCGGGGCCCGGCAAGGCCCGCCACTCATCCTGGCCGAGGCACACGCATGAGCGCAGCAATCCCCAACGTCGATCCCGCTGAAATCAGCAAGTTCGAGGCCTTGGCGGCCCGCTGGTGGGATCCCCACAGCGAATTCAAGCCGCTGCATGAGATCAACCCCTTGCGGCTTGATTATGTGGATCGCCTGGCGGGCCTGGCGGGCAAGGAGGTGCTGGACGTCGGCTGTGGCGGCGGCATTCTGGCCGAGAGCATGGCGATCCGCGGGGCCCACGTCACCGGCATCGATATGGGGGAGTTGCCCCTCAAGGTCGCGGAACTCCACACCCTGGAGACCGGGGTTGAGGTTACCTACCGCCAGGTGGCCGCCGAAACCCTGGCGGCGGAATGCCCGGCCTGCTTCGACATCGTCACCTGCATGGAGATGCTGGAGCATGTGCCAGACCCCGCCTCCGTCATCGCCGCCTGCGCCCGCCTGGTCAAGCCCGGCGGACAGGTCTTCTTCTCCACCCTCAACCGCAACCCCAAGGCCTACCTCCTGGCCATCATCGGCGCCGAATACCTGCTGCGCTGGCTACCCCGTGGCACCCACGACTATGCCCGCTTCATTCGCCCCTCGGAACTGGGGCGCTGGATTCGCGCGGCGAATCTGGAGTTGACCCACCTCACGGGGATGACCTACAACCCCCTGATGGGTGTCTATCGCCTCGACGAGCAGGACCTGGACGTCAATTACCTGGCCGCCTGCCGGCGCCCGCTGGATGACTGAGACCCGGAACGGCGGATCCTTGACGTACCCGTTACCGAGACCGGAACTCGCCGGGCAGGTCAAGGCCACGGACCACCCGCGCGCCAGTACGGCGAGTCACCCCGCCTCCTGGGGTTTCCCCAACCCCGCCACGCCCCTGGGTTCCTCGACCTACTACAGCCTGAGATTTTCCCCACCCGGCCTGCGGGACGACCTAGCGATCCTCGCCGTCTGGCGTCATCGGATCCGCGCCATCCTGGTGGAGGTCAGCGACCCTGGCGTTGCCAGGCTTAAGCTCCAATGGTGGCGCGAGGAACTGGACAAGCTCCCCGCCGGCCAGCCCAGCCATCCCTTGAGCCAGGCCCTCCAAGGCGTGGTGTACCGATACCAGCTACCCCTCCCGCCTTTTTTCCAGATGGCGAGTCAGGTGGAGGAGGAAATCCTGCGCCGCCCCCTGCCAGACTCGGCAGCCCTGATCCGCGCCTGTGATGCCGATCTCGGCGCCCTGTTCGAACTCATGGCCGGTTGCCATGGTCTCGCCGACCCCGATCGCATCGCCTCGGCGCGAGCCACCGGCGCCTTCTGCGCCCTGGTCTATCGCATTCGCGACAGCGGCTGGCTGGCCCGCCAAGGTCGGGCGCCCATCCCTATGGACCTCTTGGGCCCCCATGGCCTGACCCCAGACGCCCTCCGCCAAGTCCCGCACCGCACCCGCCTGCCAGAGTGGCTCCCCGAACTCGCGCGTCAAGCCCAGGCCTTATCTACCAGGACATCTGACCATCTGAGCGCCCTCCCCCCCTTCGCCCGCGTACGCGCCCGCATCCTTGCCAGCCTGCTCCGGGAGATCGAAGTCTTGTCGTACCAGGTCTTTGACCAACGACTCAGCCTCACCCCCCTGCGCAAGCTCTGGATCGCCTGGCGCGAGACCTGGCTTTGACAGAGGACCCGCGCGACCTACCCTTCTCCCTTCCGCCCCAGCGACAAATCCTTATGGAAAATTATCAACCCGCTCCCAACCTCCTCGCCCACCGCGTCATCCTCGTCACGGGTACCGCCGATAGCCTGGGCGCAGCCGTCGCCAGTGCCTGCGCGGCCCAGGGCGCCACCGTCATTCTCTCGGACAAGGAAGCGGCCTCGTTAGAGCCCCTCTATGACCGGATCGCCGCGACGGGCGCCCCGGAGCCCGCCATCCTGCCCCTGGACCTGGAGGCGGGCGACGAGCCGCAATATGCCGCCATCGCGGCCACGATTGGGCGGGAATTCGGCCGGCTGGATGGCCTGGCCCACTGCGCCGCCTTCGCGCCCTTCCTCAGCCGCATTAATGACTATGACGCCAGCGAGTGGGAGCGGGTTCTGCGCATCAACCTGACCGCCCCCTTCCTGCTCACCCAGACCTGCCTGCCCCTCCTCCGGCAAGCCCCCGACGCCGCCATCGTCTTCACCGCGGATCGCGTTGGCCGCCAGGGCCTGGCCTACTGGGGCGCCTTCGCCGCCGCCAAGTTTGGCATCGAGGGTCTGATGCAGACCCTGGCGGAGGAGACCCGCGACCAGGGCCAACTCAGGGTCAACAGCCTGGACCCCGGCATCGTCCGCACCGGTCTGCGCGCCCGCCTCTATCCCGGTGAAAACCCGGCGGACCTGGCCGCGCCCGAGTCCATCACCAGCCGTTATCTCTATCTGCTCGGACCCGAGAGTCGGGGCGTGACGGGCCAGGCTCTCTAAGTGAATAAGCAATCAGGCCCGGCTACCCCAACCCTTCGATATGCTGAAGGGGCTCCCGATTTTCTGAAAGATGACCATACCCAAGATACCCAGGGTCCGGTTTCCCGGGCCGCGGAGGGGAGGCTGGCGGGGGACGCCGTGAATAGCTCCCTGTAGCCTTGATGACAGTCACCCCCGCCGCCGGCCACCCCACCCGGTAGATGCTGAAGCGTGGCAGGCGCTGAGCACAAAGTATTGAGTTGGGTCCCGGCGAGTTACGGGCAATTTTCCCGAGGCTATTCCTGATTCCCCACTCGCTTGCCGTCTTCCAGAAGGCGTGAATACCCCGAAGGGGTTAGTCGTCGGTCTTGTTGTCTGCCCCTTCCCGGCTTTCCGGCATGCCCTCCGCGTCGGGAATACGCCGGGGATCCACGGCATCCTCGTCCATGAGGATACGCTGGCCATCCCCTTCCAGATCGTCAAACTGACCGGAACGGGCCGCCCAGAAGAGGACGATGACGGCGCCCAGGCCGAGGAGGATCATGCCAGGAATAAGACCGTAGATGACTTCCATGGAGCGGGATTCAGCCCTGGTTAGGTTTCTGGAAGAGTTTGCGAATGCGGGCGGAGTTACCGATCACCGCAAGGGAACTCAGGGGCATGGATACGGCGGCCACCAGGGGGGTGACCAGGGCCGCCATAGCGAGGGGCACCATGATGAGATTGTAGGCAATGGAGATGCCGATATTCTGACGGATGGTGTTGAGGGTCCGGCGCGACAGGGCCGCGGCCTGGGGCACCCGGGCGAGATCGGCCTGCATCAGGACGATATCGGCGCTCGCAATGGAGACATCGGTGCCGCTGCCCATGGCGATGCCCACATCGGCGCGGACCAGGGCGGGGGCATCGTTGACACCGTCCCCCACCATGGCCACCCGGTGGCCATGGTGCTGGAGGTCGGCGATCACCCGATCCTTGGCCTCGGGCAGGACCTCGGCGATCACCTCGACCCCACCCAAGGCGGCGGCGATCCGCTCCGCCGTGGCGAGTCGATCTCCCGTGAGGAGGGTAACGTGAATGCCCTGGGCCTTGAGGCCGGCCACGACCTCCGCCGCGTTGAACCGCAGCCGATCCTGGACGGCCAGGACCAGAGCGGCCCGCCCATTGAGGGCGACATGGATGAGCGTCGCGCCACTGGTCTGGAAGGCTTGTTCCGCGACGGCCAAGGGCCCCGCCCAGGGATCAACGCCTTGAGCGATCAGCCACTCGGCGGTGCCCGCTATCAGGGATTGCCCACCCACCCGGCCCCGGATGCCCTGCCCCGGCCGGGCCAGGGTGTCCGCCACCGCCAGATGGCGGAACTCAACCCCCTGGTCCCGACAGAGATGAAGCACCGCCAGGGCGACCGGGTGTTCCGAGAAGCGTTCCAGGGCCGCCAGGCTGGCCAGGTGCCCTGCCAGGTCCGAGTTGGGGTCCAGTAGCTCGCCACTCCGCCAGATGCCGTCCCCACTGGCGATGGCCGTCACCGCCGGCCGGCCTTCGGTGAGGGTGCCGGTCTTGTCGAAGACGAAATGGTCGATGCTGGACAGGCTCTCCAGCACGGCACCGGTCTTGACCAGGATGCCATGGCGGGCGCCCAACCCCGAGGCAACCGCAATCGCCATGGGTGTTGCCATGCCGAAGGCACAGGGACAGGTGATGATGAGGACGGCGGTAGCCGCCATGAGGGCGACTTCGAAATCGGTACCGACCCAGAAGAGGAAGGTCACCAGCCCCAGGGTGAGGGTGACGACGACAAACCAGGGGACGATGCGATCGGCGGTGCATTGGATGGGCGCCTTGCTCGCCTGGGCCTCCTCCACCAAGGCGATGATGCGCCCCAGCGCCGTGTCTCGCAGCAGGCCTTCGACCTGGACCCGGAGGGCGCCAGCGCCATTCAGGGTCCCCGCCGCCACCCGATCGCCCCGCTGCTTCGCCACCGGCGCCGCCTCGCCGGTGAGCATGGCTTCATCCAGCTGGCTCTCGCCCTCCAGGATGACGCCATCCACCGGCACCTTCTCGCCGGGTCGCACCAGGACGGTTTCACCCGCCCTGACAGCCCGGATCGGCAACAGCACCTCGTCACCATCGCGTAAGACGGTCGCGACCTTGGGTTGAAGATCGAGCAGGCGTTGCGTGGAGGCCACCGCCTGGCGCTTGGAGATCGACTCCAGGAAGCGGCCGACCAGGATCACAAAGAGGAAATTTACGACCGTGTCCCAATAGACCTCGCCGATACGGGACCCGCTGATGGTGACGTACAGGGAATAGCCATAGGTGATGGATACCCCGATGGCAATGGGCAGGTCCATGGTGAGGCTACGGGCCCTGACGCCCAGCCAGGCGCCCCGATAAAAGGGCCAGCCAGAATAGAGGAGGACGGGGGTAGCGATGGCGAAACCGATCCAATGGAAGAGGCCGCGAAACTCACCCTGGTCCGCCCCGGAATAGAGGGCGATGGAGATCCACATGAGATTCATCATGCCGAAGGCGGCGACGGCCAAGCGATAGAGGAGGCGCCGATTGGCGCGCTGCAGCGAACCCTCCGCCACCTCGGGATCGAAAGGCACCGCGGCGT
>JADZBU010000006.1 GCA_020851955.1 Chromatiaceae bacterium | reverse complement strand
TGTACCTCATCTACCATCCCGCGGAACGACTGGGGTGGCGCGGCGAGTATCCGCCGGGGTATCTGCGGCCACCGCCAGCGGATACTTCTTGAGGGCAGGATGGACTCAAGTGTGTGTAAAGATCAGGTAAGGCAGGTGTAGGTTACAGTAGTGGTACAGGAAGTCGGTGGGTCAGGGGGAGGGGTTGCGATGGTTGGCGGGGAAACTGTCGGGTTGCGAACGAATGTTTTCCCAGAATTTCCAATACTTGTAAATGCCTCGCCAGTCCATATAGTTAGATTAGTATAATAATTTGTTACGGTTGCACTACCGGATACGTTTAATGCGCCTTTACCTGTAATAGGATTATCAGGCGTTTCGGCCAAAAACGGTGCCGAAGTAAAAGTAATAACAATGGGTCTATTGGCTATACTGTCATCACTCCAACCACATGAGAGGACCATGGGCGTAGCAAATTTATCCGGATTGGTTAAGTTAGTTTCTTCCTCCTTCGGTTGGCCCGGTTCGCATTTAAGCCAAGTATTAATCCCATGGGGGGACGTGAGGGGGCATGCATCTGCGGGTGGGGATATATCCGGATCGCAAAATTTGAATGAATATCTATCATTTTTTCCATCAAGGGTTGCAATCAGACTGACGTTATCAACTGTGCCATTTTTATCTTTATCTATCCCGCCCTTCGTTTGCATATATGCCAAGGCACGATCCACGCCAGCTTGTGCCCCCTGCAATGCCTGCGAAGAGCGTATTTCATTAGCGGAGATACGCTGCTCCATGAGGGTGGTACGTGACACAACGATCAACACCAGGCTGGCCAGGAAAAGCAGAATGACGGCAATGGGCAATGCCGTCGCGCCCCTCTGCAAGACTGGACGTATAAGATAATCGCATGAATGTACTGACATGGTCTTTTCACCCGCCGATAACACGGTCATTGGCAACCCATACTGCCTGCCTGAGGGTCATTATGTACTCAGGTCGCGTAGTTAAGTGTCCTGTTAGGGTTATCAGGATCTGACGTTTTTCGATCAGTCGTTGATTCACCGGATTGGTGGTAGGACAGAGCGAATTTAGCGAGACGTTGGTAGTTGAATTAAGGCATCGTGACCCTGCAGCGCTAAAGGAAAGTGAATCGACTGTAACAGTATTAATGTCAGAGAGTCCTTCCCAACCCGTAGCCAAACTTGCCGTATCACAGGCAACAGGAGTGGTCGCGTTATTATTACATTGCACAGTCTGGATCGCGCCTCCATTCAGCCGAAACCCGATTAAAACACCATATTCCCAGTCTGTTAGACGGTTGTATGTAAGCTGTATAGCGCTGCCACTGTCAAGAATCTGCAGGTCCGTTTGATGCGGGCAGATCGTTCCACGAACAGTGAAGGGGTTGGCATCGTCAACACAGGATGGCGTTTTAGACGCCAAATCGGCACTAGCCGTCCAGGAACCAGCACGACGAATGTCGGCGATCATTAGATTCATTACCGCCCGGAGCTCTTCGTTGAGTTTTGCTGAAGCCAATATCTCACTACCGCTTCTGACCACGACAATATAAATACTAGTGGCTGCGGCAATCACTAACAAACCAACGGTAAGCCCCACCATCAACTCCACCAGGGAGATACCAGCCTGCCGCCAACCAGCGTGTTTTAGCATGACGGATACCCCCCCACATGTTTTACTCCAGCCGGTGAACAACTACGTACTCGACCAAACCGGCTTAGTACAACCCGAATTTCTAATCCTTTTTCGGAGGTTATGGCTACCGTTTCTCCAGATCCAACGGTGCCTCGTATTCCATCAAAGGTCCTTGTAAAATTATTTGAGGTCAAGGTAATAAATGGGAAAGCATCTCCGCAGGTAGTCGCTAACGGCACGGAGTTCTCGGTTACTGTAATGCTCCAACTAGCACAGCCGCCGCTAGCAGTGGACGTCACGGTCAGAAGCACATCTCTGGAACGTTTGACGGATTCTGATCTAGCAAACTGAAGGTCGCTATAGATAGATTCCGCAGCACCAATAATCCGTTTTTTTTCAATCATCGACTCGAAACTGGGTAATGCAATCGTGATCAATATAGCCAGGACTGCGATAGTCACCATAAGTTCGATAATCGTGAAGCCTTTTGACCGCAGCATATTGCATACCCTATTCCAGTGGCACCTCATTTCTTCCAGCATCCACTTGTGGGGGTCTTGACGCTCGCCTGGTTTAGCGTCATGGAAGTACAACCCACGTCACCTGCCTGGCCACCCTTCGCTGTCGCGGTAATGGTGTAGGCCGTACCTGAGGCGCCTGAAATCGCAAAGTCGTAGTCAGCCGACGGAAAACTACCTAAATTTGCCAAAGTGGCTTCATAGGATATGTTGTTTACTCGATGCTTCTCCTGCAGGGTCTGTATATTAAACATGATTCCTTGTCCTTCCACCCGCCGAGCCTTACGCACGTAATCTAAATACGACGGATAAGCAATCGAGGCAAGAATGCCAATAACGCCCACCACAATCATCAATTCGATTAATGTGAATCCTGAACGAGCCTGATTTTTCGAAGGCATGGGAAGCCCGCTTTAGCTAAGTGTTTCTACTGATCAGTATAGGTAAGCGAACGGCAATAGCAAGAATGGCGGGAGGCGCGTATTGGCCAGCCTCCGCCGGAAATGCGGTAATTCCAGAGGGCATTCTGTCGTTATTTTGCCCTTGCGGATCACTAGTGGCTTGTCTTTATAGGTAAACCGGCGAGGCGGCCCTCGCCGCGGTGGCCCCCCTGATGACGGACGATCCCCTGCCGGGTACCCCTGCGGGGGACCACCTTGAGGTGCTCCCGACCCTGGTCCAGGCCTATGAAGCGTAACATTATCCGATCTCGGCCCCGGACCCGATCAAGGCCATCAAATTCCGGATGGAGCGGCAGGGTCTTACCGTCGCGGACCTGCAACCTTTGAAACGATAACCCCTACCCCCTTGCCACCGGCACGGCCTCCAGCACCGCCACCGCGCGGCGGCGGGTCTGGGCCTCGCGCAGGGCCCGGATGACCTTATAGAGTTCGTTATCCAGCGCCGCCTGATAGCGCGTCAATTGCTCCGAGGCCGCTGGCAGCAGACGCGCGGCGCGGATATGGCTGGCGGCGCGCAGGATCGCCATCTGCCGCTGGAAGTGACCATGGACGAAGGCTAGGCAGCCGGTCAGCGAGCCCGCGAAGCGTGCCGCCAACAGCTCGGCCAGCGACTCCGCACCCGCCTCCCCGCCCACGCCGTCCGTCTCGGCCATCGGGTTGACGCCGCCCGGATCACGCGCACCGCTACCGCTCGGGCCTGCGGGGACACCGGCGGCCCGCGCGTCCCCACCCGCCCCGGACCCCGGCGCGGCCAGTGCCTCCCAGAGCGCGGCGTCCGCCGACATCATCCCGTGGAGCAAGTCCAGCAGGGATGGAAAGCGCGCCGCCAAGCCGTCCAGATCCTGGGGCTTGTCGGCATCGGGCACCGCCAGCCAGACCTCGAAGGTATCGCTGACCCCTTGCGCCGCCTCCAGCGTCAGGCCATCGGCCAGGGTCGCCCGAATCTGGTCCAGGTCAGCGCCGCAGAGTTGCTGGATCAGCCGCCATTCCGGCTCCGCCAAGGTCAGCCGCTGCAGATGCAAGCTGGCGCTCTCCGCCGTCACCGCTCGCCGCTGGCGCCACAGGCAGATCGCCATCCGCTCCACCAGGGCGCATTCCAGGGTGCCCACCGGCGCCTCGTCCGCCAGCAATTCCTCCAACAGGTCGCCAAAGTCCTCCGCGCTCTCGCCCTCGATGATCAGTTGCCGGCTGAGGATGCCGTGTTTGCGCGCATTGGTGCTGGCAACCGTTTTGCCGACGGCCGTGCGCGGCCCGGTGCTGCGGAGGGCGTTGAGCTGGTTCGCCAGGGACTGGGCAGGAGAGATGGGCATGTTAAAGACCTCAAAACAACTTGATGATCAAGCAATTTAAGGCCAATGACACGCCAATTCAAGGGAAATGAGGGCGCCCGGTTGCCAGGGGGGAAAATGGGTTCGTTTGGTAATTTTGCCCGTTTTTGGCCCCTGCTCGGCGGGCACCGGCGGCACGGCCGGCATCCTTGGTTGAGCGAACTTGACGGCGTAAGGAATATTCCTTACGATTAATGCCTGCGGAGGAGCAAAGCGATGTCCATTATTCATGTCGTTGCCACCATCACCTCGAAAGGCCAGATCACGCTACCCAAGCCCATCCGCCAAGCTCTCGGCGTTGACGCCGGTGGCAAGGTGGCGTTCGATCTGCGCGGGTCGCAGGTCATCGTCACCCGGGCCGAGCACTCTGGCCATGAAGATCCGGCCATCGGGAGCTTTTTGGCCTTGTTGGAAACAGACATTCGCAACGGTCGGCACCTGTCGAACCTGCCCGACGGTCTTGTCCAAGCCATGCTGACGACACTGCCCCAGCCTGTCGACTTGGCCGCGGACATTGAAGGCGATGTGGCGCTGTGATCCAGCGTCACGGGTGGCATCTGCTCTTTCACGAATGTTTAATTGAACAGCTCCAAAAACTGCGTGCTGCCGCTGAGCGGGCGCAACGGCAAGATCCGCGGGGTTTCGAGTCCAACGCCAATGTCAGGCTGTTCGCGGCACTGTCGAAATTGATTTTCGAGGTCGTGCCGAGTGATCCGCATCGCGAGGAGTATCGGCAGGGCAACAGGATGGGCACGGCGTTTCGCCACTGGCGGCGGGCAAAAATGGGTCGTCGATTCCGGTTGTTTTTTAGGTTCGACTCGAAAACCCGGATCATTATTTTCGCGTGGGTGAATGATGAAAACACCTTGCGCTCCTCCGGCGGCAAAAGCGACCCCTATGTCGTTTTTCAACGCATGCTGGAGCGCGGACACCCACCGGACGACTGGACGGCGCTGGTGTCGGCGAGCCAGCACGATTGGCAGTAGCTGCCCCATCCTAGGGGGTGTCATCAATCCTCATTGTGTGTGAATATTGCCGCTTGCCCCGGTAGTGTCCCAATGCGTTGGACCCATCTTGCCTAAAGGGTTGATAAAAAATGCTTAAGCCAGCCGCTATCCTACCGATTGGGGCACTACCAAACCAAAATATACTGGCCGAGCTCGCCCAAGGTGAAAGCCAGACCCAGGAATTCAAACGCCAGTTGGGTCATCCTGAGAGCGTTGCCGGCGAGATCGTGGCTTTGGCTAACTGCGAGGGTGGCGTGGTGTTTTTCGGCGTCGATGACGAGGGGCTCATCATCGGCCTGCCGGATACGCAAACGGCTTTTCAGGCCCTGACCCATATCTGTAGGGATCGCTGCATACCACCCATTAGCCCGGTGCTGGAGCAGTACAGCCTGGAGGGCCGCGACATCCTGGCGCTGCGAGTCATGCCCGAGCTGAATCGCCTGAAACCCTATCGTACCGCCGGGGGCCGGTTTTATCTGCGGGCCGGTCGCGATAAACAGGATGCGACGGGCCGCGAGCTGATCCGTATTGCCCAAGCCGCGGGCGAACTTCATTACGACGAGAGTCCCGTTTGGGGTGCGGGGCTGGACGATTTGGCACTGGATGCCTTCGCTAGCTATCACGAGCTCCAGTTCGGTCTTCCCCTGGCCAGCCAATTGGAGCAGAGTCGGTTACCTTTGGAAGTGCTGTTGAGCCATCTGCGATTGGCGGAGCGCCTTGATGGCGCCTGGTGGCTGACCGTCGCGGGGGTGCTCGTTTTTGGCAAGGATCCGCAGCGCTTCATGCCGCACAGCCGGGTGTCGGCGGTAGCCTTCGCCGGGGCGGACGAAGACTCCGATCTCCTGGACCGGCGCGAGATTGTTGGGCGGTTGCCCGCCGTCATTGAAGATACCCGCCTATTTCTTGAACGGAATATTCGCAATCCCGCCCGAGAATTGGGTTTTCGTCGTGAAGATCTGGCCATCTACGACCGCAAGGCCCTGGGCGAGGCCGTGGTGAACGCCATCGCCCATCGGGATTACAGTCTGAGCGGGTCGCAGATTCGGGTGTTCCTCTTTACGGATCGGGTGGAGGTGCGTAGTCCGGGCCGCCTGCCAAATTCAGTGACGTTGGAGAATATTCGGCTGGGGGTCCATGCCGAGCGCAACCGACGATTGGCAACCCTGCTGACGCAATTAGGGTACATGAGCGCCATCGGCACCGGCATCCCTCGCCTCATCATCCGCCTGACCCGGCAACTGTCCGGCCGGGAACCGGAGTTTGCCCTGGTGGGAGAAGAACTGCGGGTGCGCATCTGGGCCAAAACCTGAGCGCGTCCCGCCAGACAGTCCAGCTTCCGCCAGCGGTGGCAGGAGGGCCGGAATAATCACCCCAACCCAGCAGGTACCCATTGCCATGCCCCAACTTGCCTCCTACCCACACCTCGGCGTCGAGGACTACCTGGCCAGCGAGGACGGCGGCGAGGTCCGCCACGAATACATCGATGGCCAGCTCTATGCCATGACGGGCGCCAGTGATCGCCACGGGCTGATTACGCTCAATATCGCCACATACCTGCGCCCGCTCCTGCGTGGCACCCCTTGTCAACTCTTCGCCAACGACATGAAGGTGCGGCTGAAAATCAGCCAACAGGACATCTTCTACTATCCCGACCTGCTGCTGTCATGCGATCCGACCGATCGGGAAACCTACTACCGGAGCAAACCCTGCTTGCTGGTCGGGGTGCTGTCCGACTCCACCGCGCGCCTGGATAGCCGGGAAAAACGCTTCGCCTACCAGACCCTCCCCAGCCTGCGGGAGTACCTGCTGGTTTCCCAAACCCACCGCGAGGTCCAGATTTTCCGCCGCCAGGATGAATGGGCACCGGAAATCCACCAGGCGGGACAGGTCCGGCTGGACTGCCTGGGGTTCGAACTGCCGCTGGATGTAATCTATGAAGATGTCGCGGGGCTATGACGAGCGTCTGGCTCAGTCATAGTAGAGGTAGCGGAAGCGCGGATCATCCGGGGTACCGTCGAGGGCACTGCCCACGGCCGGTCGCCACTGTACCGTGTCCTCGATCTTGCGGGCCAGTTCAAAGTCCTTGTCGGTAATGCCGTTGGCCGAGTGGGTCTTCAGGTCCACGACCACAGAGTCATAAGATACTCTCAGGTCCGGGTGATGCCAGGCGGCCTCGGCCAGATGGCCGATGGTGTTGGCCACCAGCAGGGCGCCCTTCCAGCCGCTGGTGCGGTACTGGCGCCGCAGATAACCCTCGGCATAGTCCCAGGCGGGCAGGGCCATCGCCAGGTGCTGGCCGATCTCCGCCGGGGTGTAGGTCTTCTCGTCGGTCATGCTCCTTTACTCCTATCGCTGTCACGCCTGACTCAAGGTCTCGTCCAGCTTCGTCAGGTCAAAATCGCCGGTGACCAGGCTAGTGCCGATACCCCGGAGGAGGACCAGGCGCAGGCGACCGTCCTGGACCTTTTTGTCCACGGCCATGAGGTCGCGGAAGGCCTGGGGCGTCAATTCCGGCGGCGGGGCGACGGGCAGGCCGGCGGCGGCGATCAAGGCGCGGGCCCGGGCCAGGTCGGCGGCGGCGAGCCAGCCGAGGCGGTGGGACAGATCGGCGGCCAGGCACATGCCCGCGCCGACGGCCTCGCCATGGAGCCAGGCGCCATAGCCCATGCCGGTCTCGATGGCGTGGCCGAAGGTGTGGCCGAGGTTGAGGAGGGCGCGCTGCCCAGCCTCACGTTCGTCCGCCGCCACCACCTCGGCCTTGTTCTGGCAGGAGCGCTCGATGGCCTCGGCCAGGGCCTGGCTGTCGCGGGCCAGGAGGGCGGGCATGCGGACCTCCAGCCAGCCAAAGAAGGCGGGGTCGCGGATGAGGCCATATTTGATGACCTCGGCCAGGCCGGCGGCGATCTCCCGGTCCGGCAGGGTGTCAAGGGTGTCGGTGTCGATGATGACGGCGCCGGGTTGGTGGAAGGCGCCGATCATGTTCTTGCCGAGGGGGTGATTGACGCCGGTCTTGCCGCCGACGGAGGAATCGACCTGGGCCAGCAGGGTGGTGGGGACCTGGATGAAGGCGACGCCGCGCTGGTAGCAGGCGGCGGCAAAGCCGGCCATGTCGCCCACCACGCCCCCACCCAGGGCGACGAGGGTGCAATCCCGGCTAAAGCGGTTACCCAGCAGGCCGTCGAAGATGCGGTTCCAGACTTCCAGGGTTTTGTATTGCTCGCCATCCGGGAGAATGACTTGCGCCACCCGATAGCCGGCCAGGGCCTGGACGACCGGGGCCAGATAGAGGGGGGCGACCGTCTCGTTGGTGACGATCATGACCTGCCGACCCCGGATGTGGGGCTGATACCAGCGCGGATCGGCCAGTAGTCCTTGGCCGATGTGGATGGGATAGGCGCGATCGCCCAAGGCCACCTGGAGGCCGCGGGTCATGATAATTCCGTCTCGAGGCGGCGGCGGATCTCCTTGACGACGGAGGCGGTGCCGCGCTTTTCGGTGGAGACGACCAGGTCGGCGACCTGACGGTAGAGGGGTTCGCGCTCGTCCATGAGCTGACGCAGGCGCTCGAGCGGGTCTTCCGTCTGCAGCAGGGGCCGGTTGCGATCGCGGTTGGTACGGGAGAATTGCTGCTCGGGGCTGCAATGGAGATAGATGACCACGCCGCGAGCCGCCAGATTCTGGCGACTGACCTCCCGCAGGATGGCGCCGCCACCGGTGGCCAGGACGATGCCCTCCTGGTTGGTCAGGTCGGCGATGGCCTGCTGCTCGCGGTTGCGAAAGCCCTCCTCGCCCTCGTATTCGAAGATGGTGGAGATGTCCACCCCGGTGCGGCGCTGGATCTCGTGATCGCTGTCCTCGAATCGGAATGACAGGGCCTCGGCGAGCTGGCGGCCGATGGTGGATTTGCCGGCCCCCATGGGGCCGATAAGAAAGATGTTGTTTAACCGCTTCATGGACGCATGCTTTTTCGGATTAGGACGGCGCGTGGGGAGTTAGGGATGAATGACAGCCCGGTTTCAACGCGATTTTAACTCCGGCTGGAGAATTCTGGGGGTAACGAAGATGAGCAATTCGTTGTTGGTTTCCTTGCGTGCATCATTCTTAAACAGGTTGCCAACAATCGGCAGGTTGCCCAGCCAGGGGACCTGCTCCTTGCTCGTGAACCGGGATCGCTCGAAGACACCGCCCAGGACGACCGTCTCGCCATTATCGACGAGCACATTGGTTTCGACCGCTCTTTTATTGATGTAGGGATTGCCATCGACTTTCAAGGCCTCGTCGGCCTCGTTCTTGGTCACCTTCAAAGCCATGAGGATGCGATTATCCGGGGTGATGTGGGGGGTCACCGTAAGTTTGAGGGTGGCATCCTGGTACTTGACGGTAGGTGGTTCGTTTTGAGTGCCCGGAGTGACGATCGGGACCTGCTGACCCACCTCGATCTCGGCCTTCTGCTTATCGGAGGTAATGACCCGGGGATTCGAGATGATTTCACCCCGGCCCTCCTGCTGCATGGCGGATAGTTCGAGCTGCAGCAGATAGCTGCCAATCTTGCCGATGAGAAAGTTGATCGCGCTGGTGGCATTGGGGGCGGGTAAATCGACCATGAGGGGTACCGTGTCATCCACGGTGGTTCCCCAATAGTTTTCACCCACAAGGGTACCCGGGCGTCCACCATAGATTTCATTGAAATCCCCCTTGTTCTCATTGACCTGGAGACGATTGGCGCCGAACCGCACCCCTAGTTCCCGGGCGAAATTATCGGAGGCGATGACGACCCGCGATTCGATCATGACCTGGCGCATGGGCACATCCAGGCGGGCGACCAGCAGGCGGACCTGTTCGAGTTTATCCGCCGTGTCCTGAACCAGGAGGGTGTTGGTGCGCTCATCGGCGGTGACGCTGCCGCGGCTGGAGAGGAGTCCCCGGGCCTGGGTCTCCTCCTCCTCGGCCTGGGCGTCCCCTTGCTGCAGGCTCCCGGAGACCTTGGCCACCTGCATTTGCTGGGACGCCAATAACTTGGCGATATCCGTGGCCTTGGCGTAATTGATCTGGATATTCTCGGTACGCAGGGGCACCAACTCCTCGATCTTTTGGGTCGCCGCCAACTCCTGCTCCTCGCGGGCCATGACCTCCTCCGTGGGGCCGATCATGATGACGTTGCCCTTCTGGCGCATGGTCAAGCCCTTGGATTTGAGGATGATATCCAGGGCCTGATCCCAGGGCACGTTCTTGAGGCGCAGGGTGACATTGCCCTTGACGGAATCGCTGGCGACCAGGTTGAGCCCAGTAAAGTCCGCCAGGAGCTGCAACACGGCGCGCACCTCGATGTCCTGGAAATTGAGGGTCAGCCGATCGCCACTGAAGGTGATCTGGTCCCGCCGCTTCCGTTCCTGCTGTTCCTGGGTGAGGGTGCGGAATTCAATCGTAAAGAGCTCGTTGACCTGGTAGGCCAGGTATTCGTAATCCTTGGTGGGTTGGATGGTGATGGCGACGTCGCGCCCCTTGGGCTGGGATTCGATGGCGACGACGGGGGTGCCGAAATCCACCACGTCCAGCCGGCGGCGCAGGCGCGCCGGCAGGGAGGCATCCAGGACCTCGACGACCACCTTGCCCCCCTGCTCCGCGACGGTGGCGCGGGTGTCGGGCCTCGGCAGCTTCACCAGGACCCGGCCCTCGCCGGCGGGGCCTCGCTGGAAGTCGATGCCCCGCAACTCGGGGCCCTTGGCCGTACTGGGCGCCGCGCTGGGCGGAGCCACCGGCGCCGGAACGGCCAGGGGCGAGGTGACCGCGGACTCGTTGATGGCGATGCTGATGCGGTCGCCCTGGCTCTGGACCCGGTAAGGCACGGGGGTGGCGAGGTTGACGACGATCCGGGTGCGGCCCTCGGCGTCCAGGGCCGTCAGACTCTGGACGGGGCCCACGTCGATGGCCACGTTTTTGCGGGGCAGTTCACTGGTCACCCCCGGCAGGTCGAGGACGATGCGCGCCGGCGAATCGGTGGAGAAGTCCCGGGGGGCCGCCACGGCCTCGGAGAGCACCAGGTCGATGCGGACCTGATTGCCGGGGAGGGAGGCAAATTCCACGTCCTTGAGGGCCGCCGCCAAGCCACCGACCGGCCAGATCAGGATCAGGAGCAGCAGCCAGGTCGGATACCGGCACGCGCGGACAGCCCGGGCCAGGGGAGGCCCTGGCCGTCGGGTCCTCGTGAGTGAATGCGCCTGCATGTCTGGTATCCGCCCTCGGGCCACTATTTTCCCCGTTTCCCGTCCTGAATCAGGGCTAGGGACGCCTCGCGTTCCATCCAGCGCCCCCCGCCATCCTGGATAAGCTCGATGAGGTCGATCCTCTGCTCCGTGATGCGGATGACCCGGCCATGGTTCTGACCCAGGTAGTTGCCAACCGCAACGCGGTGGAGCGTCTTGTCCTCCCGGGCGAAGACCAGGCCCCAGATGCCGCCATCCTGCTGCAAGATGCCCTGCATGAGCAAGCTATCGAGGGCAAAACGCTCCAAATTCTCCCGAGGCCGATGGGTATCCGGGGCCATGCCGCCGGGGTCCGCGGTCTCCGGGGCGGTGATGGCCGCCGTCTCCTTGTCCATGACGAAGGGGTCGCGCCGCTGACCCGGCTCGTAGGGAAAGCTTTCAACCAGGGGGTAATCCGGCAGGGGGGCGATCGGCGGCGGCCGACGCATCCGGACCTGGCTGGCGTAGTCCTCCAGATCGGTCATATCCGGATTGCCGCAGGCGGCCAGCGCCAAGGCCGCGCCGCCCAGGGCGCAGTAGCAGGCGATCCGGGCCCCGGGACTCATTTTTTGGCCGTTCCTGGCTTCCCAGCCTTGCCGCCGGGCTTGTTATCCTGGGCCTTTTTAGTCTCCTCGTCCTCGATGTAGCGGTAGGTCTTGACCGTGGCCTGCATGCGCAGCTTGCTGGCCGCCGCGTTGCCGCGGACCTCCTTGTCCAGGGCGGAGATGCCGACATCATGGACGGTGACGATCCGCGGCAAGGCCGCGAGGCCACTGACGAACCGGCCCAACTCATGGTAAGCGCCGGTGACCTCCACCTGGATGGGCAGTTCGGCGTAAAAACTCTTGGAGACCTCCCCGGCGGGGCGAAACAGGTCGAATTCCAGCCCCGCCGCCAGGCCGGTCTGGGAGACATCCACCAGCAGGGCCGCGATCTCGGCGCTGCCGGGTAACTGCCGGAGCAGGTCGGTCAAGGACTCCTCGATCTGGGTCAACTGTTCCCGATGGATCTCCAGATTAGCCGCCAGGCGTTGCTTGGCCTCGAAACTCGTTCTGAGCTCGGTTTCCTGCGCCTCGCTCCGGCTCAGGCTGTCGATCTGATCCTGGGAGACGAACCAGTACCAGCCGCCCGCCAGAACGACACACAGAAAGAGGACCAGGATGGCCTTGGCCACCACCGGCCAATCGCCGATGTTGCTGAAATCCAGCTCGTTGAGTTGATTGAGATCCATGCTGGGCCAAGGTCCGCGCCGGCCATCAGGCCGGAGCCTTGTCCTCCTCCGGTTTCGGCGCCGGCGGCCGTTGCTGCTGGAACTGCAACTCGAATTGGCTCAGATCCGTGCCCCCCTTCTCCTGTTCCTTGATGATGGTGAGGGTGGGATTGGTGATCCAGACCGAGGCCTTGATGTTGCGCATCAGGTCCGAGATGCGGCCGTAGGATTGAGCACTGCCCTGCAGGACTACATTGCGGCCGCTCTGCTTGATCCCGGTGAGAAAGACGCCGTCGGGGATGGCGGTGACGATCTCGTCGAAGAGATGCACCACCTCCGGGCGGATCTGCTGCAACTCCTGGATGATATCCATGCGCGCCAGCAGGTCCGCCTTTTTCTTTTCGATCTCCTTGATCTCCTTTATCTTTCTATCCAGTTTGGCGATCTCGGCAGTCAGGTAGGCATTGCGGGACTCCTGGGCCAGGATCAGGCCGTCGATGGCCAGATAACTGGCGACGGCACCGCCCAGGGTGACCAGGAGGGCGGCCACCCCCGAGATGGCGAAGATGCGCTTCTGGCGTTGCCGCCGCTCGTCGCGCCAGGGCAGGAGGTTGAGGCGTACCATCTAGCCGAACCGGCGCAAGGCCAGACCCACGGCGAGGGCCAGGGCGGGCCCCTGGCGCTGGAGCAACTGGACCCCCACCTTGGGCCCCAGGGTCATATGGAGAAAGGGATTGGCGACGAAGGTCGTGATCCCCAGGCTGTCCGCGACCACCTGCTCGAGACCGGGCAGTGCGGCCATGCCGCCGGCGAGGAGGACCTGGTCCGCCGGCTTGGAGGAGGTCGCGGAATAGAAGAATTGCAGGACCCGGCCGATCTGCTGGGCCAGGGCGGCCGCGAAGGGGTCCCGGACCTCGGCGGCGTAAGTCTCGGGCAGATCCTCCTCGATAACCCGGCGCCGGGCCTCTTCGGGGGTCAGGTCGTACCGGTGCTCGACTTCCTCGAACAACTGGGCGGCGGCAAAGCCCTGCTCGCGGGTAAAGAGGGTGCGGCCCTGGCGCATCACCTGGACGCGCATGGCGTTGGCGCCGATGTCGGCGATGGCGGTGGTCTGGTCCTCGCCCTGGACCCCAAGCGCCAGAATGCAGGCGTTCTCGAGGGCGTAGGGCTCCACATCGATGATGCTCGCCTTGAGGCCCGCGACCTCCAGGGCGATGATCAGATTGATGGCGATCTCGTGCCGGGCGGCGGCGAGAAGGATATCCACTTCCCCCGCGGTGACCGCCGGGCCCAGCAGGGTGAAGTCGAGATCGACTTCGTCGAGGGGGTAAGGGATATATTGGTCCGCGTCCATCTTGATCTGGTTTTCCATCTCCTCATCGCTAAGGCCCTCGGGCAGGGTGATGATCTTGGTGATGGCGGCGGAACCGGGCACGGCGACGGCGGCGGCCTTGGCGCGGCTCCCGGAGCGGGCGACCGCCTTGCGGATGGCCTCGCCCACCAACTGGGGGTCGGCGATCTTTCTCTCGGCGATGGCGCCGGGCGGCAAGGGTTCGAGCGCGCAGCTTTCCACCTGGTAGGTGTGGGCGGAACCGGCCCTGGCTTGGGAGAGCTCGATCAGCTTGACGGCGGTCGAGCCGATATCCAATCCCAGGAGCGGCGCCTTCTTGCGGCCAAAGCCAAGGCTGAACATGGATGAATGACGGTTATTTCAGACGTGGGGGATGGTGATGAGGGATTAAGTTGCCAAGGGGGAACAATATATAACGTTTCCCCATTGGCGGGTGAAGATTGACGGGGAAGGAGCGGGAAGGCGGGATCTGGGTTAGGGAATAGCCGCCAGCGGCCATCGCGGCCCGGCCAGGCAGGCTGCGGGGACGGCGTCGATACCCTCGGCCAGCGGCCAGGGGGCGCCATCCCCATGGCAGATCACGGAGAGGTGGTCCAGCCGCAGATGCTCGCGCGCCGACCGCATCGACGGCGTGACGGCCGGCGATCTCGTCAGTTTGATCTCGAAGCCGAGGCGGCGCCCGTCCTTGATCACCAGCAGATCCAACTCGGCGCCGGAATGCACTCCCCAGAAGAAGTACTCGCCCCGCTGGGCGCCGGTACGCCGCAGCACCTGGTGCAGCATGAAACCTTCCCAGGAGGCCCCGCATTTGGGGTGCGCCAGCAAATCATCGCCGGTGCCAATGCGTAACAGACTGTGCAGCAAACCCGTATCGGCCACATAGACCTTGGGTGCTTTCACCTCGCGCTTGCCCAGGTTGGCGTGCCAGGGCGGCAGGCGCGTAGCCATGTAGGTTCCTTCCAGGATATCCAGATAGCGGGACAGGGTCTTATCGCTGACGCTCAGGGCCCGGGCCAGTTCGCTCCCGTTCCAGGTCTGGCCGTGATAATGGGCCAACATGGTCCAGAAACGGCGCAGCGTCAGCGCCGGTAGCTTGATGCCCAATTGCGGCAGATCCCGTTCCAGATAGGTGCGGATGAAAGACTCGCGCCACTCACGACTGGCGGCCAGATCCTCCGCCAGCCAGGCGCGCGGGAAACCACCCCGCAGCCAGCGGGCATCGATCCAATCCCGGTCTTGGGCCAGTGGCGCCAATTCATCCAGGGCCAGGCCATCCAGTTCATGAAAGGCGACGCGCCCCGCCAGGCTCTCGGCGGCACCCCTTATCAGGTCGGGCGAGGCGCTGCCCAAGAGCAGGAAGCGCGCCGGTAGCCCCGGCCGGTCCGCCAGAACCCGCAACAGGGGAAAGAGATCCGGCCTGAGTTGGACTTCATCCAGCACCACCAAGCCCGTCAGGGGCTTGAGAACGAAGGATGGATCGCCGAGACGCGCCTGATCCTCGGGGTCCTCCAGATCGAAATAGCGTACGGGGTCAGGCCATTGCCCGGCCAGTTGACGCGCCAGCGTGGTCTTGCCTACCTGTCGGGGGCCCAGAATGGCGACCACGGGGAAGCCGTGCAGCAGGCGCGAAAGCCGTTGGAGATGGGCTGGTCTGGCAATCATGCGGGGGATTTTACCTGAAAATTCGGAGTCTGACTCCGAGATTTCGTGGTGAGGCAGCCTTGGCCGGGGATGGCTCGAGCCCCGGGGTTACTTTATGCTAAGGCATCCCAACCCCGCCGGAGGTCCAAAGAGCATGCGACAACGCGATCGCGCGGCCAGCCAGCGCCGTTGGCTGGCGGAGGAGACAGCGCGGCTGATGGCGGAACAGGGGATCGCCGAGCCCGAGCGGGCGCGGCGCAAGGTGGCGGAGCGGGCGGGGATCGACAACAAGCGCCTCTGGCCGAGCAACGAGGAGGTCCAGGAGGCACTGCTGGCCTACCGGCGGCTGTTCTGGCGGCCGGACCAGGCGGCGGCCCTGCTCCAGAGCCGCGAGCAGGCTCTGGCGGCCATGCGCCACTTTGCCCGCTTTGGCCCCCGGCTGGTGGGGGCCCTGGCCGATGACTATCCCGACCCCGATCAGCCGGTGCGCCTGCACCTCTTCGCCGAGGCCGTGGACGAGATCGTC
>JADZBU010000005.1 GCA_020851955.1 Chromatiaceae bacterium | reverse complement strand
TTCACCACGTCCGAGGCGTTATAGATGATGGCAAAGCCGAGGGCCACCAGGGCATAGGTGGAGCCCAGGGTGACGCCGGTCAGGACAAACTGGAGGATCTGATCCCACATCTTGGGCTCGGGCTTCTTGGACGCTGGCTGGGGGACAAACGCCACGCGGGCGCGGATTGGCGCGAGGCGGCCGGAAAGGGGGGCCGCCCCGCCTACTGCACGGGATTCCTAGCCCTCGTCCACGATGGTCCAGTCGCCGTTGCGGACCTCGAGAAGCTTAAAGGCATCCAAGCCCAGGCCCATGTGGTCCTGGGGGCTCATGTTAAAGATACCGGCGGTGCCCGGGAAACCCTGGGTCTTCTCGATCTCATCCCGCACCTTGGCCTTGTCGGTGGTGCCGGCGCGCTTGATGGCCTCGACGGCCAGGAAGAGGGCATCGTAGGCGTGGCCCCCGAAGGTGGAGACGTCGCCATGGGCGGCCTGGTATTTTTGTTGATAGGCCAGGAGGACGGGCTTTTGGGGGTCCGTATCCGCCAGCTTTTCCGGGACCAGCAGGGCCGCGGCGGGCAGCCGCACCCCTTCCGCCGCGGCCCCGGCCAGTTCGATGTATTTCTTGGAGGCCACGCCATGGGATTGGTAAAGGGGCAGATCTATGCCCAACTGGCGGAGATTCTTGGTGACGATGGCCGGTCCCGTGCCGAAGCCAAAGTTAAGGATGGCCTGGGCGCCACTGTCGCGGATCTTGGTGAGCTGGGCGGTCATGTCCGTATCCTTGTTGCCATAGGACTCATCCGCCACGATGGTGATGCCGTACTCCGGCGCCAGCTTGAGGGACTCCTCACGGCCCGATTTGTCGAAGCCGCCGTCGCCGCTGATGAGGGCCACCTTGGTCAGGCCCCGCCGCTTCATGTCGGTGTAGATCTTGGCCGCCGCCATGCGATCGGTGTGCGGGGTCTTGAAGGTCCATTTCTGCACCGGCTCGATGATCTTCACCGCCCCGGCCATGGAGATGAAGGGGATCTGCTCCTCCTCCGCCAGGGGCATGACCGCCAGGGATTCCCCGGAGGAGGAGCCGCCGACGATGATATCCACCTGGTCCTTCTTGACCAGGCGCTTAAAGAAGTTGACCGCCTCCTTGGCGTTGCCGCCCGTGTCGTAGTGAATGAGTTCCACGGGCTTGCCGAGGAGACCGCCCTGCTGGTTGATGGCATCCACGTACAACTGCAGGGTCTTGAGTTCCGGGTCGCCCAGGAAGGCCGCGGGGCCCGTTACCGCCAGGAAGGTGCCGATCTTGATGCTGTCCGCCGCCTGGGCCGGGGTACCGAGGGCGAAGAGGGCCGCGCTGGTGACGGCCGTGAGGATATGGGTAAGTTTCATACGGGGTAACCTGGTCATAAATCGATTTGAGGTTGAGTGGCGGGAGATCTGGGCTGGGTTCCCAAAGCAGACCCCCGCGCGCCCATCCTAGAAGCTGTACTCGATATTAAGGCGCACGAAGCTATCGCCGTTCGCGGTCGGCCGGTAGTAATCGCCCGGATCAAACCACTCGCCCCAGAGGTGCCCCTTGAGTTGGGGGAGAACCTCGAAGGTCAGGAGGGCAAAGAAGAGGCCCCCGCGATCCTTACCCGGGCCGCCACCCAGGCCGTCGTCCTCGTTGGCGCCCACCCAGGAATAGCGGAGGGTCAGCCGGGACTTCTGGATCGGTGATATCTCCATGGCCACGAAGGGTGTGGAGAAGTTGCTCCAGCCAAAGACCGAGTACTGGCTGCCGACCAGGGTGTAGCCGAGCAGTTCGCCCCAGTTGTCCTGGGGCTGGCGGCCATAGATGGGATGCCAGCCCTCGTTACGGCTGGAATCGGGCTCGTTACCCGAGAGGTACCAGTAGCCCAGCTTGAGGAGGGGCTTGAAGTTGGGCAGCAGGTCCGGGCTGTAGGAGAGGCTGGCATCGACCATGCTGCCATTCACATCATCGGTGCCCTGGGAACCCGCTTGGGTCGCCACCTCCAGATTGCCGGTAAAGCCATAGCCGAACTTGGGCATGACGCGAAAACCGAAGGTGCTGAAATTGGCGTCGGCGGTGACGAATTTGCCCAGCTTGTTCCGGTAACTGGTGGCGGTATCGTCTTCGTGCTTGTAAATCCAGTAATACTCGAAGGGGACCTGTTCAAAGCGGTTGTACTTGCCGTAGAGGCCCGCCGCCCACTGATCGGTCTCGATCAGGTTGGTATCCTGATTGTTGATGACGGGCTGGGGCTGCTGGGCGGTATAGAGGCCCAGGAGGTCCAGGCTGTGCCCCTCGAAGTTGAAGGTGACCTTGGCGCCGTCGGCGAAGAAGGTGCGGGAACCGTCGAGGGGGGTGCCATCCGCCAGAATCTTGCCGGTGCCGTAGATGAAATCCTGGCGGCCCAGGCGGGTGGTAATCAGGCCGTTAGCCAGCTTGCGCAGATCCAGGTAAAACTGATCCGGCGTGACCTCCCCCAGAAACTCCCAGGTGCCCGGGTCCTGACGGCCATCGCTGGTATCGAAAAACCGGAACTCGTTGGTCAGGCGCGCGTAGAAATCGATGTCCTCGTTGAAGCCGTACTTGGCCCAGAGGCGCGTACGATCGCGATTGTAGAGCTGGTAAAACTCGTAGGTGGGTATATCGGTCGGGATATGGTTCAGGCTCTCGATCCGGAACCGAAAATCGCCACCCCACGAAAACCCTTCGGCGCCCAGCGCCGGGGTCGCGGCAAGGGCCAACATGGCCGCCGCCAAAACGGAAGTCTTCCCCATCGGTTGCTACCCTCGTCTCGTTATCGTTTTTTATCACTGGCCGGGCCTCGCCGAGGCGGGCCGGGGCGTCTAGGGATGAGATCAATCGGGGCAACAATCCGAGTGTCGTTCTCACCGCGGGGCGGATTATGACGGATTAGGGCGGCAAAAATCCATTTTCCGCGGGTATCGGCCGCGATCGGGCGCGAAACGCGGCGAAAGGCGATGCGATTCCCGGGCGGGGTCAGCCCGATTGGCCAGTCCTGAACCCGGCCCTCAGGCCCGCCGGGCGACCTCGCGCAACAGGGAGGCCCCATCCCGGATCATGGCGGTGGTGGTGTCCCAGCCGACGCAGGCATCGGTGACCGAGCAGCCATATCGGAGTTGCGACAGGTCCGCCGGGATCGGCTGATTACCGGCCTCCAGATGGCTCTCGATCATGAGGCCCACCACCGAGCCGTTGCCCTCGCGGATCTGGTGCATCACATCCCGCATCACCAGGGGCTGGTAGTCCGGCTGCTTCCAGGAGTTGGCGTGAGAGCAATCCACGACGATGTTGCCAGGAAGCCCGGCCTTGGCCAGGGCCTGTTCGGCCAGGGCGATGGAGACGGTATCGTAATTCGGTCGCCCACCGCCGCCCCGCAGCACGATATGGCCATAGGGGTTGCCACGGGTGCGGGTAATCGCCGACTGGCCCTGGTTGTTGATGCCCAAAAAGCTATGGGGGTGGGCGGCGGAGATGATGGCGTTGATGGCCACCTCCAGGTCCCCGTCCGTGCCGTTCTTGAACCCCACCGGGGTGGAGAGACCCGAGGCCATCTCCCGGTGGGTCTGGGATTCGGAGGTGCGGGCGCCGATCGCTGTCCAGCTCACCAGGTCACCGTAATATTGGGGCGCGATCGGGTCCAGGGCCTCGGTGCCCGTGGGCAGGCCGAGTTCGCAGACATCCAGCAGGAAGCGGCGCGCCTTCTCCATCCCGACGTCGATGCGAAAGGAGTCGTCCATGAAGGGATCGTTGATAAAGCCCTTCCAGCCTGTCGCCGTGCGGGGTTTCTCGAAATAGACCCGCATCACCAGCACCAGGACATCCGCGACCTCATCCGCCAAGGCCTTGAGGCGGCTGGCGTAATCGAGGCCCGCCACCGGATCGTGAATGGAGCAGGGGCCGACGACCAGGAAGCGGCGGGGGTCCCGACGATCGAGGATATCCATCAAGGCCTGGCGTCCCGCCACCACCACCGCCGCCGCCGGGTCCGTCAGGGGGACGCGGGCCTTGATCTCATCGGGCGAGGGCATGTGGTCAAAGGCGGCAACATTGAGATTCTCGGTCTGGACCAGGGACATGGGCAGCTCCGGCTACGACAGGGGTACGGATAAGGGTCAGGTTGGAACCGAAACCCACCAGAGGGCATCCCTGGACGGGAATCCGGCGGCGGAAAGGGCTTATGGCGCGCAGGGCGCGGGCCCTGGGCGGTCACCCAAGACCACGCCGATCCTGCCCGTGGGACAGCGATGCCAGTATAATGCCAATTTTCGCCAACCGACCATGCGGAGAGACCTAGCCTTGAGCGCGGTGAATCCCCTACCCCAACCCGAACGCCGCTTTATGTCTGGTAACGAGGCCGTCGCGCGCGGCGCCTGGGAGGCCGGCTGCCGGGTCGCGGCGGCCTACCCCGGCACGCCCGCGACGGAAATCCTCGAATACGCCGCCACCTATAAAGACCTCTACGCGGAGTGGTCGGTCAACGAGAAGGTGGCCCTGGAAGTGACCATCGGCGCCTCCCTGGCGGGCAGCCGCGCCCTCTGCGCCATGAAACACGTCGGCCTGAACGTGGCCTCGGACGCCCTCATGACCCAGACCCTCATCGGGGTCGGTGGGGGTCTGGTGGTGGCCGTGGCGGACGACGTGGGCCTGTCCTCCTCTCAGAACGAGCAGGACTCCCGCCACTGGGGCCGCTTCGCCCACCTCCCCGTCCTGGAGCCCGCCGACGCCCAGGAGGCCTACGAGATGACCCGGGAGGCCTTCGCCCTCTCGGAGCAATTCGACACCCCGGTGATCCTGCGCCTCACGACCCGTATCTGCCACGTCAAGGGGGTAGTGGTGGCCGGCGAGCGGGAGGAGCGCCCGGTCAAGGGCTTCCAGAAAAATCCGGCACGCATGGTCATGACGCCCATGAATGCTGGTCGCCGCATCCCCCTCATGCTGGCCCGCGAGGAGCAACTCCGCGCCTTCGCCGAGGTCACCGATCTGAACCGGCTCGAGGCGGGCCAGGACCCGCGGATCGGCTTCGTCACCTCGGGGCCCACCTATTTGCACGTCCTGGAATCCTTTCCCAACGCGCCCCTGGTCAAGCTGGGCTTCAGCTATCCGCCCCCCCTGGGCCTGATCCGCGCCCTGGCGGACCAGGTCGAGCAGCTGGTGGTGGTCGAGGAGGTCGAGCCCCTCCTGGAGCAAGAGATCCGCGCCGCGGGCATCCCGGTCCACGGCAAGGACCTGCTGCCGCGCATGGGCGAACTGGCACCCCATGTCCTGCGCCCCGCCATCCGCGCCTTCCTGGGTGAACCGGCGGAGCCAGAGCAAGCCCCCAAACGCCCCCTCGCCTTCACCACCCCGGTGCAGGTCTTCCCCCGCCCGCCGACCATGTGCGTCGCCTGCCCTCACCTGGGCATCTATTACTGCCTGTCCAAGATCAAGAACACCCAGATCGCCGGCGACATCGGCTGCTACACCCTGGGCGCCGGTCATCCCTGGAACGCCCTGGACACCTGCATCTCCATGGGCGCCTCCATGGGCGTGGCCCTGGGCCTGGACAAGGGGCGCAGCGCGGCCGACAAGGACAAGCGCGTGCTCGCCGTCATCGGCGATTCCACCTTCCTGCACATGGGCATGCAGGGCCTGCTGGATATCGTCTACAACCGGGGCAATGTCACCATCCTGCTGCTGGACAACAGTGCCGTGGGCATGACCGGCGGCCAGGAGCATCCCGGCACCGGGCGCGACATCCACGGCCTCGAGGCCCCCAAGATCAACTTCCGCAAGCTGGTGGAGGCCCTCGGCGTCAAGCCGGAGCGCGTCCACGAGGTCAATCCCTACGAATTGCCCACCCTCTTCAAGGCCCTGCGCGAGGAGGTGAAGGTCGATGACACCTCGGTCATCATCACCAACCAGCCCTGCGTCCTCACCGAGCGCTACCGCAACAAGCCGCCCTATGCCGTGGACGAGGAGAAGTGCACCGGCTGCTCCAACTGCCTGGCGGTGGGCTGCCCCGCCATCGCCGTCACCCGGCGCGAGACGGTGGTCAAGCCCAATGGCACCGAGAAGGAGCTGACCTTCGTGGCCATCGACAGCGCCGCCTGCACCGGCTGTGATCTCTGCCCCGGCACCTGCGGACCCGAGGCCATCCTGCCGCTCGCGGTCTTCAATCGGGCGGGGGCACGGGTATGAGCGCCAACGCGGAAGACCGGATCACCAACATTCTGGTGGCCGGCATCGGCGGCCAGGGCGTCATGACGGCGGCGGAGGTGCTGTCCCAGACCGCCGTCTCCCAGGGCTATGACGTCAAGAAGACCGAGGTGGCGGGCATGGCCCAGCGCGGTGGCGTGGTCACCTCCCATGTGCGCTTTGGGCGCCGGGTGCTGTCCCCCGCCATCCCCGATGGCGAGGCGGACATTCTGGTGGGCTTCGAGCCGGCGGAGGCCCTGCGCTGGTGCGGCCAGTTGCGCCACGGGGGCGTGGCCATGGTCAACCGCCTGCGTCAGGAGCCGCCGGTGGTGACCCTGGGTCTCTTCCCCTACCCGGACGATCCGGTCGCGGAGATGCGGGCCCGGGGCATCGAGGTTCATGCCTTCGACGCCGGCGCCATCGCCCGGGAGTTGGGCAACCTCAAGCTGGTCAACACCGTCATGCTCGGGGCCATCTCCGACTACCTGCCCTTCCCCGCCGAGATCCTCAAGGAGGCCGTCCTGGCCCGCTTCCGCGAGCGCAAACCCGCCTTGGTGGCGGTCAACGAGGAGGCCTTCGAGGCCGGCCGCGCCGCCCAGGCGGCCACTTGACCGCCTCGGCCTCCAGGCCCGCGCCAGGCTGGTCACCCGCCTCCTGGCAGTCACGCCCCGCCCTGCAACAAGCCCGCTATCCGGACCGCCCGGCCCTGGACGCCGCCCTGGCGGAACTGGCCGGCCTGCCGCCCCTGGTCACCTCCTGGGAGATCCATTCCCTGCGTAAGCAGTTAGCGGCGGCGGCGCGGGGCGATGGCTTCCTGCTCCAAGGGGGTGACTGCGCCGAGGGTTTCGCCGACTGCCAGGCGGACATCATCGCCAACAAGCTCAAGATCCTGCTCCAAATGAGCCTGATTCTGGTGCAGGGCCTCAAGCAGCGGGTGATCCGGGTCGGGCGCATCGCCGGCCAATACACCAAACCCCGCTCCACTGACCTGGAGACCCGCGATGGCCTCACCCTGCCCAGCTATCGCGGCGACCTCATCAATGGCCCCGACTTCACCGCCGCGGCCCGCACCCCCGACCCGACGCGCCTGTTGCTCGGCCATGGCCGGGCCGCCCTGACGCTCAACTTTATTCGGGCCTTGTCCGAGGGCGGCTTCGCCGACCTCCACCACCCGGAGAACTGGGACCTGGACTTCATGGCCCATTCGCCCAGCGCCCAGGATTATCGCAAGATGGTTGAGGCCCTGGGCGAGTCCCTCCGCTTCCTGCGGGCGGTGGGCTGTTCCGCCTCGGGGGAACTGGCCCGGGTACAGTTCTTCACCAGCCATGAGGCCCTGCACCTGCCTTACGAGCAGGCCCTGACCCGCCAGGTGCGCAGCTTCCCGGGCTGGTTCAATCTCAGCGCCCACCTGCCCTGGATCGGGCTGCGCACCGCCGATCCCGACGGGGCTCATGTGGAATTCATGAGCGGCATCGCCAATCCGGTCGGGGTCAAGCTGGGGAGCGGCCTGTCACCCGAATGGCTGGAGGCCCTGGTGGCCAGACTCAATCCACACCGGGAGCCCGGTCGCCTGGTCTTGATTCACCGCTTCGGCGCGGACCAGATCGCGCGCGAACTGCCCAAAATGATCGCGGCGGTCAACCGCACCGGCAACCCGGTCCTCTGGGTCTGCGACCCCATGCATGGCAATACCGAGACCACCGCCAGCGGCTACAAGACCCGGCGCTTCGACCGCATCCTGGCGGAACTGAGCCTGGCCTTCGACATCCACCGTGAACTGGGCGGCCATCTGGGCGGCGTCCATTTTGAGTTGACGGGTGACGATGTCACCGAATGCCTGGGCGGCGCCCGGGGTCTGGACGAGGTGGGCCTCGAGCGCGCCTATCGCACCCAGGTCGATCCCCGCCTCAACTACGAGCAGGCCCTGGAGATGGCCATGGCCATCGTGCGCAAACTGCGCGCGCCCATGTCTGGCGGGTCGGTAAACCTGTAGCTTTAGCACTTGCCCGTGTCGGGTAGCGTCTGGCGGGGGACGCCGGGAATCCATCCCGGTAGGTTTAAGGACAAGTTTGTCGAAAACTGAACCGTCGCCATGCACTCCCCCTCACCCGAATCCCTCTTCCGCGAGGGGAAAGGGGCAAAAGGCACCGGTGATGGTGGCGCGGCCCGGGGGATTACGCTTCCTGGGCGAGGGAGGGAGAGGGAGGGTCGGGTGGCGACTGGCGGGGGTGTCGACCGCAGGGATACGGTCGCCAAGCCTACAGGGATGTATTCACGGCGCCCCCCGCCAGACGTCACCCGACCCTCACACTGCTAGCGGCTGCTCTGCCTAACAACCTCTACCCCCCCACCGCCTCCAGGGTCTGGCGAGCGATCTCCAGTTCCTCATTGGTGGGAATAACCAGCACGGCCACCGGACTTTCCAACCTGCTGACCCGGCGCTCACCTTCACCACCGGCCTGATTCGCCACCTCGTCCAAAAGAATCCCCATCCCCTCCAAACCGGCGCAGGTGCGCTCCCGGACCACCGCGTCGTTCTCCCCAATCCCACCGGTGAAGACCAGGGCATCCAGGCGGCCCAATTCAATCCAGTAAGCCCCGAGATATTTCCGCAGCCGATGGCAAAAGACGTCCAGGGCCAGAACGGCGGTCGGGTCACCCTGGGCAATGCGCCGATGAATTTCACGCATGTCGTTGACGCCGCAGAGCCCAAGCAAACCGCTGCGACGATTCAGGAGATCATCCAGGGCCTGGTTGTCCATGCCCAGATTCTTGGCCAGATAGAAAGGAATGGCCGGGTCCAGGTCACCGCAGCGTGTGCCCATCACCAGGCCCTCCAGGGGCGTCAGGCCCATGGAGGTATCGATGCTCTCGCCACCCCGGACCGCCGCCGCGCTGGCGCCGTTGCCCAAATGCAGGGTGATGCAATGGCAATCCCGGGGTGCCTGGCCCAGCAGCGCCGCCGCCCGACGGCTGACATAGGCATGGGAACTGCCATGGAAGCCATAACGCCTGACCCGGTGCTGCCGGTAGAGGTTCTCCGGCAAGGCGTAGCGATAGGCCGCCGGGGGCATGGTCTGGTGGAAGGCGGTATCGAAAACCGCCACCTGGGGTACTCCGGGGAAGAGGCGCATCGCCACCTCGATACCCTCCAGGTTGGCCGGGTTATGCAAGGGCGCCAGGGGGATCATGTCGCGAATGACGGCGATGACCCCCTCATCCACCCGGGTCGGGCGCTGGAAGGCCTCGCCGCCATGGACCACCCGATGGCCGATGGCCACCAGTTCACCCAGATCCGCCAGCACCCCGGATTCGCGCAACCGGTCGGCCATAAGTTCCAGTCCCGCGCCATGATGGGCGATCGGCAGAACCAGCTCGAAACGGTGCTCCCACCCGCCCTCGTCCCGCCAGCGACCCTGGAAATCCCCGTGCGGCTCGCCGATGCGGTTGACGGCGCCCGCCGCCAGCACCTGCCAGTTATCGGACTGGAAGAGTTGATATTTAATCGACGAGCTACCGGAATTGAGAACCAGAACCTTCATGAGACACCCAGGAGTACGGGGGGAATAGGGGGAGATGCGCCCTCCCCGCGCGGAATCATCACGCCGCTGGCGACGCCGTCTGGGCCTGAATGGCGGTAATGACGACGGTATTGACGATATCCGCCACCAGACAGCCGCGACTCAGGTCATTGACGGGCTTATTGAGCCCTTGCAGGACCGGGCCAATGGCGATGGCATCGGCGCTGCGCTGTACGGCCTTGTAGGTGTTATTGCCGGTATTGAGATCCGGGAAGATGAAGACGGTCGCCTGCCCCGCTACCTCGTTGTCCGGCATCTTGGAACGCGCCACCTCGGGATCGACCGCCGCGTCGTACTGGATGGGGCCCTCCAGCTTGAGATCGGGCCGGCGGGCATGGGCGATGCGCGTGGCCTCCCGCACCTTGTCCACGTCCGCGCCCTTACCGGACTCGCCAGTGGAATAGGAGAGCATGGCCACCCGCGGCTCGATGCCGAAGGCGGCGGCGGTCTCGGCGGAGGAGATGGCGATGTCCGCCAGTTGCTCGGCGTTGGGGTTGGGGTTCACGGCGCAGTCGCCATAGACCAGTACCCGATCCGCCAGGCACATGAAGAAGACGCTGGAGACGATCTTGACCCCCGGCCGGGTCTTGATGATCTCGAAGGCGGGCCGAATTGTGTGCTGGGTGGTATGGACGGCCCCGGAGACCATGCCGTGGGCATCGCCGTGGTAGACCATGGCGGTGCCGAAGTAACTCACATCCTGCATCAGGTCAAAGGCCATTTGCTCCGACATGCCCTTGTGCCGCCGCAATTCGAAATAGGTGCGGCCATAACGCTCGCGATCGGGCGCGGTCACGGGGTCGATGATGCGGATGCCATTAAGCTTGAGGCCCAGGTCACGGACCGTGCCACCGATCTTGTCCGGGTCGCCGAGCAGGGTCAGATCGACGACGTCGCGCAGCATGAGAATCTCGGCGGCGCGCAGGATGCGCTCGTCCTCGCCCTCGGGCAGCACGATGTGGCGACGCTGGGCCTTGGCGCGGCGGAACAGCTCGTACTCGAACATGAGCGGCGTACGGCGCTCCAGTTGCCGCTCCGGCGGGCGTTGCGGCATGGCGCTCATGACATTGGCCTCGAAGAGGCCGATCGCGGCGGCGATCTTGCGGTCATCCGTGGGCAGGATGCTGGCATGGACCCGGTTGAGATCCATGGCCGTCATGTAGGTGTCGGTATCCACGCTGAGAATCGGCACCTTGGCGCGCCGCAGACCACCCATGAGCCGGCGCAGGTTTTCCCCCAGGTCGATACCGCCGGTCAGCAGCAGGCCCGCGACCCGGGGGAAGTTGGTGGAGGCATCCGCCACCAGGCTGGCGAGGATGATGTCGGCGCGATCGCCGGGGGTAATGATGAGGGAGCCAT
>JADZBU010000004.1 GCA_020851955.1 Chromatiaceae bacterium | reverse complement strand
TTGAGCGCGCAGACGAACCACCTCGGCCTCTGGGCCCTCGGGAGAAACGGCTAGGGGTTGCTGCTCAGGCATGGCCCAAGATTAGACACTTAGCCTACTGTTTGGCAAGGGGTACCTGAACAGTTACGCCCTAAAATCATTGCCCCAGCGAGCCTCTATTTCTCCCCACCCCCACCTGTGCGCAACTGCTCGGTAAGCTTTTCAAATTCGCGCTGCATTTCCAGGTTGCGGAAGGGCCGCGGCTTGGGGACCTGGCGGCTGATGAGGCCATCCAGCAGCTTGCGGCTGGCCTTGACGATGCCGACCAGCTCGCCGGAGACGCGCACTGTCTCGTAGGTATTCCAGGCGGTGGCGATGTCGGTCTCCAGGGCGACCCGGGCGGCGGTGATCTGGCGGCCCTGTTCGTCGAGATATTGGCGGTAAACCCCCGCCGCCTCGATGGTGAGGCGCTGGGCATCCAGATTGGCGACCAGGATCTCCCGCTTCTCGGGCGCTTGCCGCAGAAGGGCCTGGGTCTGGCCGGAGAGTTCCCGCGCCCGCTCGGCGATGGCGTCGATGCGGGGCATGTAGTTGTTGGCGATGGCCTGTTCCACCTGGAGATGCATCTGGCGCAGGCTCTTGAGCAGGACGACGTAGAGGCCGTAGTAACGCCGCGCGCTCTGCAGATCCTCGCCGCTCTCCTCGACCAGGCGTTCGAGCTGGCCGGTGATGGCCTTGACGTTGTCGAAGAGGATGCCGAGGTCGATGAGGTTGTCGCCCACCACGGTGGAGAGCATGAAATCCAGTTGGTCGTCGCTCAGTTCCAGGCCCATGGCCCGCAGCTCGGCGGCGAATTCGCGCTTGACGGTCGCCAGGTCCGCCTCGTAGCGGGCGATGTCGGCCTGGCGGTCGGCGATGGCCTCGTCGTAGTCCGCGACTGTCTTTTTGACCAGGGAGTCCGAGGGCGCCGAGACGCGCTGGCGGCGATATTCCGCCAGGTCCTGGCGGGCATTGGCGATCTCCTGCTGCAGGACGCGGATGCGCTGGCGATGGTCCTGGGTGTTGGAGCCGGAGAGGATGGCGACGGCCTGGTCGAGGAGTTGGTCGATCTCCGCCTGGTTGCTGGCCTGGTCGTCGCCAAACCAGCGGTTCTCCGGCAGGTTGGCCTGGCGCTCCTGGAGGGCGAGCGTTTCCTCCAGGGTCGGCAGGACGCCGTCCCAGAGGCGGGCGAAATTGGCCTGGGGGTCCGGCCCCAGGTAGCGCCGGGTGGTGTCCCAGGCGGAGCCGGCGGTCTGCTTGGAGCCTTGCCAGAGGGTCTCGGCGCCGTGCTGGGAGCCCTCGAACCAGCGCCCGGCGCTCTCCTTGGTCCCCCGCCAGAGATCCCCGGCCGTGCCCAGGGACTTGTCCCAGAGGGTGGGCTCCGTCATCCCGGGCAGCACCTCGGGCGCGGCGGGGGCGGTAGCGGGGCCGGCGACGGGTACCGAGGCCGGGTCCGGAGGCTGCGCCTGGGCCAGGGCGAGGAGGGTCTGAAACCCCAGGGTCAGGGCCAGGAGTAAGCGCAAAGAGGCTGGCTGCATGGTGGAACTCCAGGACCCCGCCGGCAAGAGCGGGGCGGGGGAGGGCGGATCGGCGAGATTCGGCCATAATCTACATCAAGACACCCGCCGCGGCGCGAGAGATGGGACCAGATGTGGGAAAAATCGGGCTTGCTGTTGTTGCTCATCGCCGCCAACGGGGCGCCGATCCTGCTGGCCTGGGCCCTGGGCCCGCGCTGGGATTGGCCCCTGGATGGCGGGCGGATCCATCCCGATGGCCGCCCCTGGTTAGGCGGGCATATCACCACGCGGGGCCTGGTGGGCGCGGTGCTGGCGACCATGCTGTTGGCTTACCTGCTCGGCCTGGGCGCCGGCCTGGGGGCCCTGATCGGCCTGCTGGCGATGGTGGGCGATGCCTTGTCGAGCTTCGTCAAGCGCCGCCTGGGGCTCCAGCCGGGTGACAAGGCCACCGGCCTGGACCAGATCCCCGAATCCCTGCTGCCCCTGTTGGCGGTGGCCGGGCCCTACGGCCTGGGGTGGCTGGACCTGGCCCTGCTGGTGGCCGCCTTCACCCTCTTTGACATGGGCGTGTCCGGGCCTCTCTACCGGTGGCATCTGCGGGGCCGGCCTTATTGATGCCTGGCGTGCGCGGCCCCTGGCGTTTCCGGGGATCAATGCCCCGGCCCGCGATCCCTGAGTCGCGATGAGACTTAGCCCATGAGTCAGCCAAGGCCCCACCCTAAGGCGATCCGCCGTTCCGTCGGCATCGCGCTGTGCGCACTGCCCGCCTTGTTCGCCCTGGCCTCCGGGCTCTGGCCGGGGTCCGTCCCGCCAACGCGGGAGGGGGTGGGTTTGGTGTTGGTCGGCATGGCGGGTCTCATCGCCGGCCTCAACCTTTATCTGCTATACCTGCGTCCCTGGCGCTATCGCCGTCGTCAGGGCGCGGACGAGGGCTATCGCCTGGTTTCGGGCCTGCCCCTTGTGGGTAATTTGCTGGTGGTCGGTGCCTGCTGCGTGGCTTTCGGCAGCGGCCTGGTGGGGGGCTGGGGGCTGCTCGTGGCCCTGGCCGACCCGGACGGACTGGCCTGGTTTCCCATCCGCACCTGGCGGGATGCCTCCCTGTGGGGCGATTAGGGTAGCGTCACGAGATGCTTCAAGGGTCGCCCCGGGTCCCGCTATCGGCTGCAGCCGTGGCGCCCGCCTGATTGACCGCGGTGGTCCGGATGGGCTGGCGGCACGGTGTGTTTGCAGCCTTGGCCAGCCGGGGCATACTATCCCATGCAGCCTGAGTCGGAGTGGCGTCGGGCCACCCACCCCGAGACGCGCAGTCGAAATAGGGGCCGACAGGCCCTGGAGAGCCAGCATGCCAACCCCGAATCGCCACCCGCAGCGCGGCAACGTCCTGGTGCTGACCATGTTCGCCCTGATCCCCCTGCTGGGCTTCCTCGGCCTCGCGGTGGATCTGGGTTACATGTTCAATTACAAGCTGCGGGCGCAGATTGCCGCTGACGCGGCGGCCTTGGCCGCATCGCTAACACCCTACAACCCCGACCTTCAACCCGACCCCCTAGCCCCACAAGTGATGGCCGCACAGGACATAGCCGGAGCTAATGGCTTTAAGAACGGTGAAGCCACCATCCTGGTTGATGTAAATAGCCCTCCGCTTGAGGGAGCCTTTAAGGCAACAGAACCTGGCATATATTTTGAAGCGGATATCAAACAGGATCTTCCGACCTATTTTATGAGTGCGGTCGGGGTGACAAGCTTCCCGATTCATGTGCGCGCCGTCGCTAAAGCCGCTGGGGACGTAGGGAGCTGTCTGACGGTTGGTGATGCCATTTTTGAAAGTAATACAGATATGAGCGGGCTCCGGTGCGAACTCTTTTTCTCAGGCACTATTACAGCTAACCAAGGCAGTATCAGGGCCGCTGCAACTAATAAAAATCGTAACTATTCAGCTCACCTGGCCTGCCTCAATCCAGGCGCGGCATCGGCGGCTGGCCTTGGAAGGTTAAGACCAAGGCTTGGTAGACATCGATGGATTGCTTCTGCAAGGTCGCGAGGTAGGAAC
>JADZBU010000003.1 GCA_020851955.1 Chromatiaceae bacterium | reverse complement strand
GCTAGGCGGGACGCCAGTTGGCCGGGTAGCCGTGCTCGGCGGCATGGGCCGCCAGGGCGGCGAGAAAGGCCTCGCCATAGCGCTCCCGCTTGACCGCGCCGATGCCGCTGATACAGCTCATCTCCTCCAGGTTGCGGGGGCGGTATTGGACCAGTTCCCGCAGGGTGATGTCGCCGAAGATGACGTAGGGCGGCAGGTTCTGCTCCTGGGCCAGTGCCAGGCGCAGGGCGCGCAGGCGCTCCCAGAGGCTAGTCGCCTCCAGGTCGCCCTCGAAACCGGACTTGCGCCGCTCACGCTCCTGGCGCCCCCCGCTGCTCCGTCCCTCGGCGGCGCGGCCCCCCGCCCCGCGGCCCCGGGCGGAGGGGTCGCGCCGCAGCCGGACCTCGCGCTCGCCCCGCAGGACGGGGCGGCTCTGCTCGGTGAGTTGGAGGCCGCCGTGGCCCGCCAGATCGACCGTCACCAGGCCGGCGGCCACCAGTTGCCGATAGACGGACTTCCATTCGTCCGCGCTCAGTTCCTGGCCGATGCCGAAGGTGGAGACCCGGTCGTGGCCGAAGCTCTTGATGCGGGGGTTGTCCTTGCCGAGGAGGACCTCGATCAGATAGTTGGCGCCAAAACGCATGCCGGTGCGAAAGATGCAGGACAGGGCCTTGCGGGCGGCCTGGGTGCCATCCCACGTCTGGACGGGTTCAAGACAGGTATCGCAATTGCCGCAGGGCCGCGCCTGCTCCTCGCCAAAGTAGTTGAGCAGCACCTGGCGGCGGCAGGCGATGGTCTCGCAGAAGCCGAGCATGGCGTTGAGCCGGTGGTGCTCGACCCGCTTGAAGCGTTCCTCGGCCTCGGAACTGTCGATGAAGTGGCGCAGGGTTACCATGTCGGCCAGGCCATAGGCCAGCCAGGCATTGGCCGGCAGACCATCGCGGCCGGCGCGGCCCGTCTCCTGGTAGTAACCCTCCACGCTCTTGGGCAGGTCGAGGTGGGCGACGAAGCGCACATCCGGCTTGTCGATGCCCATGCCGAAGGCGATGGTGGCGACCATGATGACCTGATCGTCGCGCAGGAAGGCGGCCTGGTTCTGGCGGCGGGTCTCGGCGGGCAGGCCGGCGTGGTACGGCAGGGCCCGCAGGCCCTCGGCGCGCAGGAAGTCGGTGGTCTCCTCCACCCCGCGTCGCGACAGGCAATAGACGATGCCGGAATCGCCGACGTGCTCCTGGCGCAGGAAATGCAGCAATTGGCGACGCGGCTGATCCTTCTGCACCACGCGATAGCGGATGTTGGGCCGGTTGAAACTGGAGACGAACTGCTCGGCCTCCCCCAGGCCGAGGCGTTCGACGATTTCCTGGCGGGTCAGGCCATCGGCGGTGGCGGTGAGGGCGATGCGGGGGATCTGCGGCCAGCGCTCGTGCAGCAGGTTGAGCTGGATGTAATCGGGCCGGAAGTCGTGCCCCCATTGAGAGACGCAGTGGGCCTCGTCGATGGCGAAGAGGGCAACGCGGCTCTGATCCAGCAGGGCCAGAAAGCGCTCGCTCAGCAGGCGCTCCGGGGCCACGTACAGCAAGTCGAACTGACCGGCCACCAGGCCTTGTTCCACCGCCCGCGCCTCCCCCGCCTTCAGGGAGGAGTTGAGAAAGGCCGCCCGCAGGCCGAGCTGGTGCAGGGCGTCCACCTGGTCCTGCATCAAGGCGATGAGGGGCGAGACGACGATACCGGTGCCGGGCCGCACCAGGGCGGGGATCTGGAAGCAGAGGGACTTGCCGCCGCCGGTGGGCATGAGGACCAGGGCATCACCGCCGGCGATGACCCGGTCGATGATCCGCTCCTGGGCGCCACGAAAGTCCGGATAGCCGAAGACCCGGCGCAGCAGGTCGAGGGGACTGGCCGGCGCCGCCGGGGTCATCGCCCGGGCCCGGGCCTCATTTGAGGCGGCCGAGCATGCGGACCAGGTCCATGGTGGCGGTGAAGACATCCTCCTTGCCGTGCCCCTGGCAGTAGGCGTGAATGCGCTTGAGGGCGCCGTTGATGTCCGCCCCCACCAGTACGTCCTTGCCCATGGCGAGGTTGAGGCCGGTGATGAAGCCGGTGAGCCAGTCCTCGTAACGCTGGAATTCCAGGTCCTGGAGAGCGTCCCCCGCCGCGCGGCCGTCCGCCGCCGCGAGAAAGGTAGTGCAGGACTTGACGCCATAGCCCCAGATGGGCGGCAGCTTGTCGGCCTTGGCCTTGGCGCCGACCCCCATGCCGGGGGCGAGAAGCAGGGGAAGCAGGACCGCAAGCGGCAGGAGATGGCGAGACTTCATGGCGGGAGGCCGGGGCTGAGGGGGAATGGGGGCCTATTCTGCCCTTTCGGGCCGGTGGCGGAAAGGCCGGCCGCGGGGTCGGGCGGCTCGCCCCGCCATAAAGATACGCAGCACCTGCTCCGCCGTATCCGCGAGCCCTTCCTCGGCGCGGGCCATGGCCTCGGCCAGGGGGAGGGGGCCGGGACCGAGGCTGACCGCGGCGCTGATCCCCGCCTCGGCGAGGCCTTCCAGGTCCCCCCCCAGGCCGCCGGCCAGGACGATGCAGGGAATGCCCAGCCGCTGGGCCCGAGCCGCGACCCGGGCGGGAGCCTTGCCGGCCAGGGTCTGGCCGTCCAACCGCCCCTCCGCCGTCAGCACCAGGTCCGCGCCCG
Organism: Chromatiaceae bacterium; assembly: GCA_020851955.1. Taxonomy (GTDB): domain Bacteria; phylum Pseudomonadota; class Gammaproteobacteria; order Chromatiales; family Chromatiaceae; genus M0108. The sequence goes on along the minus strand of JADZBU010000003.1, from coordinate 1,760 downwards.
CGAGCCGGGCATCGAAATCCAGGATATCCAGGACCAGTTCCGCCCCGGGCCGCAAGTGGGCGCCGCAAAAGGCCCGCAGACCAAAGCCCAGGCCGCCGGCCGCGCCGGCACCGGGCTGGTCCCGCCGCAAGTCCGGCCCGGCCTGATCCCAGCCCGCGACCAGATCGGCCAGCTGGGCAAGCCCGGCATCCAGCGCCATCACCTGGGCGGGACTGGCCCCCTTTTGCGGGCCATAGATGGCGGACGCACCCTGGGGACCCGTCAGGGGATTGTTCACGTCGCAAGCCGCCAGGATGCGGACGCGGGCGAGACGCGGGTCCCGGCCCGAGCCGTCGATGCGGGCCAGGGCGGACAAGCTGGCGCCATTCGGGGGCAGGGGTTGGCCCTCCCGGTCCAGAAAGCGCCAGCCCAGGGCACTGGCCATGCCGATACCGCCGTCGTTGGTGGCACTGCCGCCGATGCCCACCACCAGGGTCTCGGCCCCCAAATCCAGGGCCGCTCGCATCAGTTCCCCCGTGCCCAGGCTGGTGGCGAGTCCGGGGTCCCGCTCCTCCTCCGTCAGCAAGGCCAGGCCGCTGGCCAGGGCCATCTCGATCAGGGCCAGGCGCCGGCGCGGCAGCCAGCCCAGGGCCGCCGTGACGGGGGCCAGGCGCGGACCCGTCACCCGGACGGGAATCCGCTGGGCGCCTAGGGCCTGGATCGCCCGCTCCAGCAGGCCATCGCCGCCATCGGCGACGGGAATCTCCACCAACTCGGCCCGGGGCACCACGCGCCGCAGGCCCCGGGCCATGGCCCGGGCGGCGGCGCTGGCGTCGCAACTGCCCTTGAGGGCATTGGGAGCTATGATAATTTTCATGGCATTAGCCGGGATAAGCGGGCAATATTCAAATACATCGGGTAGCTCAACCAGGGTGATCCGGGCGCCTGCCCATTATCCCTGGCCATGGGCTGCAAGAGCCAGCCACCCTGCGACGCCACCGCCATGAACCTGCGCGACATCAAATACATCCTCGCGGTTGCCGACACCCGCCACTTCGGCCGGGCGGCGGATCGCTGCTTTGTCAGCCAGCCGACCCTGAGCGGCCAGATCAAGAAGCTGGAGGAAGAACTGGGGGTGACCCTTTTCGAGCGCACCAACCGCTCCGTGGATATCACGCCCATCGGCGCGGCCATTCTGGGCCATGCCCGCCTCTTGCTGGAACAGGCCGATGCCATCGAACGGGTCGCCCGCGCCCATCAGGACCCCCTGGACGGCCCCCTGCGCATCGGCGCCATCCCGACCCTCAGCCCTTATCTGATGCCCCTCATCCTGGTGCCCCTCAAACGCCAGTACCCGCAACTGCGCCTGGTCCTGTCCGAGGAGCTCACCGAGTCCCTCCTCGGCCGCCTGCAGCGCCATGACCTGGACGCCATCCTCATCGCCACCCCGGTCGAGCAGCCGGACCTGACCGTCATCCCCCTGTTCGACGAGCCCTTCTGGCTGGCGCACCACCGCGACCATCCCCTCTATACCCAGGACGAGATCACGGCCCAGGACCTGGCCGAGATCGATCTGCTGCTCCTGGCGGAGGGCCATTGCCTGACCCATCAGGTACTGGAGGTCTGCCACCTGACGGAGCGCCCCCAGCGGGGGGAGATGGCGGACCTGCGCGCCGCCAGCCTGGAAACCCTGCTGCAATTGGTCAGCGCCGGCTTTGGCTGCACCCTGGTGCCCGCCCTGGCCATTCGCGGCAGTTGGATGACGGACACCGGCATCGTCG
>JADZBU010000002.1 GCA_020851955.1 Chromatiaceae bacterium | reverse complement strand
TTCACGGGCAAGTAAGGGTTAACCCAGGGGAGCAAGGTCAATGGCTATTCCAGGCTGGTTGATTTTTCTGGCGATTGGCGCGGTGGCCGGCTGGCTGGCCGGTCTGCTGATGCGCGGGGGCGGATTTGGACTGCTGGGCGACATCGTGGTCGGCATCATCGGTGCCGTCGTCGGCGGCTACCTGTTCGGGCTTCTGGGCCTCGGCGTCAGCGGCGGTCTGATCGGGTCGATCTTCACGGCCACGGTGGGCGCCATGGTCCTGCTGTTTTTGATCCACCTGGTGAAACGCGCCTGAATCGCGTCCGCCGGTGCTGGCTGCAAAGCCGTCGGCCGCCACCGGCTGAAACAGCGCGCCCCCCAGGTTCAGGCCGCCGGGGCGCACCCCCCATTACTACCCTAGATCAAGGATACCCACATGAAAACGACACTCATCCTGAGCCTGGCCGCCGCCCTAGTCGCCGGTTCCATCGCCCCGGCCGCCGCCGATGATCAGGCCAAGATCGACGCTACCCTGGGACGCCTGGGCAAGGTCTGCAAGGACAAACTGATGGCCAAGTATCCCGGCGTGAGCATGGCCGACCTGCACGTCACGGTGGCCGCCACCCTCAAGCAGGATCTGGATAGCGGTGCCATGGGCCTGAAGGACCTGCAGCAGTACGGCGCCTCCTATAACTGGAGCGTGCCGCCCAAGAAGGCATCGGGCTCTTGCGATGTCGATGCGAAGGGCAAAATCACTCAGTTCATGGGTAAGTAAGGGTTAAGGGTGCGCCAGTCCCGCGTGGGGCTGGCGAATCTGGCGTTCATGCCCAGCAAACCAGGCCAGGACCTGTTGGGACGTCAAGGCCAGCCCGGCCGTCGATACCGCCCCTTCCGAGGGCTGTGCGGCGGCCAGGCGGGCATGTCCCCGCGCCCGGATCCTGGCCGCCCCGTGGTAAGGCCGGCAAGGCAATCCAGACTAACCGGGGCACCCAGCCCCTCTACCGAGAGAGACTCAAAGTATGAATGCCCGATATAACCTCCGAGCGGGCCTGCTCGCCCTCGCGGCCCTGATCTGCCTCCCCTTCGCCGGCCCCGGCGCCGCCCAGGCGGCCGAAAACAAGTCGCCCGCCTGGGGCCTCAGCAATCTGATTGGGAGTTTTAATCCCTACGATGCCCTCTGGCTGGTCATGGACGATCCGAATGTTCACCAGAATCTGCTCTATGTGACCATGGACATGCGGTACAACCTCCCTACCTACGGAGAGTGGGAATCGGTCACCTGGCGTCCGGCGTCCACTTTTCCCACCCAGCGTTTTCCGGCCTCCCTGCTGGGTACGGATTGGAGTACCACGCCGATCGAAGGCCGCTATATCGAGTTGCGCAATCTCACCCTCGACCGGGCGGACCTGAATGCGCAAAATGTCGAGTTCCGGTTTTCTCCCCTCCCCCCCGTTCCCGGCACGACCACCTCGCTGACGCTCAACAATGGCTCGCTGACCGCCTTGAACCCCCCGGGGTTCTACGCCGACGCCAACTTCACCCTGACGGCCTTGGGCGACTCGACGCTGAGTGACTGGGGCAAAGGCCCGGTCAGTTCCCAGACCACGCTGAACGTCACGCCGGGGTCCACGCTGACCTTCTTCCGGCTCGGCACATTCCAGGGTGGGACGATCGCCACTGACTCCTGGTATTTCAATCACCCCGGCAATGTGGCGACGATCGACGCCGGCACGCTGCATCTGGACCAATCCTTCGTCACCTTCGGGAAATCGACCTACATCCCCGGTGAGGAACCCGGCAGGATGACTTTCCAGAACAAGGCCTTGCTGGACATCACCGGGGAAGGCGGGCGCCTGGACTCGGGTCACTTCTTCTTCCTCAACAGCCGTCTGAATCTGGGCAGCGCCAACCGCTTGAAGGCGGTCGCTAGGGTGACTGTCAATGGCGCCACCCTGACCACCGATGAGGATAGCCAGCTCGTCACCTCGGCGCTCGACGTCTTCGGGACCAACACGTTCGCCCTGGGCAAAGAATCGAGTGCCGGGAACTATATCGCCACGACGGGCGAGATGGTCATGGAGCCCGGCGCCAGCCTCACCCTCAACGGGCAGGGCAGCCTGGCCGTGACCTTTGGGTTGGACTATGGCTTCCCGGCATCCGGCCAAATCGTCATCAACGACCGGGCCACCCTGGTCAATGCCGGGGCTAGATTCGACATCCCGCCCAGCGCCCCCATCACCATCAATCGCAATCCCGCCAGCCCAGATGCGTTTGGCTTCCTGGAAGTTAAGGACGGCGGGAACCTCTACTTGAGGGCCGCCGCCGCGGATACTGGCCATGTAACCAACCATGGCGGTATCGGCGTCAGCGCAAACGGCGCGCTCATCCCATTGGGGCCCGTCGTCATTCAGGGGGGCAGCGAAGGCTATATCGCTATCAACGACGAAGGCGTGCTCTCGATCGGTAATCAGGGAACCCCGCTGGCCGCCACCGATAGCCTGACGACCAACAACCAAGTACTGTTGGACAACTTCTCGAAGCTGGAACTGACGCTCGATCCCACGGCGCGGAAGATCGGCCAGCTCCGCACTGGCAGCACGCTCACCCTCACTGGCTTGGGCGAGTTGCACCTGTCCCTGGTCAACGACACCGCGCTGCCCGATGGCGCCAAGTTCACCCTGATCGATTACGGCAAATTGGATGGCGATCCGGTTCCCGGATTCGCGTACTTCAAGGGCTATCCCAATGGCAGCACCTTCGTGCTGGGCCTGAATCATTACCGGATCAATTACGCGGACACCCCCGACCCCGGCTATAACGGGGCGATCACCCTGACGGTGGTCCCGGCGGTCCCGCCCGCCAGCCTGAGCCCGGCCGTCCAGACGGTCGCCGGCACGGTCGGCGCGCCGCTGACGCAGACGGCAGCCATGATCCCCAGCGGCTTCGGCGGCACGGTGACCTACACCATCAGCCCCGGCCTCCCCAACGGCCTGACCTTCAATAACGCCACGGGCGCCATCTTCGGCACGCCGACGGCCGCCCTGACCACGACGGCCTTTACGATTCGCGCCGCCGGCTCCGTCAGCGGCACTGCCACGGCGACGGTCAACCTCACCATCGGCGTCGCCAGCCAGACCATCAGCTTCGGCCCGACGCCCACGCCCACCTATGCGCCCGGCGGCGGCTTCCAGGTCTTCGCCAGCGCCACCTCGGGTCTGCCGGTCACCTATAGCAGCCTGACGCCCGCCATCTGCGACGCCCATGGCAGCACCATCCTGATGCTCGGCGCCGGAACCTGCACCATCGCCGCCGATCAACCGGGCAACACCAACTACACCGCCGCCCCGCAGGCGACACAGAGCATTACCATTGCCAAGGCCCAGCCTCGACCGCTGACACTGAGCGCCAATCCGTCCACTATCAATGTCAGCGAAACCAGCGCCCTGACGGTGAGTGGCGGGGGTGGCACGGGGACGATCAATTACTTCGTAACCAGTGGCGCCTGCTCGGTTACCGGCACGGGTCCCAGCGCCAGCCTGACCAGCGCCACTGCCGGCAGTTGCACAGTCGAAGCCCGGCAAGCCGGGGATGGCAATTACTTAGGCGGTACGTCTAACCCCGTCATCATCCAGGTGGGCACCGGGGCACAGCTTCCCTTGGTCCTGACGGCGAACCCGACGAGCCTCGATGTCAACAGCATCAGCCAGCTGAGCACTTCCGGGGGCAGCGGCGATGGGGTGGTTACCTACGCGGTGACCAGCGGCGCCTGCACCGTCAATGGCAGCGGGCCGACGGCTACAGTCACGGCTGCGGCCCAAGGCCAGTGTCAGATCACTGCCACGAAACCGGGCAATAAGGATTATGGCCCCGCCACCTCCAACCCGGTAACCGTCACCTTCAACCGCCTCGCGCCGCCCGCGCTGGTGCTGACCGCCAGCCCGGTCAGTATCGGCTTTAATGGCAGCAGCACGCTCGGCACCACGGGCGGCATCCCGGGCGCCCCAGTGAGCTACAGCGTCAGCGGGCCTTGCTCGGTGAGCGGCAATACGTTGCTGGGCGTCAGCGCGGGACTGTGTACCGTTACGGCCAGCCAGGCGGAAACGGCGGTCTATAGTGCCGTCACCTCTAATCCGGTGACCATCACCGTCAAGGAACGGACCACGACCTTCAGCTATCCCCAGGGCACCGCTACGATCGGCCAACCCTTCTCTCTGACGCCGGTGACCAGCGGCTTCACCAAGCCGACGTTCGCCCTGCTCTACGGCAACCTGCCGGCTGGGCTGACGTTGAACCCGACCACGGGCGTCATCAGCGGTACGCCGACCGGTCCTATCGGGACGGTCGACGGCGTCATTAGCTCCTATGAGAACAACGCCTATGACGCCGCCCTGGCGGTGATTGGGGTGGGGAACGATCCCCAAGCGATCCCAACGCTGGGCGAGTGGGGCATGCTCATCCTGATGCTCCTGATGGTGCTGACGGCGGGCTGGCGGGGCCGGAAGGCCGGGCTGCGCTGACCCCAGGGCGCTTAAGGCGCTGAGTGGCAGGGGCCCTAGGCACGCTGGGGCCCCTCCCTCGTCATCCACCCCGCCACCGGGAGCACCACCATGCGTTATGTCATCAACATACGGGAACCCCCCCGCACCCTGGGGATCGGCTTGACCGCCGGCTTGGTTGCGAAAGGGCTGACATAGGGGATCACCATGTTCGACGTCGTTCACTACGTCAGTGGAGGCGCCGCCGGTGGCAGCCTCCGGGCCTTATGCCAGGGCCGGCCGGCGGATTGGGTGGTCGAGGTGCTCGACCAGCTGGCGATCGGCCCGCTGCGGGACATCGACCTCCCCGCCGGTCTCCAGGAGCGCAAAGGCTACTTGCGGCGGCTGTTTGAGCGTATCGGCGAGACGGAACTTTACGCGAGCCTGGCGGCGGGGATCGGGTTGCCCGAACTCGGCGCCACCCGGCCCGACGCGGCCCGGGCGCTTGTCTGGTGCGGCCCGCAGGCCGACGAGCAACTCCTGTTGCGGGCAGCGTGCGCCGGATGGGGGGAGCGACCGCTGTGGGTCGTCGATGTCGGGGCCGCTACTGACGGGAAGGTGCCACGGCGGGCGGTCGGTGCCTGCTCGCTTGACGAGTTGGGAGCCGCGGAGCAGGGCGCCCGGCGCTTGTCCGATGCGGCGCGCGCCTTGCTCGCCGCCGATTGGGAGCGGCAGTTGCGGACGGAGTATCGGTTGCGGATTTGCGAGGGCGACCAGATCGTCGGCTGCGACGAGGCGCTGTTCGACCCCAGGCTGCTCGCGGCCTGTCCGCGCGAATTCGCTAGCGCCGCGCGGGTCGTTGGGCAGGTGATGGGCGAGAGTCCGTACCTGATCGGGGACAGTTTCCTCGACTATCGACTGCGCGAGCTGATCGCCCGTGGCGAGATCGAAGCGGTCGAGGCTAAGGTACGGCTCCCCTTCCTGCGTGTTCGCCGGCCAGCGGTCACCATCACCTTCGCCGACGCAGGACGCGGCTCAGCCAGGGTATGACCAATATCAGTACGCCCACCGCCAGGCCGGGATAGCCCAACGGGATCAGGGGGAAGGCTTCGATCAGCCTACCTTCTTCATCGACATGAGAGCTGATCACCCCCATAGGCGCCACAGGAGGCTCAGCCCATCACCAGAAAAACATCCCCTTCTTCATGTCACTTCCTCACAGGGGGTACACCCCTAACATCAACCACTGACACCGAGAGTAACCGCATGCGCACCTTAGTCCTGGTATTGACTGCCTCCCTGGCCCTGAGCCCCGCGGCCTTCGCCGCTCAGCCGAGCTTCAAGTGCACCCCACAAGCGAAGGAGGTCGAAAAGCTGATCTGCAACGACGCCGAACTGGCCGAGATGGATGTGACGATGGCCAGCCTCTACAAGCGGGTCTTGAAAAACACCCCCAAGGCGGATCAGCAAGCACTGAAGGCCGAGCAGAGAGGCTGGCTCGAGGGCCGCAATGCCTGCTGGAAGGCCGCTAATCACAAGGCCTGCGTCAAGGCCGACTATGAGGCGAGGATTCAGGAACTGAAGGATAAGTGAGTCCTGGCCCCGATCCTTGGTGGGGCTCCAGCACTCTCAAGGTCGTGTCCCTGTTACCCCTGGTCCCCTATGCCCTCTAGGCCGGCCCCGGCCGGTTCAAACCCCAGGCGGCCTCGGCCGCCTTTTTCTTGGGTCCCGGATCAGCCCCTCACCCCACCCCCGGCAACCCCGCCCAATCCGTCGTATAAGCCGGCGACAACCGCTCCCGCCGCATCCGCCACGTCTGCCCCCCAGGCCCACCCTCCGCCAGATAGCGCAGCGTCCCCCGTCCCCAGCGGCCATTGACCCCATCCAGCACGTCTAGCAGCCGCGCCCGCCGCGCCGCCCCCGCCGGCGCCACCGGGGCGAACAGGTCCCCCGTGACCGCCCCCGCCGGGCTCAGGTCCAGCAACACCACCCCGGCCCGCTGGTAGCGATAGCCCGCCCGGAAGATCAGCCCCAGGGCCGCCCGCGCCGCCCGCAGCAGTGGCACCGTGTCGGCGGTGGGCACCGGCAGCGCCAGGCCCCAGGTGGGGTGATACTGAGGCTCGTCCTCCCGGAAAGGACTGGTGGCGATACTCACCTGCAGCAACCCCGTCACCAGCCCCGCCGCCCGCAGCCGCACCGCCGCCCGCGCCGTATGGCTGGCCAGGGCCTCCCCCAACTCGGCTCGGGTCGTCACCGGCTGGCCGAAGCTGCGCGAGGCGATGATCTGCTGGCGTGGGGGCGGAGTCTCTTCCAGCGCCAGGCAGGGCGTCCCCCGCAACTCCAGGGCGGTGCGCGCCAGCACCACATTGAACCGCCGCCGCAGCCCCTCTGGGTCGGCGCGCCGCAGGTCCGCCACCGTCTGGATACCCGCCTGCCCCAGCCGCGCCGCCCAGCGCCCGCCGATGCCCCACACCGCCGCCACCCCCAGGTCCGCCGCATAGGCCGCCCGCGCCGCCGCCGACAGGTCTAGCCAGTTGCACACCCCCGCCGCCGCAAAGTCTGGGTGGCGCTTGGCCAGGTGATTGGCCAGCTTGGCCAGGGTCTTGGTCGGGCCGATGCCCACCCCCACCGGCAGGCCGGTCCATTGCAGCACCCGTGCTCGCAGGGCCAGACCCAAGGCCGTCAGGCCCGCGGCCTCCCCCGGGGTGAAGCGCAGAAAGGACTCGTCGATGGAATAGACCTCCTGCTCCGGGCTGAACTGGCCGATGACCTGCATGAGGCGGCTGCTCATGTCGCCATAGAGGGCATAGTTGGAGGACAGTGCGCGGCCCTGGTGCTGGGCCAGCAGGTCCCGCACCTCAAAGAAAGGCTGCCCCATCCTGATCCCCAGGGCCTTGGCCTCCGGGCTGCGCGCCACGCAGCAGCCGTCGTTGTTGGAGAGGACCACGACCGGGCGGTCGCGCAGGTGGTAGTCGAAGACCCGCTCGCAACTGACGTAGAAGTTGTTGGCGTCGATGAGGGCGAAGGGCGTCACGGCAAGCGCCGCACCACGCCCCCCACCACCCCCCAGATGTGCAGTTCCTGCCCGGGTCGCAGGGTGATGGGGGCAAAGTCCGGGTGATGGGCGCGCAGGCAGGGCGTCGGGCCCTGGGTGTCCAGTTCCTTGACCGTCAGTTCGTTGTCGATGACCGCCACCACGTATTGACCATGGCGCGCCTCCCGCGCCCGGTCCACCACCAGGAGATCCCCGTCCAGGATGCCGGCCCCGGTCATGGAGTGGCCGGTGACCCGCACATAG
>JADZBU010000001.1 GCA_020851955.1 Chromatiaceae bacterium | reverse complement strand
CCCGCAAGACCGCCGCGGGCGAGAACCCCCTCAGCCTGGATTCCAAGCCGCCGAGCATCCCCTACCGGGACTTCATCGCCACCGAGGCCCGCTTCAGCGTCCTCAACCACACCCACCCCGAGGACGCCGAGCGCTTTCTGCGCCTGGCCCAGCGGCATGTAGAGACCCGCTTCAGCCTCTACCAACAGTTGGCCCACCTGGCGGTGGCCAAACAAGAGTGAGATTCTGAGCCTGACAAGCCGCGGCGCCGGGCAGGGGGCCCCCGCCCTACCCGCTCGACGCCGGGCCTGCTCCGCGTCCAGCACCCAACGCCAATGATCACCCCCTGACAAACCACCCCTTGGAGGGGCCTCCCATGGACCTCAGCACCCACTATCTCGGCCTGGACCTCACCAGCCCCCTGGTCCCCTCGGCCTCGCCCCTCAGCCGCGGCCTCGACACCTGCCGGCAACTGGAGGACGCCGGCGCCGGCGCCATCATCCTCTGGTCCCTGTTCGAGGAGGCCCTGACCGCCGAGACCGAAACCAGCGCCCGCTTCCTGAGCGAACAGCACACCGGCTTCGCCGAGGCCGCCGACTTCCTGCCCAATTACCACGACTATCCCCCCGCCCTGGACAAGTATCTGGAGCATCTGCGCCGGCTCAAGGAGGCCCTGGGGATTCCGGTCATCGCCAGCCTCAACGGCGTGACCGTGGGTGGCTGGGTCGCCCATGCCCGCGCCCTGGAGGCGGCCGGCGCCGATGCCCTGGAACTCAACGTCTATTACGTCGCCGCCAACCCCGAGGAGAGCGGCGCCCAAGTGGAGGAACGGTACCTGGACCTGCTCGGCGCCCTGCGCCATCAGGTCAGCCTGCCCATCAACATGAAGCTGTCGCCCAATTTCAGCTCCGTCGCCAACATGGTGAAACGCCTGGAGGCGGCGGGGGCCGACGGGGTCGCCCTCTTCAACCGCTTCTACCAGCCGGACATCAATCTCGACAGCCTGCGCCTGCGGCCCGCCCTCTACCCCTCCACCTCACCCGAATCCCTGCTGGCGATGCGCTGGATCGCCCTCCTTTACGGTCGGGTCGAGCTGTCACTGGGGGCCACCGGCGGCGTGCACACCGCCGAGGATGCCCTCAAGCTGCTGCTCGCCGGCGCCGACGTGGTCCACCTCTGCAGCCTGCTGCTCCGGGACGGACCCGGCGCCCTGCGGCTGGTCCGCGAGGGGATTGAAGGCTGGATGGCGGAGCAGGGATTTGAGACCCTGGCGGATTTTCGGGGCCGCATGAGTGCCCTGGCCGTGCCCAATCCGGCGGAATTCGAGCGCGGCAACTATGTCCAGGTCCTGGACAGCTACCGCGCTTCGTCGGGGGTACTGGTTTAGAATGCGCTCCTTTACCCGATTCCCCACCGGAGCAACGCCCCCATGAGGCCCACCGAGCACCAGAAGCGCTGGCTCAAGAAGCAGGTTCATCACCTCAAACCCGTCGTCAGCCTCGGTCAGGCCGGACTCACCGAGCCCGTTCTCGCCGAGATCGAGCTCGCCCTCGATCATCACGAACTCATCAAGGTCAAAATCGCCGCCGGCGACCGGGATCTGCGGGATGAATTCATCGCCGCCATCGCCAGCCGCACCCAGAGCGACCTCATCGACCGCATCGGCAACGTCGCCGCCTTCTTCCGCGCCAATCCCCGCGGCAAGGCGCCGATGGTATTGCCCCGGGACTAAACGAGAGCGAGTTGGATCGCGATAGGTTCGGGCAGGCACAACATCCAGGCACCCGTGTCGGCCAAGGCGCGGACTGACATGGCCTTCAAATCGGGTTTACGCGGGTTGGTCAGCTGAATATCGGCAAGGATATGGCCCATGGTGCTCTCCGGTTTTACGACACAGGGGGCTGGCGGTCCCTCGCGCAGATGCTTCGTTTCGTAGTAGCGCCTGGCGCGCTCAACCCTCAGCCCCTAAACGCAAAAAACCTGGCCGAAGCCAGGTTCCCCTGCGGACGCTGGCGATGCCGCGCCCCCTCTCCCCAACCCCCCCCCCGCGCGTCGCTTCGCTCCGACTGTCCAGATTGGGTTCGCCGGCATCCCCCACCCCGGCACGCCGGGCGACACAGATCTTGGGGTGGGGCGTCGGGCCGTATTGCTCCGAGTCGTAGAACAGCCCCTCGTAGAGCTTTTCGCCCGGCCGCAGGCCGGTGAACGCGATCGGGATGTCCCGCCCCGGCTCCCGCTCCGACAACCGGATCATCTGCTCCGCCAGATAGCGGATTTTGGTTGAAGGTAATCAGTAGTGATAGCGGCCCTGCAAGAATTCAATCCGGTCGGCCTTGATCAGATAGACACAGCGGTGCTCCTGCGTATTCCGGCGTGACCAGACATCGGATCCCAAGTATTTCAGTGGCTCTGGCTTGCCAATGCCATCGCAGGAATCGCGCAGGATAGCGCGCACCAGGTCCAGCAGCCACTTGGCGGTACGCCGGTCGGTTTCTACCGAGTGCTGCAGGTCTTCGAGAAACTCCGGATGGCAGACGGCGAACCGGTCACCCTTGGCTTCACGCTCAGGCATCGAAACCGAGCTGCTTTTGCAAGTCAGCAACCGGCGTGGCAGGCAGTGATTCTGACCGCGCCCTCGTCAGGGCCGTCAGCAAACGCTCGGCATTTCTCGCGGAGCGCAACAGATGAGCCGTTTCAACCAGGCTCTCCAACTCATCGGCGGTGATCATCGCCACGTCGCCGCTGGCGCGGCGGCGAACCACGATGACTTCACGATCCTGGACGGCACGATCCATCAGTGACTTGAGTTGCTCGCGGGCTTGGCTGTAGGTCGTTTCAATGGTCATGGCCGACTGCCGGTAATTGGACAGATAAACTGTACAAGAGTATGGCCGTGCATGAGGGGGTAGACAAGAACCAGCCGGCAGCGGTCCGGCACCCGGCCCCGCCCGTGCCGCGCGCAACAAGAAATTTAATGACGGCCTTGCCAATCGTCTGGCCGGCGGGAAGTATGCATGATCGCAAGGATGACAACACGACCCTCCCGTAACCGGAAATAAACGCAATAGAGAAATCGACGTAGCACGGCCCGGTGGATATCGCGATGGACCACCGGGAAAAGGCTGGGGGCATCGAGCAGTCGGCCAAGCAGGTTATCGACTTCTTCGATAAATTGACGCCCAAGACCGGGCCGCTCGTGCTCATACCAATCACCGGCGACATCGAATTCCTCCCGAGCCCGTCGCCGAAAGACGACGCCTCCTGCCTTCATATCCCCGACCAACGCCGCAAGGCGGCAGCCTTGATGGTTTCCCATGCAAGAATGTCATCAGGATGCGCTTCATCGTCATCAAGACGTAATTGGAGTACCGTCCGCTCCTCTTCATTCAGGGGCATCCTTTCGATGTCCTCCTCAAGGGAGTTCCAGATGTCTTGAACCAGGGTCAGACGCTCGGCGACGCTCAGGCGGTCTATGCCCATTTGGTGAAAGGCGCTGTGCACAAAACAATCTCCCATAAGCAGATTGAGGTGGACCCCACCCCTTGACGTCGCCGCCGGAGCGGCGGCGAACCACGATGACTTAACGATCCTGGACGACACGATCCATCAGTGACTTGAGTTGCTCGCGGGCTTGGCTGTAGGTCGTTTCGATGGTCATGGCCGACTGCCTGTGGTTGGACAGATAAACCGTACAAGAGTATGGCCGTGAAGGAAATGTTAGACAAGGACCAGCCGTTACCAGATCATGCACTGGTGCGATTGGCGCGGGTGGTCGAGTGCGCGGAGGCGGTAACTGCTCCCCGCGGGGTGGTAGCCAACCGCTCCAGAATGGCGACGATACGCTCCCCGGTCCGCTCATCCCCCGACGGCGGTCATGATGCATGCGCCCGCATCGCCGTCTCGGCGCGGACAAAGCGGGCCTTGCGCCACAACACGATCGCTACCTGCTCCACCAGGCCCGTCTCCACGACCCCGACCGGCTGGTAATCCGCCACCAGTGCCGCCAACAGGGCGGCAAATTTCGCCGGTGACTCCCCCTCCACAAGCAGATGATGGCTGAGAAAGCCATGCGACCGGGCGTTGTCACTGACCCGCGCCTTGCCGTCCACCGTGCGTGGCCCGGTACTCTTGAAATTCATAAGGGCGCGGTGGCAGGCATGGGCCGGCAACCCATGCAGTAATTACTAGATACTTTCATAAACCGCAAGTATGCTGCATGAATGCAGACGCTGACAGAAATACTGATCCAGACCGGTTGGGCCGGGCGGGTGGTGTCGCATGCGCAGTTGGCGCGGCTGCTCGATGGTACGCCGCAGCGGCGTTATAACCTGGTCAACCGGGCTTTGCAGCATGGCGAGTTGCTGCAACTGCGGCGCGGGCTGTATCTGCTGGCCCCGCGGTTGCACCTGCAACTGCAATCGCAGCACCAGCCGCCGCATCCCTTTGTGCTGGCGCAGGCGTTGGTGAGCGGCTCCTACGTCTCGTTCGAAACCGCGTTGAGCTTTCATGGCTGGATTCCCGAGTCGGTGCCCGTGATCCTGTCGGTCCTGCCCGGCCGGCGGCGCCAGGAGGTGAACCATCCCAGCCTGGGGCTGTTTCGCTTTTACCCCCTGGCGCTGCGCCAGGGCCACTTTCTGGACGCCGTCGACCGCCACACCTTCGCCGGACAGGCCGCCCTGGTGGCGCAGCCATTGCGCGCGCTGCTGGATCTGGTCTGCCTGCGAAAGCTCGAAGCCGAAAGCGTCAGTGCGCTGGTGCAATCCATGCGCTTTGACTCCGACCTGCTGATGCCAACCCCAGCCGCCACCTGGCAAACCCTGCAACGGGTCTACGCCCACAAGCGCCTGGTCGCCGCCATTGCAGCGCTGCGGCGGGAGGCGCCGGCATGATCGACTTGTTGCGCAAACGCCTGCAACGCAATTCGGCCACCAACGCTGTGCAGGAAGAGCAGGCGCTGAAGGAAATGCTGCAGGAAATCGCCCTGTATGCGCTTTGGCATGGCGGGTTTTTTGAAGTTGCCGCCTTCCGGGGCGGCACCAGCCTGCGCATCCTGCGCGCAAGACCTGCCTAGCAACTTCGCCCTCAAACTGCATGCCCTGCTCTGTCGGCCGTACCTGAAGGGCCGGGATTGGTTCGATGTTCCGCCCCGTGTGATCACATACCCAGTAGGAGCCACCCTTTGATCCATGCCCGGGGGGTCCTAGATTACCCCTCCCCCGCCTCGGGCACCGCGCTCGCCGCCAGCTCCGCCTTGGCCTGACGCCAGGATTGGGCCTCGCGCAGGGCCTTGAACGCCTAAAAAAGTCATTGTCCAGGGCTGTCTGGTAGCGCCCCAGCAAATCCGTCTGGGTCGGCAAGGTCTGGCTCTCCATGACCAGCAGGCTCAGTTCCCGGATGTGCAGCTGCTCGAGCAACTGGTCGAACAGCCGCACATGCTGGTCCACCAACGCCGGCCAGCTCCCGTTTTCGGCGATGACCACCGCTTCGATCCCGCTCGCCTCGACCCCATGCACTTGCAGCAGCTGCGCCTGCAGCGCCGCCGGCAAACGGGGGCTCGGGATAGGATTCGGGCATGAGTGAAACCTCAAAAGAGGTTGATGATCAAGCCATTTGCGGCCAATAACGCAAAACTTCAAGGGGAAAATAATACTATGCGAGTCCCCGGGTAATTTGGCTTTGTTTCGTAATTTGGCTGTTCGGTCGCTGCCGCATCGCTCGCTCCCTCACCACTCGCCGCCCCTGCCACCGCCTGGCATGGATCACGACAGGCTGGCGCGCTCAATCGTCGGGCCCAAAACGCAAAAAACCTGGCTGATGCCAGGTTCTCATGCTGAAGGGTGGTTACGCCGCGGGCCTTCCCCCTCTCCCCAACCCCTCCCCCGCGAGGCTGTCTATGGGACACACTGAACACGGGCGCGCGCTGACCGTAGCCTAGGGCCGCATGAGGCTCTTCGGACAAACCTTCACGGCCGGGATTCTTGAGCGGATCCGCGGCCTGATCGCGAACGAGGCCGGGCTGAGCCGGAGCGCCCTG